>JAJRQL010000027.1 GCA_024280265.1 Deltaproteobacteria bacterium
CTCCAATTGAGGGTAATCCTCCACCAGACGATGAATATATGATAAAAAGCCATAGTGGCTTTATGTCAAAGAACAATTTAACTGAAAGTCATCCGCTTCCATCATGATGATGGATTGGTGCGTGAAACTCTAAACTTCAGTAGTGTAAAAAAAACAACAAAAATAGAGAGATTGGGAGTTATGAAATGAAAAAGTGGGAATGTTCAGTGTGTGGGTATGTTCATGAGGGTGAGGAGCCACCGGAGAAGTGTCCTGTCTGCGGTGCGGGGCCGGATAAGTTTTTTGAAGTAACAGCCGTGGTTGAGGGCGCTGCCCAGGATGGAATACCCGACGATGATACGGTGGAGGAACGCTCCACCGGGTTTATTGCCATGCTGAATGATCACATGGTGAAAAATCACCTCCACCCTATCAGTGTCCACAGCCCCAACGGAATTGTTCCGATTGCTGTGGTGTTTTTTATCATTGCGGTTGTCTTTAAGGTGAGCAGCCTTGAGACAGCGGCCCTTTTTAATATGATTGCTGTATTTCTGAGCATGCCTGTTGTGATTTTATCAGGGTATGTGACCTGGCAGAAAAAGTACCAGGGAGTGAGCACGTCTGTTTTCAAGGTGAAGATCGTGGCAAGTGTTGTCGCCGTCACTGTGTTGGCAGTGCTTATTATATGGAAACTGATACAGCCGGATGTCCTGGTGGTGGCATCTTCAGCCCGCTGGGTTTTTCTGATGTTGTCTCTTTTGTTGCTTGGTGCTGTCGGTATGGCAGGGCACCTTGGTGGTCAACTGGTCTTTTCGAAGGCAAAAAAATAAGGCATGATCCCGGGGGGAAGTGCTGCTGTTCGTTACCTCCCCCTTTTGTTCTGAATCGCCTGAGCGAAGTCGGGACTATACTTTTTCAATAAGGAGAGACCAGCTGCCGTCCTCAAGACAATTTTTCTTGAGAATGGTGTGCCCCTCTCTTTCAACTGATCCAGGGACATTGTTGATCGGGGCTCCATCGTCAAGGATGACTTCGAGCACCTGCCCGGAAGACAGTTTTGCAAGGGCGACCTTGGTGTGAACCATGTTCATGGGACATCCTATTCCCCTGCAGTTTTTTACCGCATCTATCGTTTTTTTCGCGTTCATTTTGTTTTCGAAGCCTCCGGGGTGATCTCAATGTTTTCAGGAAAGACCTGTCCTGATGTTATCTTATATGCTTTGACACTGATGGATTCCGGAACAGCCAGTGAAATAATAACATGGCTGATGCCCGGATCGTAGGCCAGCCGAATATCTTCTTCGGAGGGCCTGGCCGGTGTTTCTGGGTGGCTGTGGTAGACTGCGGCAAGTTTCTGCCCCTGCTTGCGCATCTCTTTGATTGCTGCAAATTGTTCACTGGGGTTCATTGAAAAGTGATCCGCTGCCTTGTCAATGTTTGTCATTTCATAGTGCTGTTCAATGATCCCATTACGTTCAGCAAGGTAGCCACAGGCCTCATGCGGGAGTTCCTTTGTCGCGTGGATTGTTATTGCTGAGAGCACAGATTGATTTATTACCATTATTTTCCTCTTAGCTCTTTAGGGTATTACTCCATAAAAACTGTAATAAAAAAAATAAGAAACCGTGAAAGCTTTTTGAAATCAGAAGTTTAGAATTACCACCAAGGCACTTACACTCCCCTCCCCTAAGGGGGTACAGAAAAGAGTCCTCCGACTCTAAAAAGTTCTCCGATTTGTCGGGTTAGATTCCGCAGACTGCCTGTGCTGCGTCCTCAAGTTTGGTAATGCTTGGGTGTTCACCACAGATTGGGCAATCCTTCCGTTTTTTCAGTGGTACTTTACGAAAGTTCATACTTTTGGCATCAAAGGTGAGGAGGGTGTCTGTGAGCAAGTCTCCTGTACCGGTGATATATTTAAGTGTTTCTGCCGCCTGAATTGTGCCGAGCATTCCGGCAATGGCCCCTAAAACACCTGCCTGAGAACAGCTTGGTACGACATCTGGCGGGGGAGGGGTGCGAAAAGTGCAGCGATAACACGACGATTTACCAGGTACAATCGTCATGGTCTGTCCGTCAAAGCGCAGGATGCCACCATGTGAAAAGGGGATGTTTTCCATGACGCAGGCGTCGTTAATAAGGAATTTAGCCGGGAAATTGTCAGTTCCTTCCACCACAAAGTCATATTCTCTGATGATCTCCCGGATGTTGTCGGCGCAAAGGAATGTTTTGTGGGTTTTTACCGTAATATCAGGGTTGATGGCTATCATTTTATCCCGTGCAGAGTTAACTTTCGGGATACCTATGTCCTTATGGAAGTTAACCACCTGGCGCTGCAGGTTGGACAGATCCACAACGTCATTGTCAACAATGCCGATGGTTCCAATTCCTGCAGCGGCAAGATAAAGTGATACCGGGGCACCCAACCCGCCAGCCCCCACAAGAAGTACTTTTGCATTCAGGAGTTTTTCCTGTCCTTCTACTCCCACGTCCTGGAGGAGAATGTGGCGGCTGTATCGTTCAAGCTGGTCTTCTGTGAAATCCATCATAACTGTTCCAGTCCCTGTTTCAGATCTTTTATTAAATCATCCGTGTCTTCAATGCCCACTGCAAGTCGGAGCATTGTTGGCCGAATTCCCGTGCTATACTTGTCTTCATCACAATATTCGGCAAAGATGGTGGACCAAGGGTGGATAATTAGGCTTTTGTTGTCATTTACGTTGGTAGCTCTTCTTATGATATTGAGTGAGTCCATAAGTTTGAAGCATTGTTCGGTGTCTTTCAAGTCAAAAGTGAGGATCCCGCCGGATTGTGATCCGAACTGTTTTCTGGCAATACCATAACTTGCTGAATTCGAAAGGCCGGGGTAGTGGGTCGCCATGACCGAGGGGTGTCTGCTGAGAAAATGTGCAATCTCAAGGCACCCTTTACAGCTCTTGTCAATGCGGAGGCTTAATGTTTCCAGGCCAAGACTCTGCATGGAGGCATTATGGGGGGAGAGGCAGGCACCAACGTTGCGGTAAATTTCCTGGCGAAGTCGGGCGATACAGGTCATTGGCCCGTATTGGGTTGCGTATTCTTTCAGTTTAGCAGACTGGCTCCAGTTAAAAGTGCCGTTGTCTATAATAATTCCACCAACAGTTGTCCCTCCCCCTGAAATATATTTGGTACTGGAGAGTATCTCAATGTCCACCCCGTTTTTCCTGCTGTTAAAGAGGTAAGGAGTCATGAGGGTATTGTCAGCTACAAGGGGAACCCCATGTTTACCGGCAACCGCTGATATGGCGTTGCAGTCGGCAACCTCCAGCTGCGGATTTGTGATACTTTCAAGAAATACACAGCAGGTATCCTTATCAATGGCGGCATCAACTGCACTCATGTCATTCATAGAGACATATCTGACTTCGAGACCCCAGGCGAAAAGGGTTTTTTCAAAAAGTGACAGGGTGTTTCCAAAGAGGTGCCTGGTAGTGACTATGTTTTTTCCTGAAGAACCAAGAGCCAAGATAGTGTTTGAAATTGCAGCCATTCCAGAAGAAACAGCAAGGACAGCCACCCCGCCTGACAATAAACGTAAGGTTTGCTCCAGGTGGGTCACCGTTGGATTTGATATTCTGGAGTAGGTGTGTGCTGGCCGTTTTCCCTCAAATGCCTGCTGAATAGCTTTGGAATCCTCATGCTCAAAGCTGACGCTGTCGTAAATCGGAACCCGCAGCGTCCCGTGAGGCGTCTCTTTTGAACGGACACCGTGTATTGCAGTGGTGGTGAAACCTGTCATTGTTCTTCTCCGCCGCCCATGAAGTAAAGAAACTCGAGTTCATCATTGTCTGTGATGGTTGTACTCTGATACTGGCTCTGATCCACGATTTCCCCATTAAGCTGGACAGAAACCATTTCCGGCGATTCAACATTCTTTATTTTTAACAGGTCTAAAATTGCAATGGCCTGGCCGGTGAGGTGTTCTTTTTCACCATTGATAGTGATGTTCATATACTTTCTCCTTATGTTCCATGAGACTGTTTTGCAAAATTTTTTTTCGCCCAACCTCTGCGTTATGCTAAACGTTTTTCGAGTGCCTTGATCTTGAACGAAAAGCCTAATTTTTCAAGGCACCCCATAGTCGTGAATCGGTGAGTGGCAGCTGATGCGACTGTTTTTCACTGCTTAACACCACGGTGGTCTCAACCTTTCCAACTCCAGGAACCTCAATAAGGGTATCGATTACAAAATTTCTGTATGCACTGATTGAAGGGGAAAGGATCTTTAGCAGATAGTCATAGTTTCCTGAAATATTGTAACATTCCATAACGTTGGGAATGTCACGGATGGTGGCTAAAAATAACTCGGTGGTCTCTCTGTCATGGGGGCTGAGGGTCACAAAAACAAAGGTGACCACTTCCAGGCCTGCCTTCTGTTCATCGAGTACTGCAACAAATTGTTTTATCAGTCCGGTCTCTTTGAGACGTTTGGTTCTTCCGAGGCATGCAGATGGCGAAAGACCCACCTGTTTTGCCAGTTCTGCATTGGTAATGGTTGAGTCTGTCTGCAGGCTGTTAAGGATGGCCAGATCTTTTTTATCAAAGATGGTGTTGCTGTTTTCGTGATGCATTGTTTTGTATCCTGGCGTTTCGGGAATTGTTTTGTCTGTCTTGTTGTAAATATATATTTCATGAGTTAGGGAAATGCAAGTTAAAAATTCTGTATTTTCGATAGTGAGTGGTTTTAAATTCTGTTAATACTGGAATGTCCCGTAGAGTATGCTGCTTGGACTGTGTGCTTCAGGGGGTGTTTCTCAAACTGACACAAAACAATATTTCTGTTTTCCGGCAAAATGCGATACCCTGTGTTTTAGGGAGTGGTAACTTGATGGTTTTGCTGAAGGCATATTCCCTTTACTTGATGTAATGTCCAGACTACTCGGATACCATTAACAGAATAGATAACTGTATGTTGCAACAAAAAAAACGTCTGATTATTTTTGTTAGTGTTCTGCTCACTGTTGGGTTTCTGCTCACCAGCCTGTTCAGCTATTTTGTTGCAGTTTCTTCTTTGCGGTATCAGTTGACCTATACTGAACTGCCCCTCACTGGCGAAACAATTTATTCTGAAATCCAGCGTGACCTTCTGCAGCCAATACTTATCTCTTCAGTTATGGCATCTGACACCTTTCTGTATGACTGGGTGAACGATGGCGAAAAAGACAAAGAGGCTGTTGTGCGGTACTTACGTGAAATTATAAGAGAATATGGTGCAGTTACCGCGTTTTTTGTATCGGAGGCAACCAGAAAATATTACCATCCAAGCGGGGTCGTGAAGCAGGTTCTGGAACAGGATGAGAGAGATGTCTGGTACTTTCGGGTACGAGAGCTGAAACAGGATTATGAAATTAACGTTGATGTCGATCAGGTTAATCAGGATGATCTTACTATTTTTATCAATTACCGGGTTCATGATTATGATGGAAAATTCATTGGTGTTACAGGAATAGGCCTTGCTGTTGGGAAGATGAAAGAACGCATCCTTGCCTATCAGAAGCAATATGGGAGAAGCATTCTCTTCATTGATCGCAAGGGCAAGGTAATGCTGAATGCTGATCTGGTTGCTGTCGATGAAGAACAACGTCTGGACTTGTTAACGTTTATCAAAAGTGATGCCTTTTTGAATGAGATTGCAGGCGTTGATTCTGTCTCCCTGCAGTATGAACTGGATGATTATCCCGTATCATTTAATGTTCGTTATATTAAAGAGTTCGGCTGGTATCTGGTTGTTATTCAGTGTGAACTTGAAGGACAGGGCAAGCTCACCCGTGCCTTGCTCCTGAATTTACTGTTTTGTGCTGTGGTGGTGGCTATGGTACTGCTGATCATCAATCGCACGCTCTCTCTGTATCAATTGGATATTGAAGAGATGGCAACTATTGATAAGTTGACGGGCCTCTATAACCGTCAGGCATTTGATATGCTGTTTGACTCTCTGATACTGGATCTGAAGCGCGTGCCGGACGAGTTGTCCCTGTTGCTGCTTGATATTGATCATTTTAAGAAGATCAATGATGAGCATGGGCATCTTGCAGGGGACGCTGTGCTCAAGCACATTGCAAGGCTGATAATATCCCGTTTACGTGAGACAGATATTAAGTGTCGCTGGGGTGGTGAAGAGTTTATACTTTTACTTAAAGGATGTGATCTGGAAACGGCAGTAAATATGGCCGAAGAGCTGCGGCTGGGAATTATGAACCACCCCCTGATACTTGATGGGAAAAATCTGGCTGTCACGGTCAGTGTCGGGGTCGCTGTTTTTCATCAGAAAGATGACAGGGATGAGCTTATTCGCAGGGCTGACAAGGCACTGTACGCTGCTAAGGCTAATGGCCGAAATCAGGTAGTTGCACTCTGATCTTCAGGCTGGCCGGTATGGGCTGGAAGTTGCAGTTTTTATCGGGGGAAATGTTTTCGGAGATAGTCCTGCTCGTCCTCACGACTTGCAACTATTCCATCAAGGCGTGCATCCCGAAGAGCTGTAAGGATCTCCTTGAATATTTTTCCGGGGATGTAGCCTGCCTTTTTTAAATCCTCACCATTGAGCAGTGGTTGAACGTTGTGCAGAGTGGTGACATAATGGGACACAGTTTTTTTGATCTCCAGTTTTCTGGCTATTCCCATGAGGTAGAGCAACCCCTCATTGGAGAGTGGGGAAAGCATATTCCGGATGAGACTGTTTTTTGCCGGGATTTTGATATACAGCTTATTAGCAAGCTCTTCGGCCTTGAGTTTCTGGATTATTAGCTCGCGGCACACCTGGTTGTGGACTTGGAAACGTTTACAGAAGGATTCTATCTGCTGTGGACGGGATCTGGCCATGACGGCAAGCAGGTAGACTTTCCATGCTTCAATTTCTTCATCGAGGTAGAGCAGGGAAAACCAGGACAGGGCCCGTTGAGTCTGTCTCAGTATGTGTAGAAAGCGTCGATCGAGTTTCAGATTAGGTAAGAGGTCCGGCCACAAAAACTGAAACAGATTGTAGTCGGCAAGCCTTCTTATGGCAAGTATCGGGTTCTCTTCCGAGAATATCTGTTTGAGTTCTGCAAACAGTCTCGGGTTAGTTGCCTGGCCAAAGAGGTCCATTTTCACGGCTCCCTGGATCAGTTTTTCGGTGTGTCTGGCTATCTTGAAATCCATCCGTTTTTCAAAGCGGATGGCGCGGAGAATACGGCTGGGATCCTCAACGAAACTCAGGTTGTGAAGCACTTTTATCAGTTTGTCCTTCAGGTAGTTCTGACAGCTGAAAAAATCGATAATAGTACCGAATTTATCAGGATTGAGCTGTAGGGCCATGGCGTTAATAGTGAAATCCCGCCGAAAGAGATCAAGCTTGATTGATGAGAGTTCAACGGTTGGCAGGGCTGCCGGATATTCATAATATTCCAGTCTCGCTGTGGCAACATCGATCTTGAACCCATTTGCCAGGGTTACATTGGCTGTGATAAAGCGGTCGTGACTCTTGAGTCTGCCGCCAAGTTTGGCCACCAGCTGTTTTGCAAAGACAATTCCATCACCTTCAACGACAATGTCAAGATCAAGATTCTTCTGTTTCATGAGCAGGTCGCGGACGAATCCGCCAACTGCGTAAGCCTTGAAACCGGAACTATCTGCAACTTCTCCAATGGTCCTCAGGAGAATGATAAGGTCACGGTGCAGGGTTTCACTCATCAACTGAAGAACGTTTTTGTTTTTTTCCCGTGCGGTATGTCCGTCTTCACGACCGAGATCCCGAGGAAGGTGACCCGGGTCATTTATGAGCATATTGAGGAGGTCTGTCCGGGTGATGACACCTTCAAGTTTCTGTTCATGGATAATGGGGATCAGGCGTTGTCTCTTTTCTATAATTAGCTCTTCAATTTCTGCGAGGGTGGCACTCAGGGGGAGTACCTCAAAATCTGTTGTCATGTAATCGCTCACAGGGAAAGAACCCAGATTGTGATGAATTGCCTTTTCTACAATCCTTCTTGATATTGTTCCACAGAGTTGTTTATGGAGTATAGGACTGTCGTCAGTTGCATTGCCGGTAATAACGGGGAGAACAGTGATGTTGTATCTGGTCAGCAGCTTGTTGGCCGCAAGAATGGATGTTTCGGGAGGGATACTTATAACTGGTCTGGAGAGCATTTCTCCGGCAATGGCCTGTGGTTTGATGTGACGGTGACAGCTGCGAATAAGCTGTTCCTGGGCCTCGATCATGGTCATGTTTCGAATGGTGGCTGAAGCTGCAGAAGCATGACCACCGCCGTTGAAGTCCCGGGCAATTGCTCCGGCGTTGACTTCGGGAATTCGTGATCGGGCAATAAGGTAGATGCGTCCCTCCATGCACACCAGGGCAAAAAGGCAATCGAGGTTTTCCATCATCATAAATCTGCGTACAATAAGAGAAAAGTCATCTTCATATTTTTGCAGGGTGAGATTCACAAGAACAGTATTTACCCCCGAGATCATATAGGATCTGGCGGTCTTGCCCAGTTCATGAATCAGGCTCACCTGGCGGGAGGAAAGATCGTAGGAGAGAAACTGGGAGATAATATCGAGCTGAGCGCCCTTTTCGAGAAGCCAGGCAGCAATAAAGAGATCATCCGGAGTGGTGGTCAGGTGGGTGAGGGAACCGGTGTCTTCGTATATGCCGAGGCCAAATATTGTCGCTTCATCCGGAGTGATCGGAATATTTTTATCTTTTAGTTCCCGACATATGATAGTTGTAGTTGACCCAACCTGTACAATTGACTCAAGGTCCCCTTTTATGGAGTCCTTGTTGTCTGGGTGGTGGTCGTAGATGTGGATTTCTGTCTCAGGGGAGTTGCAGCACCTCTCAAATTCGCCAATACGGGATTTTTGCCTGGTATCCACCATAATGAGCATTGTGATTTGGGTGAGGTCGAGGTGTTTCGGTTTTACGAAATCATATCTGTACTGGAGTGTTTCGTTGATAAAGCGTCGTACATTTTTTTCCTGGGAGCCGGGAAAGGCCATCACTGCATCTGGATAGAGCTTCTGGACTGCTATCATGGAGGCGAGACTGTCTAAGTCCGCATTGAGGTGGGAGGTGATGACTTTCATAGCAAGAGAGCAGGTGGATCGTTCATCATTGAACAAAATAAATCATTGGAGCTGATAATGGATGGTACTCTATTCTTCTCTCTTTACCAGTTATTTTAACCAGTGCCTGTCCGGAAATGGCCTTTTGCCCCTAATTCTTTGTTTCTTTAAAATTATTCACCCAAGTATTAACAACGTTGAAATAAGCTGGGTACTTTGTCCTCGGAATATCATATATGATGGCGTCGTAAAAACTCTTCGCCTTTTTCGTTGCTTCACATCCTCAATCATTACGACGTACTCCAGTACGCCGAAACAATTGAAAATGTTTGCGGCTCGGATGTGAAGTTTTCGAATTCTACGCTTACCTGCTTAACCATCTACAATTTCGGGTTTTTATGAGCTTGTCGTGTATATGCCTGCGGTAAAATTTCTTCTGCGCCTCGATTTAGAAGGAAAAATCTCATTTCTGGACAGACACTAATTGCCATCCGTAAAAATGCATAAGGTGTTTCTTTGCTGGTGAAGCAGGGGGCACACGTGTTTTATCCACGAGGATGGAATTTTTTATGGAGTGATTTAAGGCGTTCCTGGTCGACCTGGGTGTAAATCTGGGTTGTGGTGATATCTGAATGACCCAGCATGAGTTGAACTGAGCGAAGGTCGGCGCCGTGGGAGAGAAGGTGAGTTGCAAACGAGTGACGGAGGCTGTGGGGGGATATCTGTTCACGTATTCCAGCAGCACGTGCAGCCTCTTTAATTATCTGCCAGAACCTGAGCCGTGTCATTCCTTTACCGCGATTGGTGACAAAGAGGGTGTTGCTGCGTCTGCCCTTAAGAATCATAGGACGGGCAGTGTCTAGGTAGGATTCAATGGCCTCTTGTGCGGGGGTTCCAAAGGGTATCAGGCGCTCTTTCGGTCCCTTCCCAAGAACCCGAATAAAACAGGAGGTGAGGTTGCAACTGGTGACAGGGAGGCTGGTCAGTTCTGAGACTCTCAGTCCTGTGGAATAAAGGAGCTGCAACATGGCATGGTTGCGTTGTGTGAGCGGAGTGGAAATTGCCGGAGGCTGTAACAGACGGTTCACCTGGGCTACTGACAGTCCTTTTGGGAGACTTGTGCCACTTTTCGGGGAAGTGATATTTGAAAATGGGTTGCTTTGAATAATATGTGATGCGGTGAGAAAATTGAAAAAGCTTCGTAGCGCTGAGACTCTTCTGGCATTGCTGCGATGTGAAATATTTCTGCTGCGGCACTGTTCAAGGAAGCTGCGAACTACTTTGCTGCTGACCTGGTTCAGATCTTCCTTTTTGGTAATGAGAAAATTGAGAAAAAAGTGAATGTCCGCGTTGTAGGCTGAAACCGTGTTTTCTGCAAAGCGTTTCTCAGTGATCAGATAGTGGAGAAAAAGCTCCTTGGCAGAAATAAACTCTTGTGGGAGGGGTTTTCCGGCGATGGTAGAGTGTGGTGAAAAAAAGGAGAAAACGCCCGTTGTATTCAGTACAGCGGGCGTGAGTAAAGCAAAGCCTACTTGCTCTCAGCCGCGTCTGACA
Source organism: Deltaproteobacteria bacterium (assembly GCA_024280265.1). GTDB lineage: Bacteria > Desulfobacterota > Desulfobulbia > Desulfobulbales > Desulfocapsaceae > Desulfocapsa. The sequence goes on from JAJRQL010000027.1 coordinate 10,614, forward strand.
CGGTTAAACTTGCGGAGTTTACGACGAGCTTCAGCTTGTTTGCGACGTTTCTTTACACTGGGTTTTTCATAATGCTCCCGGCGTTTCAGCTCTCGTTTGATGCCGTCAATCTGCAGTTTCTTTTTCAGCTGCCTGATGGCATACTCAAGATCTCCACGAACTTCAACTTCTATCATTTGGGGCTCCGTTATCAACAATATTTACGAAAAATCTGAAAACAAGAATTTTCAGAAATTCATTTCAATTATAAAAAGTCACGACAATAAATCCCCATATATAAAAAAAACTTCTGCGTCTGTCAATGGATTTTTCAGTAGGAGGTGGAAGGGTCACTGAACTTGTCTGTTGGAAAAATTTTTCCAGGGTTCAGGATATTGTTTTTATCAAAAAGGTGTTTGATCTGCCGCATTACCATCATGCTGGTATCATTGAGTGCCATGGAGATAAAGGCTGACTTGCTTATCCCGATGCCATGTTCCCCGGACAGGGTGCCGTTCATGCTGAGCACCTTTTTGAAAAGTGCTGTTTTTGCCTTGGTGACCTTAGTTTTTTCCTGATCTGTGGTGTCGCAGGACATGATGTTGACGTGAATGTTTCCGTCACCGGCATGACCGAAAGTGAGAATGGTGAGTTCAAGATCCCGGCTCAAAATTTCACAGAACCTGACCAGTTCAGGGATTTGGCTTCTTGGTACTACCACGTCTTCGCTGGTTTTGTGAGGGCTGAGTTTGAATGTTGCCGGTGAAATGGAGCGCCTGGCCTTCCAGATTTCATAAACCTCCTGATCCGTTACTGCCTGCTTCAGGGTGCACTGTTTTCTGGTGGCGGCCAGTTTTTTCAGGAGTTCTGCCTGTTCTGCAGTCTGTTTGCGGCTACCATCAAGTTCAATTATCAGCATGGCCTCAATCTCATTTCCCGGAGCGGTGGGAAGGAGGTCAGAGACTATTGCAATGGCAGTTTTGTCCATGTATTCCAGGGTACAGGGGAGAATGTTTTCCTGGAGAATTGTGGCCACAAGTGCGGTTGCCTCTGGCAGGGATCTGGAAGTGAGGAGGAATGTTTCTTTGTGTTCCGGCAGGGGCAGGAGTCTGGTGATTATTTTGGTGATGATACCGAGGGTTCCCTCAGAGCCGACAAAGAGTCGGGTGAGGTCGTAGCCAACTACGCCTTTTTCGGTGCGACAACCGGTGCTCAGAATATCGCCGTTTGCAAGGACTACTTCAAGGCCGATGATTGAGTCTTTAGTGACACCGTACTTTATGGCAGAGGGGCCCCCCGCGCATTCTGCAACATTTCCGCCAATGGTGCAGAATTTAAGACTGGCAGGGTCAGGGGCATACATCAGGCCCTGTTTCTTTAACTTCCGCTGGAATTCCCCGGTGATCACTCCCGGTTCCACAATGGCAATCTGGTTTTTCGGGTCAATTTCAAGGATCCGGTTCAGTCGGGTACAGCTTAATACAATTCCGCCATGGATAGGGAGGGCCCCACCTGTGGTACCGCTTCCTGCTCCACGGGCAACAATTGGAATTTTGTTACTGTTTGCAAGTTTCATCAGGGCTGCAACTTGCTCGGTACTATCGGGCAGGGCAACTGCATCTGGAAGAAATGTCTGCTTGCTGTTGTCGTATGAGTAGCAGTGACGCTCTTCAATCTCCATGCTGCAGTGCTCTCTGCCGACAATTTGCACAATTTTTTGAAATATATTGCTGTCCATGTATACATATTACTCCCATAGTATAAAAAAAACAGCACGGATTTTTGGCTGGCGGTGGATGTTGCTCTTGTCATGGGGTAGAATAAAAAAAGCGTGTTTACCCCGTTGATATTCATTTACAACATCAGGTTTTTATGAGCTTGTCAAATAAAAGGATAGTTATGTGTACTGAAGATAAAATCCGGGTGGCTCTACTTGCTGGTGGCACTTCAGGGGAGCGAGAGGTTTCTCTGGCGGGAGCGGCAGGTTTTGAAGAGGCCATAAATCGTGATAAGTATGAAGTGTTTCGGTATGATCCCAAAACAGATCTTGGCAGGCTGGCACAGGAGGCCGGGAATATCGATGTGGCCTTTATACTGCTTCACGGTATTCATGGTGAGGATGGGACAGTGCAGGGATTTCTTGACCTGCTCGGAATTCCGTATCAGGGCTCTGGCGTTCTTGGCAGTGCCCTTGCCATGGATAAAAATATGTCCAAAATAGTATATCGTCTTAATGGATTACCGGTTGCGAGGTGGGAAATGGCCAGGCCGGAAGACGGGGGTGATCCTTCCCGACTCCTTGAAAAGATCGGGTTCCCATTGGTTGTGAAGCCTGTCCGTGAAGGGTCCAGCCTTGGTATGAGTGTTGCTCGGTGTAAAGATGAACTGCAGGACGGAATTCGGCTTGCCTATAAACATGACTCTCAGGTGATGGTTGAAGAGTTTGTGTCTGGCAGGGAAATTACTGTTGGTGTACTGGGCAACGAGAACCTAACTCCCTTGCCACTGGTAGAAATAATTCCAGGTGAGGAGTTCAGCTTTTTTGATTACACCGCAAAATATAAGGAAGGTGCTTCAAGGGAGGTGTGTCCGGCAGAAGTGGATGTTGCAGTTGCAGCACTTGCTCAAGAGTATGCAGTGCAGGCCCACCGGGTCTTGCAGTTGCGCGGTTATTCCAGAACAGATATGATACTTGCAGCCGATGGATCCCTGTATCTACTCGAGACCAATACCATTCCAGGAATGACATCGACCAGCCTGCTACCCCAGGCAGCAGAAGAGTACGGTCTCAACTTCACCGAACTTATCGACAGGCTGCTTCAGCTCGCTCTGCAGAATTGACTGGCAAGGCACGTTTGTTTTCAGTGGTTTTCAAGAAAACAGCGCATGTGGTCGCTGCGTGTGGGGTGCCTCAGTCGCTTTAGAGCCTCCTGCTCAATCTGGCGAATACGTTCTCTGGAAACATTGAACTGTTTGCCAACTTCATCAAGGGTGCACTCGCACCTTCCGCCCAGTCCAAAACGGAGGCGAAGGACTTGCGCCTCTCTGCTGCTCAAGGTGCTGAGGATGGTTTCGATCTGTTTTCGTAAGTCGCTTGTGATAACAATATCATCGGGAAGAGCTGCGTTTTCATTTTCTATCATTCCCATGAGGTTCTGGCTGTTGTCGCCCACTGGCTCTTCAAGGGAAACTGGCTCCATGCTCGTTTCTATGATGGTGAGCATTTTGTCATGATCCATGTAGGTGCTTCGGGACAGCTCCTTCATTGTTGGTTTTCTGCCAAGCTGTTTGCGCAGGCCGCTGAAGGTCTTGTTGAAATGATTGCGTGAAACAAGAAAATGGCAGGGGAGCTTTATGGTCCTGGTTTTTTCGGGTATGGCTCGGGTGATGGCCTGTCGTATCCACCATGAGGCGTAGGTTGAAAATCTCCTGCCGGTGTTGTGGTCAAAGCGGAATACTGCCCGCATCAGTCCGATGCATCCTTCCTGGATAAGGTCGGCCAGGCTCAAGCCGCGGTCGGTGTATCTTTTGGCAATGGAGCAGACAAGGCGAAGATTGGCGGTGATGAGTAGATCTTTGGCTTCTTCAATCTCCTGGGCCTGAATGCTCAGCTGGTCACAGAGAAAGTGGGTGTCGGCATCTTCAGGAGATTGTTCGCAAATGGATTCAAGGGTTGTCAGGATGTGGTCCAGGCGGCGTTTGCCGGGTTTGATGGGGTTGTTTTTCTTTTCCCAGCTATTGATTGTTCTCTGGAGGAGGGCGATTTCAGCTGTGGTGGGCTCTATTTTTTTTACGCTGCTGATAATGGCGTAGAAGTTTCCTCTGATGATGCTGGCATAGGCAATTTCGTCATCGTGACTGAGGAGCTTTTCGGATTGCAATTGCTGTGCCACCAGTGATGGTGGCTGGCGATCCTGATCTCCGGGTGAGTGGGTGTAGGCGGGTGTTGCTGGTATGCTCTCAGTAAGAGCGTCTTTAAATATTTGTGGCATTGCAGGTTCCTTTTAATAAGTTGCTAAGGTAGCGATTGTTCACAGTAAGTTATGCAAGCAAATATTGTACCATCTGGGAGACGTGCTGTTATTGTCCGTGATAACATCTGGTTAGGGTTGTGGTGTTTCCTGGCGTCTTTGTTGAGTCAGCAAAAAAGTCATAAAAGTGACAACTTTGTTTCCTTTCTGAAAAGAGTATTCCTGCGCTGCCGCCATGGTAATGGTAACCTGGGCATAGGTCTCAAACTTTCTAAAGACAAAAAAACACCCAGTTGGATAAGAGAAAAATCTGTTTACGTAAAATGTGAAAAGGTGTAAATGTAGTTTTCGATTGTAAAGGAAGTTTTCACTATTATTCGAAGTTCAGTGGAAAGGAGTCTTATGGAAGTTGCAAAAAGCCTCTCGCTGCTGCAGCAGCGGCTTACTCATGTGAGTAACAGTTGGTCGGTTGACGAGTATAACTCTCTGGTTACATTCTATATTCGTCTTCTTCCGAAGCTGATGCAGGTGGAGCGTTGTACCATCTTTCTCAAAGAATCTGATACTGACTCTCTGGTTTCCATGTATGGTACAGGGCTTGAGGCGAATGTGATAGAGGCTCCGTTGCAGGGGAGTATCGTCGGTCGGGTGATGGCAGGCGGTAAGAGTGTTATTGAAAATAATCTCCGGGACAAAAATGGATATCACCTCCTCGCTGATGAGCAGACAGGATTTAAAAGCCGTAACACCCTCTGTACTCCAATTCATAATGTAACCAGTAATGAAGTTCTTGGCGTTATTCAGCTGCTGAACACCCTTGATAGTGATTCGTTTGACGCTGCAAACCAAAAGGAGCTTGAGGAGATTGCCGGATATCTCTCAATTTCCATAGAATCTATACTGCTGAATAAGAAAATCATCCACATTGCCAAGGAGTTCGATTCTGAGGTAACCCGTCTTGAATTTGATGCGGTGAGAGAAGGACGTTTTATCGCAGAAAGCCCTGCCATGCGAGAGGTCCTTGATCTGGTGCTGGTGCTGCGGGATACCCCGGTGAATGTTCTTATTCAGGGTGAGAATGGAACCGGGAAAGAGCTTGTTGCCAAAATGATCCATGAGAATGCCGGAAAAGATGGCCGGCCCTTTGTTCCTGTGAACTGTGCTTGTCTCCCAGAGGCTTTGGTTGAAAGTGAATTTTTCGGGCACGAAAAAGGGGCTTTCACCGGGGCGGACAGAAGTCGGAAAGGTCGTTTTGAAGAGGCTAAAGGAGGAGTTCTTTTCCTTGATGAAATAGGAGAGATGCCGCTTATGGTACAGCCTAAATTTCTCCGGGCAATACAGGAACAGGAGGGGTCACGTCTTGGCAGCAGTGTCATTATCCCTTATGATGTTCGCCTTATTTCTGCCACCAACCGCAATCTGGCCAGTGAGGTTGAAAACGGCGGGTTTCGCGAAGATCTCTTTTTCAGGCTCTTTTCTGTTGAAATAGAGATTCCACCCCTTCGAGAGAGAAGGGAAGACATCCTTCCCCTTGCCCTTTCCTTCCTTGAGGAGATTAATCGCCGTTTTCGGAAAAATATTGCCGGGTTCAATCCTGATCTTCTGGTTCTTTTTGAGGAGTACCCATGGCCGGGAAATGTTCGTCAGCTCTTAAAAGAGGTGGAGCGCCTGGTAGCTCTTACCCGGGATGGTCTCTTTATGCAGGTGGAGACTTGTTCCCGTGAATTACGATCATTTGCAGATGCCAATTATGGTGGAGAGCCGGTTGCTGCAAGTGATGATTTTTCTTTGCCGGATCAGGTAACATCTCTTGAAAAACGCCTTATCCGCAGGGCCATGAAGAAGGCTTCGGGGAATAAGACCCAGGCCGCAAAGTTGCTGCATATAACCCGCCAGGGATTGTTAAAAAAGATCAAGCGTTATCGGATGGATTGCTAGGTTTTGATCTGATTCTGTGATAGTATCTCGTTGCGCCGGTGACCCTTTTTTCAGGAGCAGACGCTGATTGCTGACTACAGGTTTGAAGGGAAGCAGTTTTTTTTATCCGGATGCCCGGTGATATTGTGATACTATCCTGTTGTAATCCCTTTTCAGGTAAAGTAGTGTGTGCCGGTATTCTGTTTCGGTTGATAATAACTCAGCAACAACGTCAAACAGCCCATGGATCTCTTGCTGGATAGTCTTCATTCTGCTTTTTTATTGCTTGTCAGTTGTGATCCTGAGCTACTTGTCATTGTCGCTGTGTCTCTGGAAGTCAGTATCATCTCCACCTGTATTGCTTCTCTGTTTGGGATCCCCTGCGGGTTCCTGGTCTCCTATTCTAGCTTTTTCGGCAAGCGTTTCCTGCTAACCTGTCTCAATACTCTGTTGGCCCTGCCTACGGTGGTGATCGGACTGCTGGTTTATGCTTTTATTTCCCGGCGCGGCATGTTTGGTTCCCTAGAACTTCTCTATACCCAGAAGGCGATTATCATCGGGCAGGTTATTTTGATTATTCCTCTGGTTACATCGCTTACCATTGCAGCTATAAGCAGAATTGACAACCGTTATCGTAAGACGGCCCTGACTTTGGGGGCCACCCAGTTTCAGATGGTTCTGGTAATTATCAAAGAGGCGCGTTATGGCATTGGTGCCGCTGTGATTGCGGCATTCGGCAGGGTGATCGCCGAAGTTGGAATCAGTATGATGCTTGGCGGGAACGCCAGGGGATTTACCCGTACCATGACAACGGCCATGGCCCTTGAGTATGATAAGGGGGAGTTTTCCCTTGCCGTAGCCCTTGGACTCACCCTGATGACCATTGCCTTTGGGATGAACCTCCTGTTTCATTTTTTTCAGGGGAGGACCTGGGCTGATGCTGTATAAGGCCGACAGGTTGACAAAGGTTTTTGCGGGGCGCAAGGTTCTCGATATCGTAAACTTTGTGGTGGAGAAGCATAAAATATACGCCCTCACCGGGGCCAATGGTGCAGGGAAGAGCACCCTGCTGACACTTCTCGCTTTTCTTGATCAGCCGGATCAGGGGGAGCTGCGATTTGGCGGTAGTAAGGTTTATTATGACAGAGATTCTTTACTGCAGGTGCGGCGTCAGGTGGTGCTTCTGGATCAGTACCCCATTCTTTTTACGGGCCCGGTCTGGAAAAATGTGGAGTTTGGCCTGAAGGTACGCGGGGTGAAAAGGCGACAGCCGGAGCAACGGGTGAGTGAGGTTCTGGCCCTTGTGGGCATGGAGAAATTCTGCGATGCTGATGCTCGTAAGTTGTCTGGTGGAGAGAGTAAGCGTGTTGCTCTGGCACGGGGGCTTGCAGTTTCCCCTGATGTGCTGCTCTGTGATGAGCCCACTGCAAATGTCGATGAAGAAAACCAGGAAATCATTCTTGATATCCTGAAAAGGATCAATGCAGAGACAGGTACCTCAATTATAATGGCCACTCATTATCTGTCCCAGGGCAGGCAACTGGCAGATCATAGCCTTATCCTCTCCCATGGGAAGTTGTCGGGGAGGGGGCATGAGAACAGCTTCAGGTGCAACGTGATGCAGGAGAGGGACGGATTGCTGCTCTGTGAGCTGAACGACAGCTGTCGTCTGCATCTTGAAAAACAGCAGGACGCTGAACTCTCAGGTCCCTGCAGGGTTTATATCGATCCGGCTAAAATATGCTGTTCTCAGGGAGTGAGCCCGATTTCAGCAAATCAGTGGACAGGCAAGGTTCTTCGGATTGAGCAGGCCAGAGAACATATTTTACTCACTGTGGATTGTGGGTTGAAGGTGAAAGTGCAGCTTGATCCCTCAGCATACCAGGAACAGAATCCTCTGGTTGGGGAGCAGATAGAGCTCTCTATTCCTGGGGATAGTGTCTTTTTGTCTCCCTTGTATAACTCTTAAAATCGTTTTTTGAAGTAGGGGGATAACACATCGGGAATGGCCACACTGCCATCTTTCTGCTGATAATTTTCCAGGATGGCCAGCAGAGTTCTTCCCACAGCCAGGCCGGAACCATTCAGGGTGTGGACCAGTTTACTTTTTTTCTCACCCGCGGGACGATAGCGGATGCCACCCCGTCTTGCCTGGAAATCCAGAAAGTTAGAACATGAGGATATTTCCCGGTAAGCGTTCTGACCCGGAAGCCACACTTCGATATCGTAGGTTTTTGTAGAGGAAAATCCCAGGTCACCACTGCAGAGAGTGACCACCCGATAGTGAAGTCCCAGTAACTGCAGCACCTCTTCAGCATCGGCCAGCAGCTCTTCCAACTCCTGGGCAGATGTTTCCGGGGTGGTGAACTTCACCAGTTCCACCTTGTCAAACTGGTGCTGCCTGATCAGGCCCTTGGTGTCTCTTCCGTAAGATCCGGCCTCCGACCGGAAACAAGGTGTATAGGCTGTAAACTTTATTGGCAGTTCGGCCTCGTCCAGGGTCTCATCCCGGTAGATATTGGTCACCGGAACCTCGGCGGTGGGGATGAGGTACAGATCCCAGTCCTTAATGGCAAAGAGATCTTCTGCGAATTTAGGTAGTTGGCCGGTGGCTGTCATGGAGGCGGTGTTTACCAGAAAAGGAGGTAATACCTCTTCGTAGCCGTGCTTCTGGGTGTGAAGGTCAAGCATGAAGTTGGTGAGAACACGTTCCAATTTTGAGGCAAAACCTTTTAACAGTGCAAAGCGAGCACCTGAGAGTTTTGCTGCCCGTTCAAAGTCCAGGATACCAAGCTCTTCTCCAATTTCCCAGTGGGGCCTGGGGGTAAAAGCAAAGTTTGGTTTTTCGCCCCAGGTCTTGAACTCAACGTTATCCTCATCGTCTTTCCCCTTGGGCACATCATCATTACAGAGGTTGGGGATGGAGAGAACCAGATCCTGCAGTCTGTGCTGAATTTCACCGAGACTCTTATCGAGTTCTTTGATTCGTTCAGAAGCTTTGCGCATTTCAGGGATAAGTTCGTCGGCCTGCTTTTTATCATCATCACTGCCCTTTTTGAGCATGGCGATCTCTTTTGAGGCAAGATTTCGCTTATTTTTGAGATTTTCCACCTCTGAAAGTAAATTCAGTCGTTTCTGATCAACTGACGTAAACTCTTCTATCATATCAGTAGGAATACCCCTGTGGGCAGTTTTTTCGCGGACAAGATCCAGATTTTCTCTGATAAAACGAAGTTCTAGCATGGTGGATAGGTTCTCAATGGTAAGAGGGTGTTTTCCCTTCAGTATTAAAAAAACAGCTGATAGCAGATGTCTCTGTCTTCTATCATGGCTGAAATCTGAAATCAACCTCTATCAAATTGCTTTTCAAAAAGGCATCTGCTATCTTGTTTTCAGGATTTTTGAATCTTAGCACCAATAATTTTAAATGGAGACGCTACCCTGGAAGCAATAGATCGGCAAAACAGTATGGTAATTTTTCTTATGGAACTGAGGAGGTCAGTTCGTGGCCTGGGGATAAGCATCATAGTGGCCACGGCGGGGATTTTTTTTCTCACTCCGGAATTGTTGCTGATGGTACAGGGTCATCTCTCAGATAAGCTCTACTTCTTTTCAGTTGCCGGGCCTTTTCTGGCCCACGTCAAGCTTGCCCTGTTCGCCGCTCTGTATATTATTATGCCGTGGATAATGGCAGTGTTATGGCGTGCCATGGGAAAACCATTTGGCGTTAAAGGATCACAGTTATTCTTCTTTGTTCTGTTCACCTGTCTGCTCTTTTATGCGGGGACTCTTTTCTGCTATTTTGTTACCCTGCCTTTCGGAATTAAATTTCTTCTGGGTTTTGGTTCTGCTGATCTCCAGCCGGTTATTGCCATCGGGCGTTTTGTGAATTTCACAACCATCTTTATTCTGGCCTTCGGGGTGATTTTTGAGCTGCCCATGTTTATGGTCTTTATGGCAAAAGTTGGGATGTTAACCAGGGGGTTTTATGAGCGAAACAGAAGGTATGCCCTGCTGCTGATTGCCATTCTGGCAGCCCTTCTGACTCCCACGCCAGATGTGGTAAATATGCTTCTCATGGGAGGGCCGCTGTATCTTCTCTATGAGGCCGGGATTATTATCCTGCGGATGATGCGGATCAAGTAAAGCAGTTGTCGCCATCTAACCCAACAAGTCGGAAAACGTTTTAGAGTCGCTGGATTCTTTTCTGTACCCCTTGAGGGGTGAAGTGCCTTGTTGGTAACTCTAAATTTCTGATTTCAAAAAACTTTCATGGTTTCGTGTTTTTTTTATTACAGTTTTCAGGCAGCCTTGAAAAATTAGGAATTTAGTTCGAGATCAAGGTCTGTGAAAAATTTTATCACAGTCATGTTCTTGATATTACGAGGATAACATTTTGAATATAATGTAGAGATCGGGCGGAAAGACAATTTTGTAAGGTTGGCTTTATGAGGTAAGACACTAAAATTCGTACAGTGTCAGGCCCTGCTCCTTGAGCAGGGCAGCGGTGACACCAATGGTTCCGGAGACAGCGCACGATGGGCTCCTGGCCTTGAGACATGCCACCGATACGTCCTGGGATATGGCGATCTTCAGAACCTGTTTTGCCCCTTTTATAAATGGTGCAGAAAGATCTGTCCCTGCTTTGGTGCTAACTGTTGCCGTTTTTTTCAGGACATCATGGCCGTTTCCTGAAAGGATATCAGCAGCCGGGCGCGGGGTTGGCAGGCCACCAAGCTGTTCCGGGCAGACCGGTATCCAGGTGGCTTCCTGGAGAAACTTCCGGCATGAGGGATCCACTTTTGCGGTCCCGTCATATCGAGTACAGAGGCCCACAAGGCAGGCGCTGACGATGAAGAGTGGCTTTGCAGGGGCTGGGCACATAATGAGTTGTTCCGTCTGGCAGAATTTTTGAACATAATCTCGAATCCACCTGTGTGTGCTGGTAAAAATCACCAGGCTGTTATGGAATCAGGACAATGACCGTAGGGTTTATGAAAGAATAATACAATGATCAGGAAACAGAAACCTAAAACATCTTTGTCGCCATTGCAGCGTAAACGACTGCTGCGTATTTCTCTGATTATTGTTGGCCTGTCTCTGTTGTGGCTGGTTTTTGCTCCCGGAAGCGGAATGTATCATCTGCACCAGCAAAAGAAGTATCTGGCTGATTTGAAGGCGGACCGGAAGAGGCTGGTACAGCAGAACAGGCAAATGAAGCGTGATATAGAGCGATTGCAGAATGACAAAGAGTACCTGGAGCAGGTGGCCAGGGAGAAGTATGGCATGTTGAAAGAGAATGAGCTGGTCTTTGACTTTGCAAAAAAAAAGGAAAACAAAAACGCAAATAAAAAATAAGGA
>JAJRQL010000259.1 GCA_024280265.1 Deltaproteobacteria bacterium
GGTAACATACTGATCTTTTGCATAATCTTGGCGTTTAAATCCGGTACCTGTCATTGCGGTTTTGGTGGGTATCGTTCTTTTTTTGCGAATAAATATTTTGCCATAAAAAAACTTGTGACCGTTTTCGTCACAAGTGAAAAGTATGGTGCTAGCCAGTGTTCATGTCCTCACCATCCAGGTGAGTCTGATGCATACAATCGCCAAGCTTCACTTTTTCAGGACAGCCCATGCATATCACATTTCTGCTTACCCCTGACAGATTTTCAGCCCATTTTACCCGCAAAGTACTCTCAAAAAAAGGGAGTCTTCTCGGTGTTCAGGTCGGCACCTGGCCGGAGTTACTTGAGCTTGCCAGAACCAGTTATTGTCTTCCAACTCCCGATGATGACTGGCGGGAAGAAATAGAGCAGGCAATGACCGGAATCCCCAGGGCCTTCTGGATAAAAAGTATGGGTTACGATGCTGAGACAACGGTCACAATGGTAGCTGGATCCTTGTCGGAATTCCTCTGGGCTCTCAATTCAGAGCAACAACTCAATACAGAAGAACTTTCTCAAAGGGGAAAAAAGCAGGTCGCTGACCTCCTACGACTTCATAAAAAAACAGGGAAAATTTATCCCAATGATCTCAGCCTGACCAGGTCGCTCCTGAAAGCAGATCGTAAACAGGCCATTCGGAGCATTGATGTACACTATGTTGAAGGCATCCCTGCACTCAATCCCTGGCAAATTCGCCTTATCGAAATGTTGAATCGACATAGCAATGATGAAGAAAAGCCGGTTATCGATCTGTCTAATTTTTGTAACCTTCTTTCCTGGCCTTCACCAGAAGGAGGAAAAAGCGGTTTATGCCATCTGCAACGGTTTCTGTTTTCCAAAACTCGGGAAAAACAAAAAAGCAAATCAGGACTTAAGTGGGTCGCAGTACGGGATTATAGGCAGGAAATCGAAATCGCCGTAGGCATGGCTCAGCAATTAATAAATAAATGTGACATCCTCCCAGGAAAGATCGGCCTGTTATTACCGGAATCCACTGACTACACTCAGGTTGCGGCTGATATTTTTTCAAAGGCGGGGCTTCCTCTTTCCGGTTTGGAAGCCATATCTGCAAAGCGGGATCTGGGCAGGGAGTTGGTCTATAATTTCCTCCTGTGCCGACAACACAATGCTCCTCCACCAATGTTGCGGGCATCTCTATTTGCTTCGCCATTACTTCCATGGCACGAGACAGGTGTTCAAATTTCCCAGGGGTTCATGGATGGCACATCGTTTAAGGAAATCCTGGAATCCATACCGGAAGATCAGCAAAAAACAGCAATATTTCTGTATGGCAGGCAAGCTGACTCACCCCAGAAATTAAAAAAATCTCTTCGGGGACTTACAGTTTTTCTTGCTCAAACAGAAACACTCCCCGAATACTGCCAAACGGCTATGGGAATTATTTCTAAACTCTCCGAACTCCTTAATGATAATCCAGATGAGATGAACTGGTCAGAGCTGCTTAAAGTATGTCGACCTAAAACGCAAATTACGCTGGAAAACAAAGGGATTAATCAAGAGGGGATTCGTATTTTTCATCCGGAAAAAGAGCCGTGGCAACAGGTTCAGCATCTTCTGGTTCTCGGCTTTACTAATGGAAGATATCCGCAGCTTTCCACAACTACTCCAGTTTTTCCCGAGAGGGACAGAATCCTTTTGGAAGAGCAAAATATCCTTCTGCCGACACAAAAGGATCTGCTTCTCAGACGACGAAATCTTTTCCTGCGCCAGATCCGTGCCGTCTCCAAGTCGATAACTTTTTTTGTTCCTCTGTTGGACAGCAAGGGTGAGCGGTTATCTCCCACATCCACTCTTGACTTCATGGCCCTTCTTTTTGAAGGCATCAAAAGCGGACAAGAGTTGCTCCTTGACCCGGAGAAGAAAAAAGACCGGCAACGAATACACTATCTGGCTCTGGCAGCTAAGCAAACACCTGTCTCTCCCCGTGTACTTCCTGCTAACGATCTGCAGCTGGGAGAGAACCTGCTTACCAAACGAAAGGATGAAAACGGAAAGACAAAACCGGAGTCACCAAGCGGCATGGAAAAAATGATGATTTCCCCGTTAGCCTGGATTCTAAAGCGTTTTTCCATAGATTCTTATGAATGGGCACCGGAAACACTCGATGTACTGGTAACCGGCAGTATTGGCCATGAAATATTTGAAAATCTTTTTACCCGTACCAATAGCCTGCCGCAAAGAGGACGTATACCGGCCAGGATACAAACTTTGTTCAATTCCGTTGTCAAGAGAAGGTTCCCTTTTCTCCTGGAAAATGAGTGGCAGGTAGAGCGTCGTCAGATGATTAGGGAATTCAGTGAGGCAGCACAGGCATGGTTGGATTTTCTTCAGGAAAACAGACTTGAAATTCTTGCAGAGGAGGTATGGCTGGGCGGACGATTTAACCATCACCCTATTCGGGGTAAGGCCGACCTGGTCTGTCGAAGTACAAATGGTGCGCTACTTGTGGTGGATTATAAAAAATCCAAAAGCACAAAGCGCCGGGAATTGATGGGCAAGGGTTTTGACCATCAGGCCAGCCTGTATTGCAGGATGCTGCAATCCGGTGAACCGCCTGAAAAGTATTCTGTTAAATTGAAGAATCATTTGAAAAAAAGTCCACAGGTGCATGCGCTGTATTACACCCTGCGCGATCAGACCATACTTGGCGATCCAGGTACGGATTTTCTCGATAACTGTGAACCCGCCGAAAAAGATATTGCCCATGAGGGATTACAGCTCATAAAAGACAGGATGAAGCAGTTGAGAGCTGGTCTGTTGGAACTGAACATGACAAATGATCAAGATCGGTATCCTGATGAAACGGGCATCACCCCCTATGCTCTTGATGACAGTCCGCTGATCAGTCTGTTTATGAAAGAGGGGGAAGAACAATGAAGACAGTGCCGAAACTTACCATTATCCCGGCAGGAGCCGGTTCCGGGAAAACACACAAGATTCAGGAAACTCTCAGCCTGTGGGTGAGGGAAAAGACAGTACGTCCGGAACGGATTGTTGCCGTCACCTTTACCGAGGCCGCCGCCAATGAGTTACGTGAACGTATCCGTTCCGCCCTGCTTGCCGACCCTAAGGTAGAAATGGAACAGGTACTTGGTCTTGATCAGGCCTATATCAGTACTATTCACAGTTTTGGTCTTCGCCTGCTTCAGGAGTATTGTTTCGAAGGTGGGTGGTCGCCCCTCCCTCGACTGCTGACCGAGGATGAGGGAGATATCCTTATTCGACAGATTTTGGCTGCAACCAAAAAGGCAGACGAGATTATGGATGATCTTGCCCGCTTCGGCTACCAATGGAGCTTTCAGCGGGGAAGCGCGGAAGACCAGTTCCGCTCTCATTTAAGTGCCATGATCCAAAAACACCGAATTATCGGAATTGAAGGGATCAAAAAAGAAATCAGACACCATCTTTTGAAAAAAATTAGAACCCTTTATGGCCGCACGAGAAAGAGGGAAGTCCTGGACAAGGATCTTCATGTTGCGGTGAAGAAGATTTTGAAAACGTTTCCGGGATCCCAGGCTGATCTTTACAGTGAGAATGGTACTTATGTCAATGACATGAAACGGGATCATGCCACTCTGAGCAAGGCAAAAAATATCAAGAATCTACACAATGACTGGTCTCTCTGGGTTTCGCTGCAGACGCTCCGGACCTCCAGACGTGGTTCGAAGCTCCCGAATAATTACGATAAACTGGCAATGGCTGTAATGGAGGCGGCAGGACAGTTGCACTGCCATCCCGGACCGTTGGATGATGCCTTGATCCATGCCGAGTCACTGGTGGATGCCGCCCAGGACTGCCTGCAGCAACATACCGGTTTGAAGCGTGAGAGAGGTTTGGTTGACTATGGTGATATGCTGAGGCTTGCTCATGAACTTCTGCATGACAATCCCGATGTTTTGCAGGATTTTGGTGATCAAATCGACTGTGTTGTCATTGATGAGTTTCAGGATACAAATCCTCTCCAGTTTTCTTTGCTCCATGCCCTGTACCGGCAGAACATACCGACTCTGGTGGTCGGGGATGTTAAGCAGGCCATTATGGGATTCCAGGATGCTGACCATCGTCTGCTCGAACAGTTGAGCAGGGAAGAAACGGCGGTAACAGTACCGCTGAAAGCAAACTGGAGAACCGTTAAACCTCTGATGGAGTTCCTCACTGCTGCTGGAAAGGGATTGTTCTCTGATACATATCAGAAATTAACGCCTAAAGTAAAAGAAACCTCCCGACTCACTCCTCTACATATTGTCACTTTCAATACATTTAGCCGAAGTCATACGTTTTATGCCGACCACGTTGCCGCCCAGGTGCAGAAGATTCTCCTGGGGAAACACAAGGTTCTGGATGACGGCAAATATAGAACCGTATGCGGAAGCGACATTGCCGTTCTGCTGCCTACCAATGCGCTTGTTGAAAAATATGCGGAATCGTTTCGGCAAATTGGCCTGCAGGTGCAGATCGATGAGTCAGGATGGTTTGAATCCCGCAGTGTGCAGCTCCTCTATTATGCGTTTTTGTATGCTACCGATCCCAATGACCGTCATGCTGCCCTGTATCTTAGTGTTACCGAACTCGGCCAGGAAAGCCTGGAAGGGGCAATAAGCCATCTCGTCAATGACCAGGAGTTAAATGATCCGGTTTTGGAGAGGATTTTGCCATTACACAAAGACTGTCTGACACGGGATATTGTTTCCTTAAGCCATGAGCTCATCCAGATTCTGGATTTGTTTGCCGAGATCTCGACATGGCCGGAATCCGTGCAGGAGAGAGCAAACATACTCCGGTTCCTGGCAGAGGCGGAGGAATTCACTTCCACCAACCCAGAGACTCTGGAAGCTGGAGGTTTATATGGGTTCGGCCCTAAGACATTCCTGGCTTGGCTGGTAAAGCGAGCTGAAAATGATAACACGCTGCCCAAGGCAAATGTGGTGGAGCGGGATGCCATCCAGTTTTCAACCTGGCACAGGGCAAAGGGGAGAGAATGGCCCATTGTTGCTGTCTGTGGAACTTTCAAAGAATATGATGCCAAATTGCCGAGTCTGGATATTCAGTATCAGGATATGACCAGTCTGGATACTATTTTGAAAAAGGCGGTTATCGAGTTCAGTCCGACGTTTCATGCATCTCAAACCAATGAAGCATTCCTGGAGCCTTTACAGAACGCGGCTGAGAATAATGCCAGACGCCTCCTTTATGTCGCCATGACCAGGGCAAAGGAGCAACTCATAATGGAACGTGCCGGCTACCAGGAAGAGAAAGAAAAAAACAGTTACTGGAACCTGTTGCTTGCCGATACAGGGATGGTCGTCAAGAACAAGTCGGTGGTGATCGGGAAAAATAAAATAAAAAGTTCCTGTACGGTTATTGAAAAAGATGCTGCCGACCCCGAAGAGATCGTATCCGAATCCCAAAACACATTACCCCGTTTGGGGCTCAGGGCAATCCAACAGTGTCCTGTGCCTGCAACTACCTCGGAGACAGTATGCCCATCCGAACTGCAGCCTGCAAAGCCTGCCGGGAAACGTACGGTTACAACCAGCAGTTATGGGAAAGGTCTGGAAATTGACCTGGGAAAAGATCCGTCAGAGACTGGTATCATCCTGCATAGATGCTTTGAGGTGTTAAATGATCAAGAGGACAGAACCCATTTACTGGAAGGGGCAACAGGGATTCCCTTTACGAAAAAACAGAAAAAAACGCTACAGAAGGCGGTGAGTGCCTTTGAAACCTGGTGCCGTGACACCTTGGGCGCGGTTGAGCTGCACAAGGAAGTTCCCGTTACCTATCAGAATGCAGATGGAATCCTTGTCTCCGGGTTCATTGATCTGCTGGTTGAAACGGAAGACGGGTACTGGATTATTGATCATAAAACCCATCAACCAGATGATCCGGACAAGGAGTTCTGGCAGTACTGGCCCCAGCTTGAGGCGTATCGGTTGGGGATTGAGAAAGAGGTTCTCGGGATGGGGGTGCATTGGGTAGGTAATGGTTTGGTAACCATTTTGAATGGCTGATGGGTAAGAAGCAATTATTTGGGAACAATGAAAAAAGTAACCGTTAGCTATCTATCATAGTTTGAACAAAAGGATGAGGTATATGGCTGAGAAGTTATGGTGGAAAAAAGGCTGGGAAGAAATGAACAAGGTGCAACTTGTAGAATATGTAAAGAATCTAAGTGATAACTATTTCTATGGTGGTTGGCAGCCATCAGGACAGGAAAAGAAGGAGTACAAAGCCGCCTATGAACGAGCTCAAGAGCTCGGTTACGATCCCTGGACAATATCTGGATGTGTTCGTCCGGGTGCCATTGAAGTAGTGGGAAAATGAATCAACTTATGAGGGAAAAGCATGTATTGGGGACTACTTGGACCTGAAAAGATTGTAAGTGAACGACGAACAAGATCTTTAGGGATTGCCGCTTCTATTCGTTCGTTCAATGACCTTGCTGTTCCTGGTTTGGGTGGTGTTTGGTTTGGTAGGCAAATTTTTACGGCTGTGTTAGGCCTTGCAGTTGCTGAGCACGTTCGAAGCCAAGGTAACCAGATTCAAAATATACGTGTTGCAAATGCGGTCGAAGCCCTTTCTTGTTGGCTGGGAGTGCATAATAACGGTTGGCAGAGTGATCAGCGATTACGTGGTGCAACAAAAATGTTTGGAAAATCGCCTAAACATTTTGCTGATGCAGGGGCATCGAATTTTTATGTTACCCAGCCCATGCGGATGGCAACCGTACAAACTTTGCCTTCTCTTGGTTTTGTTGAAACAAGTACGAGTCGGTTTAACAGTTTTAAATGTACCGGTGTTACACATAATTTTATTCAGGCTGTTTGTCCTGAACCTGTTCATTACTCCCAAAATATTATTTCCTGTCTTTCTGCGTGGGTACATGGGCAACTTATCAATGTTGACAATCCAAAAATATCAAAAGCTCTATCTATGCTGGAAACATTTCCAGAGGCAGGATGCGGCATATTATCTGAACAACTAATTCAAGGGAGCGTAGGGGAAAAAAGTGATGACAAAGAGCGACGAAGAGCAGCTTGCTTATGGATTGAAGGATTACGAAATAATCCTGCCCAAGAAATAGACTGGAAGAAGAAACCAAACGAGATAGATATTCAACACTGGCATGATTTACATGCTGGAGCACTCTTTTTCCTGGTGCGAGAAGCTGCAATCCAGGTATTAGATGAACTCGAGAAATATATTGCAAATACCGCCAAGACTCATTTTGTTTTTGGGGCATCATTGCCTGAAAAAATAATTGAATACCTAAATCACTTGAGACAGGAATCTAAGAATTTTTTGGATAAAGGCCACAATGACTCAATTGCCAAGCGTTTTTGCAAAGAATGTGTAGATGAGGGGGATGAAGGGGTGTTAGGAAAGCTTGTTAAACGCGATGGTCAAGTTTTGCGTCTTACTGGAAAAGCGGTTGTGCCCGGGCCTGCATTCAATGGTGGAACTCCATCAATGTCTGAAGAGCAAGAAACATCAGACACTGAGTTACTGCCACAATCGCCATTATGGCCAGCGGGTATTTCTCCTCGAATCAGTAATCTATTTTTGTTAAATGCAGACTTGCATCAGGAAATTGATAAATGGATATAAGAATAAATGCCTAATATTGATACAATAGCTACGCCTTATTCGTTAGCCCAACACTTCGAAGCACCAGATAATTACCAAGGTTGTTTTGGCTGGATATGCGGTTATTCCGCAGATGCCATCTTTTTAAATGATGCGATGGAACGATTTACTCGTCAGACAGTGGCCCAACGGGCGTATATTGGCGGAATACATATGGCATTATTGCTTGATCCAGGAAATAAATATATTTCACTGGGGGATGTGCCAGGAGTAGCACATCTTCCAATTAAGCATACTACTAAAGTGCCGTTTAATTTACTTCATTCAAAAGTTGCCATCCTCGGATTTTGTAAGGAGGATAATGGGGACGACTGGCAGCTTCGTCTGCTTGTGTCCTCCGGAAACTGGACACGAGAGACCTTGGAAGAAAGCCTTGATTTGGTTTGGCGTGTTGATATAACCAGTAAGGAATTACATAAAGAAGAGTGTTCGCAGGCCTGTACTGACGTTGCAGTTGCCTGGGACTTCATGACTTGGCTTGGCAGTTTTTTTGATACCAAGATTTTAGGATCAAGAACTGCAACTGGGCAGATGGTTGTTACACAGGAAATGCAGAAAAACTTTCAAACATGGGTAGATAGCGTTCAAAGATCTATACTCAAGGATGTCAATAGCCGTTTTGTAGATAACCGAGAAAAATCATTGCTCGAACAATTGTTGCCAAACGTTTCTGTTGTTCCGGTAAAACGTAATTACCTGGCAATGGGCTCTGGTTTTTTTGAATCCCCACAGCACGGCGCAACTAAACATGTTCCCAGAGTATTACAACAAATTGTCAAAGGCCTTGAAGAAAGGAAACTATTAACAGTAAGTGCCGCGAAGAAAGTGTTTGTAAACCCCCATGCCTGTCAATCAGTTGCGCCTTCTCAGAAAGCAATGGAAAAAGCTGGATATACTATTTTTCCGGCAGCACAACCAGCGTTCTTCGGAAGAAATAGTCAACGAACATTACATGCAAAATTCCTTTTCAGTGCGAATTGCCGGTCAAATTCAAATAAGTGCAACAATGCATGGGTATATCTCGGTTCGGGAAATCTTACCAATCCTGGTTTCAATCAAAAAGCAGCAAGAAATAGGGGGAATCTTGAAACCGGAGTCATCTTTCAACCTGAAAATATTTACTGGGAGTTGCAAAAAAAAGAAGAAAATAAGCAGATTATTACCCACCTGTTACCTATAGATACTAATGGTGAGAACGAAACCCCTTTGCCCTTGTCATGTGGTGGGGACATGCCGGAAAGAGACGTGGTATTTATCTCTCCACCTGTACCTTTTCTGGTATGGGATAAAAAACATGATCAGGAAATAGGGTATTTATCAGATACAATAACAGAGGAAAAACCGAATTTTACTCTTGATAAAGAAGGTGTCACTCTCTCCGCAGATCTTGACGGACGTTTTCCTTGGAAAGGTATAAGGCCTAGATTGGTGACAATTATCTGGCAAGTTGCTGGAAACAAACACTCCTCGCAGATCCCTGTCCTTGATGAATATGGTCGCCTGGCAGCAACAGATTTAGAAGAACTGAATCTTGAAGAAGCCTGGATACAGCTCGCAAATTTTCCAATGCCACCCGATGAAGACGAATTGTCGGATGTAAACCCCTTCATAGGCGCTACCTTGGATGATGAATCAAGGGAAGATAGTTCCGGGAGCAGTTCCTACATGATACGACAGGTCATGGAATTAATCGAAAATATAGCTGCGAAACAGACAATGCTCCACAATCGGGATTGGGCAAGTTGGTGCGTCAGACTGGAGCGGTGCTTAACACAGGCTGCAAAGAGTACTATTGTCAAAGAATTTAAGAGACTGGGGCTCAATCCTTTGAGCCCCCTGTGGGCTAAACCATTTCGACCTGTTTTTGCTGAAACTCGTCACACTCCGGAGGGACAGCAATACGAAATTGTTCTGAGTAAAATTGAAGAGGCATGGAGTGTGTCTTCTCTTGCTTCGATCGGAGATAAGTAATGAGCCAAACCTTTCAAGGCTGGGATGCCGTTTCTTTTTTTCTTCATCAATATGCGGATAACCCAGGACGTTGTACAAAGAGTAGAGGTTATCGCCTTAATGCTGGACAATGCGCCAGTTTACGTTTTATTGCCAATCATATTCACGGAAACGGTATGATCCTCGCAGATGAAGTTGGCATGGGAAAAACATGCATCGCTGTTGAGTTAACAAGGGCAGTAGTACGATCAGGAGGGCGAGTGGCTATTTTAGTTCCGCCTGGGTTAGGGTATCAATGGCATGATGAACTGGATAGAGGAGATATCTCATCACCTCTGATTCTCCGCAGTTTTTGGCAATACTTAGCTGCTTGGGAACAAGAAAACAATCTAGTTCCTTGGTTTCAAGAGTCGGTAAATGTCATTTCACACGCATTCTGTAATTGGCGCTTAGGGGAAAATTCCGACCCCTGGCGTTGGGCATTGTTGCCTGAGCTATATGCTGTTTGGCAAAAAAAAAGTAAAAGAAGGTATCCTAGGGGATACAGGAACAATGAAAAATTAGATGACACATGGGTTCGTAATGCGGCTAGGAGCATTTGCCAGAAGATTATTCACTCGGATCATCCAGATCATGACTTGATTCAACTTATGGGAAATTTGACCAATGACACTCCATGGCCAGCTGCACTTGATGGTTCTGCTTATGGCCGATGGAATGCTTTGCGAGAAAAGTTGGAGCAGGCTGTCGGATTAGGGTTAGGTGTTTTTGACCTGATTATTATTGATGAGGCTCATAAAAGCAGAGGCACGGAAAGTGGGCTTTCAAGGCTGTTAGATAATGTTATAATACCATCAAAACTGACTCGTCGACTTGCCATGACTGCGACTCCAGTAGAACTTGATTTGAGCCAATGGAATCAGACCTTAGCCCGTATCAATCTGGATGGAGATCAGATTGTTAAAGCCAAAGAGACGATTGAGAAGTATAGCGTGGCGGTGCAGAATGTTCGCCAATGCCCCAATAACATTGAAACCAGGAGGCAATTTTGCTTAGCTTCCAAAGAGTTCAAATCCTCGTTAGCTCCATATCTGCTTAGAAGGGATAAGCGAGAAGATTCTGCAGTTAGCTGTTTTGCGGATAATTCCGGAAAACCCTTTGAATTCTACCGGAATGTTCAGAGCATTGAAATCGACACGATTTCCTTGTCGGACGGGTGGAAACGAGCTGTTTGTGCGGCAGAGGCACTTTCCCTTTCAACAGCCGGATCAGAGAATATTCTAATCAAGCGTCTACGCCTCACAGTGGGAAATGGTCACGGTATATCGACTCTCCTCAACCACAGTGGTGACCATATTGACGAAGCCTCAGTGGAAGATCCTGCAGGCATAGCAATTGGCAAGAAAGATTATTTAAGTAACACTGATAAACGAGAGGAAAGAGTGAAATGGTGGCTAAAAACTCTACAGGATTCTTTTTTGGGTAACGACTCTCTTTTTGACCATCCTGCTATCTTGGCAGCAACTCTCGCAATAGAACATATTACCGCTAAAGGAGAAAAGGTACTGGTATTTGGCCGGTTTACTAAGCCATTACAAAAATTGGTTGAATTGATCAATGCGAGAGAATTGTTGCGCTCTCTCCAGGAAAAAAGACCTTGGCCCCAGGAAAAAATTAATGAGAATGACAAAAAGGCATTGGAAGTTGCCCATAGGCAACTTAACAGCAATATTCCCATCGCAAGCATAGAAGAAAAACTAGCCATCCAGTATCAGAAGCTTGAAAACCAAAGGCGTACCTTGAGAGATCGCCTGATGGATAATATTAATGATGGATTGAAAGGGTATAACGATAGTCGTATCGTTCGAATTTTTGAAGCATTTAAAGAGGTGGTTCGCCAGAATGATCGACTTTCGTTAATTCTTGTCAGTAGAGCGATGTACGAATTGCTTGATGATAAAGATGCGAGTAAACCTGCAGCTTATGCTGAAGCATTTGCAGCACTATGTAATGCGTTAAGTGACAAAGATGAAGGTGACACAGATGGCGACGGTGAATTAAGTCAAGAAGAGGCCAATGACCTGTGGCCTTATCTCAGAGAAAGACTTGACGAAGAATATAACCGGTCGCAAGGGCGTTTTGCCCGTTTGATGTATGGAGGAACCAGGCAAGAGACACGACGAGTAATTCAACTTGCCTTTAATAGAAGGCAGAGTGCCCCACAGGTGCTTGTTGCTCAGTCAATGGTGGGGCGCGAGGGGCTCAACCTCCACAAGGCCTGCCGGCATGTTATTTTACTCCACCCTGAATGGAATCCTGGTGTTGTTGAACAGCAAATTGGTCGTGTAGACAGAGTTGGCAGCCACTGGAGTGTTGAGTTGAAAAAGGCAATAAACGATAAACAGAGCTCTCATCAGCTTCCATCAATTGAAATATTTCCTGTTATTTTTAAAGGGACGTACGATGAGTATAATTGGAAAGTGCTGCAAGAACGTTGGGATGAATTGCGTGCCCAACTTCATGGAATAGTAATTCCTGCCAATATGGTCAGCAGTGGACAGGTTGATCAGCGATTGGCCGAAACAATAAATAATATGGCTCCTAATTTCTCCCCAAACTATTTTGTTGGAGCTGATTGATAGCACTTAACAATTCTATTAGCTTCTGATTTGATTTCCTTCCTCAACTCCACCGGCCCCAACACCTCAGCCTCAGCCCCATACCCCAACACCCATCGCTTAATCTCATGCCAGCCGGAGGTAGCCATTTTGAGTATAATGGAACCATCTTCCTGGTCCATAATTTCCTGATTGACCGCCCAAGTGCGCTCACGGATATAGCGGGCCTGACTGGCGGAAAACCAGATTTCCACTTCAACCGGATCGTCATAAATCACCCCAAAAGCATTTTGTAATTTCTCGTCAGGGTCAAAGTCTTCGGGGTACTCAAAAAATTCTCCGCTGGGTTCCACGCTGTTAATTCGTTCCACGGCCAGCACTCGGATATCGCCAAAACTGGTGGCATTGATAAAAATATACAAGCCTCCCTGATGCTCAAAGAAATGGAGTGGATCAATCCTGAAATTTTTTTCCGTATCATCATGAAAGGCATGATAGGAGACATAACAGGTTCGGTTCTCCAGCATGGTATCAGTGAGTTGATCGATTATTTCTTCCTTTCCCGCATAGTTTTTGGCCATCTTTGCATCGAGTAGAAAAATCGAGCGCAGCTTATCCAGCTTATTGGTCAGGCCGGTAGGAGCAACCATGCTGAGTTTGGTAAAAGCTGATTCGATATTTCCGGCCAGCCCACTTCCCTTGTAAGTTTTCGCCTCACCTTTCAGCAAATACAGGGCGATCAGTTCCGAGGCCGTGAACTTGATATCCGGCAGATTCACCGGGCCGATATTCTGGTGAAATTCCCGATCCAACCGTTTTCTTGTCTCATTCTCAATGGGATCCTTGATATCTTCAATCAGAAATCCCAGCTCCTCTATCACGCCAAGTTGCCGGTAGGCAGTCCGCCTGCTCACCTCAAGCTCCTCGGCAATTCGTTCCACCGTTGCTCCCCGATGACTGCTTATCAGGTCAATGGTTTTTATAAGTTTGACAAGGTTGGCCCCTCGCACATTTTTCTCCAATTTTTTTTATTTATTTCATTGCCGTGTCCGAATTTGTCACAGCGGCTGGGTATTCTCTATTCATGAGGTTGAAAGAGTCCTACTTTCCACAATCACCAATATAACAGAAAGGATGAAGAAAATGGCGAAAAAAGAAAAAGAACAGGAAGAAAAAGGATTGCATGATTACGGCATTATCTATGTCTCCGGCTCCATCAACGAGGGGTTGTCCGAGTCTGTCTGCAAAGAGATTATCGAATACAATATCAAGGGCGAGGCAGATCATCTGCAGATGATCATCAATTCAACAGGTGGTTCATGTCCGGCGGGGTTTGCCATTATCGATATCATGGAATGGTCACGCATCCCCATCTACACAACCGGTATAGGCATGATTGCCTCCATGGGATTACTACTTTTCATGTGCGGAGCATAGGGCCGGCGGGTGATCACTGCGCGCACCTCTATTCTCTCCCACCGTTTTTCCTGGATCTCGGCCGGTAACCACAGCCAGCTGCTGGCCAACCGTAAGGAAGAGGATCTGGAGCATAAACGAATTGTCGAGCATTACCTTTGGTACACTAATCTGAAAAACAGAAAGAATTGGAAGAAAAATTACTGAGAGATGTGGATACTTGGCTGGATCCGAAAGAAGCTATTGAACATGGTCTAGCAGATATCGTTGAACCCGGCGGTCGTTCGGGTTGGTGAAACTATGCAATTCAATAAACCGTTTGTTGAACAGCTGTTTCAGATCTGTAGGGCAAGGGGATTCCCTCTGTCGCCTACCCATATTGTGGGTGAACTTAAGACGATGAAAGAAACAAGAGGCTATGTGGAAATTATAAATCATCTGCAGCGCACCCATAAGCGGTCTGCAAACAAAACAAGGATAAACACTGTGAGTGAAATATGTTGTCAGAAGGTGAACCCGTTGCATGTTGTTACTGTAAAAGGCTCTGAAGATGACCTCAAAACATTCTTTGTATCAAATCTCGATCATATTAAATTTTTGGTAACTGAGGTCCAGTGCTGGGTAGAAGCGGCCTACATGCGCTTGAAATTAATAGACAATATCGTGTCCAAGGGAGAATCTCTTTCCTTTTTGAAACTGCCGACAGGTGTAGGTACTTCGGAAGAGCTTGACCTGGAGATTAAGGCTATGGCGGAGCGAAGAGTCCAAATGGAAGAGGAAACAGTCAACAAGGGGATCACGATTCGTTTTATGGAACTTATTGAGGAGTATGGGCTGGATGATTTTGAACAGAAAATACTGCAGTTGATGATCGCCTCGGAAACAAGTCTGGAACTCAAATCCATTGTCGAACAATGCGAAATTGATTTTTGGGCCAGTGGCTTTCGTGGTGCTTCGATGGAGATTGGCGCAATTCTTTCAGTACTGTGTCGGGATTACGAAGAACAGCTTCTCTACCGCAAATGCTTCAGCATCGATCATCCTCTGGTTAAATACGAACTTATTACCCTGACCCGTCTTCATCTGGGGTTTCTAGATACGGATGTAACTCTACACGAGAGGATTAGCCGTTACTGTCTGGACGACCATAATGTATATGATACGGAGCTATTGTGTATTACTTCCGAACGGCCGACCATCCGGCTGGATCAGGTTATCCTTGACGGCCAGTTGAAAAAAGACCTGGTTTGCTATACCGAATCGTTTTTGAAAAACAACAAGGCTGGAAAAAGCCTTGAACGTTCATTCGGCTACGGCACAGGGCTGACCTGTCTTTTCTATGGTCTTTCCGGTACTGGTAAGACCATGCTGGCCCACGGATTGGCAAATCATCTCGAATGTCAGTTGTTCAGCGTTAATATAGGTGGTCTCCAGCATGAAGATGTTTCTTTTGAAGAGGCCATGAAACATATTTTTCGAGAGGCCCGGCTGTCACATGGAATAGTCTTTCTTGATGAATGTGACGATCTACTCACTGACAACTCACACATGAGCCGGGCATTTCTTATCGAAGTTGAAAAAGCCGAATGCATTACTATCCTTGCGACCAACAAGACCCTTGAAATGGATCCTGCCATGGATAGGCGAATCAGTATTAAAATACCATTCGGCATGCCGGACAAACAGCAGCGGTTGGCAATATGGCAGAGTCTTCTGCCGGAGGGGATACGATTTGCCGGCAATGTTGACCTGCATGAATTGTCAGATCAATACCTGTTTACCGGCGGCCTGATCAAGAACACCCTGCTGATGGCGGCAGGAAAAGCCATCATGCTGGCGGAAGCCGAAGAGGCTGATGAAGTTGTGTTACGTATATCTGAAATACACAAGGCGGCCAGGCATCAGGCAAGATCAATGTTTGATCTTGGTGGCATTGGAGAACTCATTTCTCCACAGCTTCGATTGGGTGAGTTATCCCTGCGTCCCTGTGATCTGGATCAGCTGCAAATAATTGCTGAGAGTCTTCCGCGGTTGCAACGGAAAAAATGTGGGCTTTGCGGTCTTGTCACTTCCGATGATATCCAAAGTTGTATTGATGCGGTAACAGGAATAGCAGCTCAGGCCGACCTGATGGTACGGCGTTTTTCTTTCAGTCAGCTGTTCAGTGAAGGTAAATCACTGAAACCCGATAATGACAGGATTGTCAATCCGTTTACTCAGCAACCGGTCAGTTTGCTTGAATATGTATTCATACCTCGTCCCGGGCAGCAGGAAATACTGCTGCTGGTGGATGAATGCAGGGTTTTTAATGAATTCCTCCAGGGTAATGACAGGATTATGGAGGACTGGCTGCGATTCAAACAGTTGCTGAACCGATTCAAAGGAGTGGTTTTTCTGGTGAGCACACCGGTCAACGCAGAGCAGGTACCCCTTGAGTTTTCCTGCCATGTATCATTACAATTTCCCTCTGAAGATAGACAGATTCAGCTCTGGCAGCAGTATTATCCTGATATTGAGGAAGAAAACATTGTCGAACTGGTGGAGAAATACCAGTTGTATGGGCAGGAAATCGATCGGGTCGCTGGTCAGGCAGAAAAAACAGCAATTTTGAATGGGAGAGCCAAAGTTGTTCCAGAAGACCTTGTTTTTTTCATTCGGCGTCTGCGCAGCAAAAAAACAACACCGTTGTTGTTCGGGTAAAGGAGAGAATGATGTTGAGCACGCAATACAGGGAGAGGGTAACAAGGTTACAGATGGAAAAAGTGAAAATGTCAAAATCAGATATCGGTCATAACCAGCAGGCTCTGGTTGCTCTGTGGGCCTTGACAGTTCTTCTGGAATTAAAGGGCTGGAAACCATTGCAGGGTAAGTATGAAGGGTTCACATCAAGTCGTGAAATTCTTGCGGTTATCGGGTTGGAACAACTGGAGGATAAGGAGCTGACTAAAAAACAATTCCTGAGCCTGCTGAAAGAACAACGGAAGAAATTCCAGGCGTTATCTCCAGGCCCCAACAACCATTTGGATTTGAACAGTAAAAAAATTGCTGAGTACCTGGGGCTAAACGAAACAGAACGGCAGCTTCTGGTTTTCGCGGTTATCTTGGAAGAAAATGCAAATTTCCATGAAGTAACGGATAAGATGGGCGAACTGAATGTGGAGGGAGTCATTATGGTTTTGACCCGCCTTCTTGGGATTCCGCAAAAACAGGTACGAAGGGCATTGTCCAGAAAGGGGTTGCTTGCTCAAACGGGTCTCCTCAGCCTTGATAGAAGAAACAGAAACCAACTGCATTATAAAGTTGAGATTCTGGATGGCCTGGCAGAAGCATTGCAAGAGGCAGATACCAGTGTTGAAGCCATGCTGCAGGAGTATTTTGTCCCCTCGGATTCAGGGGAGTTAGCGGCAGAAAATTACCGTCACGTTCAGGGGTACTTGGTTCTCATTCGGGATCATCTTAGATTGGCATGTAAGAGAAAAACGCAAGGAGTTAATATCCTGGTGTATGGTGCACCCGGAACCGGAAAGACTGAATTTGCCAAAACAATTGCCGGAATACTCAACAATCCGCTCTATGAAATCAATATCAGCAATGATGACGAGTTCTTCAGTAAATCAAAACGGATGAAAAGCTATCAACTGGCACAGCAGGTGCTGATCCGTCGGGAAAACAGCCTGATCCTTTTTGATGAAATTGATAACCTATTGGCAGAGAGCATGGGCTTTTTCCTGCGGGATGGCGATTCTCTTAATCTGAAAGCCTGGATCAATAAGCAGCTGGAAAATAATCCTGTACCAACGATCTGGGTAGCCAACGATATTCGTTTTGCTGAGAGTTCTTATATTCGTCGGTTTGACATTGTCTTGCACCTTGACACGCCACCTCGATCCATCAGGATTGAAATTATCGAAAAATATCTCGAAGGTATACAGGTTCGTAATTCCTGGAAAGAAAATCTCGCAGAAAACAGCAACCTCGCCCCTGCCGTGATTGCCACAGCTGCACAAGTCATACGCCAGCGAAAAAAGCAACTCCCTGGGAAGACGGAAAAACAGTTAGAGAAGTTGCTGCAGTCAACCTTGACGGCAATGGGGCATCCCTGGCAACCGGTCAGAAGAAATGGCTACCAAATGCCCTATTTACTGGAGGCTGTTAATCCAGATCATGATTTGGCAACAATGGTTAAAGGTCTCCGAAAGCATGGCGAGGGCAGACTTTGCCTTTATGGGCCCCCTGGTACCGGAAAAACTGAGTTTGTTCGGTATCTGGCCCGTGAGTTGGACAGGCCGTTACTACTGAAAAGAGGGGCGGATTTACTTGGCCCGTACGTTGGTGAAACTGAAGCAAATATCGCTGCAGCATTCCAGGAGGCTGAATACGAGAAGGCCGTATTGCTTCTTGACGAGGCAGACAGCTTTCGGCGTGAACGGAGCGGTGCACATCATAGCTGGGAGGTAACACAGGTTAATGAATTGCTTACTCGGATGGAGCAGTATAATGGTGTGTTCGTTTGTTCCACTCACCTGATGGGAACTCTTGATGGTGCTTCACTGCGTCGTTTTGATCTGAAAATCAAGTTTGATTATCTGCTGCCGCAACAGGCGTGGGAGCTTTTTAGTATACTTTGTAAGGATGTGGCAGAAAAACCGGCACAGAAAAAATTATGGCAGAGCAAGCTGACAAAACTTTCAAGGCTTACTCCCGGAGATTTTGCAACAGTGGTCCGTA
>JAJRQL010000028.1 GCA_024280265.1 Deltaproteobacteria bacterium
CGGAATATCGTGGGGATCATTCTGCAGGTCCCCATCCATGGTAATAATGATATCACCACTGGCATGATCAAAGCCTGCCGACATCGCTGCCGTCTGCCCGAAATTCCTTCTCAGTGCAATAACCAGAACTTTTTCATCTGTTGCACTTAACTGCTCAAGAACTTTCACAGATGTGTCACTGGACCCATCATCTATGAAGATCATTTCATATTGATAACTGGTGGCATCCAGAACTTCTTTAATTTCTGCATAAAGAAGAGGGATATTTTCCTCCTCATTATATATTGGAACTACTAATGAAATGTCCAATTCCCAACTCCTTTTACGATCTTTTATCGGTAAACTTAATCCAAACAAGGATTTTTACGAATCACAATAGATATTCCAGGATCACACTATATACGTAATCCCCAAAAAACAAAACATTGAAAACACTGTTCTCATGCAGAACGCAAGGCCTGAACCGGATCCATTCCAGCAGCCTTAACTGCAGGATAGACCCCGGCACAGATACCAACAATCACAGAAGTTATCAATGGAACGACAACAGTTACCAGGCTTACCGCTACACTCCACCCTGCAAAACGGGCAATAAGCATGGAACAGGCAAGACCTGCAAAAATGCCGATAATGCCGCCGGTTACAGTAAGAAGCAGGGACTCGGCAAGAAACTGAGCCATAATATCTTTTCTGGTAGCACCTACTGCACGGCGAATTCCAATTTCTCTGGTTCGTTCAGATATCACAGCCAGAAGAACATTCATAATCCCGATACCACCCACAAGCAAAGAGATGGCTCCAATGGTACCAAGAACCATGTTAAAAATTTTCTGTGTTTTCTTTGCCTGATACATAAGCTGCCAGGGAACAATCAGTTGAAAATCACGCACACTATTATGAGACAGCCTTAACGTCCTCAGGATGAGAGGTACAATCTGTTCCGCAACTTTTCCGGAACGCAGTTTGATGACAATCTCATCGAGCACTGCAACAGCTCCTGTACCTTGACTGCCTTTCATATAATCATGCGCCCCAAAAGGGAGAAAAACCATCTGGTCAACCTCACGCGCCAGAGTAGTTCCACCCTTACTCTCTTGATTTTTTAAGGGTGCTGACCTGACAATACCCACAATAAGAAATACCTGCTCTCCAACCCGGAGACTATTGCCGACTGTTCCTTTGGAGCCAAGACCCCTCGCAACTCCCTCACCAAGAAGACAGATCTTTTTTTTCAGTCTCACGTCCCTCTCCAGGATCATTCGGCCACGAGTTACAGTGAGACCATGGATGGTGAAATAGGAGGATGAGCATGCGACGACCTGCGGCATCATCTCTTGTGTCATTCCAGTGAATTCAACCTGCAACTCTTTCAGGAATGCAACATCTGTTATTGCAGATGATGCCCCCTGCAACAGCTGTACATCCCTCAATTGAAGACCGTTTGAGTAATTCCTGGCAGATTCCCCGCCAGTGGTTTTGGTATTCAGAAATTGACTGCGACGCACAATTATATTCTCAAGACCCAACTGACGGATACCGGCCAGAACCTCACGTTTGGCACCCTCTCCAATGGAAAGCGTTGCAAAAACAGCAGCAACGCCGCAAATAACCCCAAGAATACTTAAAAAAGAGCGCAGTCGGTGACGCAGCAGAGACCCTGATGCGATTGCATACAGGGCCAGTAAATATTCCAGTCGCAGAATATGATTTCTCATACAACCTCTGTGAGTGTTCCATCACACATAACAACAGTTCGTGACGCAGTTGCAGCCACACTCCTGTCGTGGGTAACAAGCAGAATAGTAGCACCTTTTTTATGAAGAGATGAAAAGAGAGCCAGTATATCACGACTGGTCACAGAATCCAGATTTCCAGTGGGTTCATCTGCGAGTACAAGTTTTGGATCAGTAACCACGGCCCGGGCAATTGCCACCCGCTGCCGTTCTCCACCCGATAGGGCAGCCGGCCTGTGAGCCATTCGATGACTGAGCCCAACATCTTCGAGTGCCTGCAGAACCATGGGCTTCCATCGTTCTTCTTCAAGTGTGGAGTAGAGAAACGGCAGGGCTGCATTTTCATAAACGCTGGCATAGGGGAGCAGATTAAAATCCTGAAAAACAAACCCTACATAATTTTGCCGTAACCCCGCAAGTTGCTGATCAGCAAGCACACCAACATCACGGCCATCGAGAAGATATTTCCCGACAGTAGGCCTGTCAAGGCAACCGCAGATATGAAGAAGTGTGGATTTCCCAGAGCCAGATTTCCCGGTAATAGCGACAAATTCTCCCTTGTGCACAGAAAAATCGACATTACGCAGTACCTCAACAATTCTCCCGTCAAGTGAGTAGTTTTTTGAGACACCATGGAGCTGTGCTATGGGAGGAAGTGACATTGGAAAGGTGATTAAAAAGGTTTCATATTCTTTTCTGAATCCGGGGTCGTCTGATGACGATTTACTAGGCCTTGTTCAAACTTACAGAAAAAATGGTAACAACGAGGCAGGAAATGGTCACGAATCCTGGTCTTTCAATCTGGCGCGATAAGGCGTACCCGATCTCCCTGTTGTACTCCAGACACGACCTCAACCCGCATTTCGTTTTCCCGGCCAAGTTCCAGCGGAACTTTCTCAATCCTGTTAAAAGTGGATACAACATAACAAAAGGGCCGGCCACTATTATCCTGAAAGATCGCCTGTACTGGCAGCAACAACGCATTGACAGTAGGTTCGGCCTGAATAATAACCCGGGCCGTCATACCTGGTCGCAACCTCATATCCCTCCCCGATACCCCCAGAACCACCTGAAAATATTTACCCGTCTTGTTTCCCGCGCCAGCACCAGTCGCCAAAGCACCCACAAACTGCACTTCTGCCTTAAAGCGAATGCTGGGATAGGCATCTATTAAAACCGCAGCCTTCTGTCCTGTTTCCACCTTGTGGAGATCAACTTCACGAACCCTAGTACGTACAATAAGTGATGTTATATCAGGAAGATAAAGGATAGGCTGATTCATCAGTACAGTATCACCTTCTCTGGGTTTGCGTTTCTGACCATCCCTGAAGGCCTCATAAAGAATGGCAATACCTGACTGAGGTGCTCGAATAACGGTGTTCTCAAGTTCAGTCCGGGCAAGTTCCAGAAATCTCTGGACTGTCTCGAGCTTGGCCTCTGCCTGATGGGCATCTGCAACAGCATTTGCTATTTTAAATACCGCGGCCTTTTTACTCTGGGCAAGCTGAAGCATACTGTTTTCCACCTTGGCCTTTGCCGCCTCTTCCATAGATGGCAACACATAATCCCTGTAACTCTCAAAACGACGCCTTGCTGCGTCATATTTTTCCCTGTATGTCCCGGCATTCTCCTTTGCCCGAACAAGCTCAGCTGGATTGTCAAAGCCATCCTTTTCCAATTTTTTGAGCTCGTTATAAAATGACGAATAGCGCTCATACTCCGCCTTGGCCTTTCTCATTTCCTCTTCATACTGAGAAAGCTGCAGAGGCCCCTCCCCTTTCACAAGACGGGCTATGTCCAGGCGGGCCACCTTTAGCTCATACTCCTTTGCAGCAATATTCTGATTCACCTGATTTTTTTCCCAGGAGACCAATTGCTTAGCCGCCTGTGCAGCAGCTTCCAGGCTTTTCACCTTCCCCTGCAAGTGGTGAACTTCAGTTTCAAAAGGAGATGGATCAAGACGCACCAGAGCCTCACCCTTTTCAACCCAGCTTCCATCAGAAACCAGATAAATAATTTTCCCCTTATTGCCACGGATATCCGATGATATCATATGTGACTTCGCCGCATCAACTACCCCAACCGTTTGAATCGCGACCTTAAGATCACCACGCTGCACAACAGCTGTCAGCAGTTCCCCGTTACCGGCAGAGTCCACATTCCGGCGGGAAGCAATCAGGGTGAAAAGCACTGCCAGCAGCGCCAATACAGGCAGCCCTATGATCTTATATTTCCTGTTCATCGTGTAATCAACGTTCCCAGTGAAGCGCGCAGTCGATACTGACCTACAATGTAACTTACTTTTCCTCTTAACAGATTCGCCCTGGCCTGCTGCAGTTCTGTATCTGATTCAATAAAATCAAAATTTCCGCCCATACCGTGGGAAAATTTAATTTCGGCCAGTTTTCTTTTTCCGGTGGCCTGTAAGATCTGTTCCTGTCGCAGGGCAATACTTTGAGCCTCTTTTTTTAACTCGTTAAGAAGATTTCTGACCTCTGTTCTTACGGTATCCTGCAAACTTTCCTGATTCAAGTTCTTCCTACGCACATTCAACAGGCTTTGCTGGTAGGCAGCTTTTTCTGAACTCCTTGCCAGGTCCGTATTGCTTGTAATTCCAATGCTCCAATAATCGCCATAGTAAGACTCTGAGGCATCGAGACCTTCAAGAAAGGTATTCTTCCGGTAACTGGCAACAAAGTTAAGATCGGGCAGGATTTTCTGTTCAGCAAGTCGTGCCTTGCGCTTTGCTTCAGCCAGATCCGCCGCTGCCTGTTCAATTTCAATGCGATTTTCAAGTGCAATGACCTCAGCCTCACACTCTGTTATTGTCGTGAACTCATACGAGAGTGGAATATCAAGCTCTAAACGGGTTTCGACGGGCAAGGCCAAAAGAACATTCAGACGATCCAGAGCATTCTGGTATTGCTGTTTAGCAACTGCGAGCTGATCCTGAACATCTTTCTGACGAATCTGAGCCCGATACGTATCAATCTGATTACCAAGTCCTGTATCTTCCATTAACCGTATAGTCACAACATGCTTTTCAAGCCGTCTATTCTGTTCAGCATACAGGTCAATAAGCCGCTTCTGTCTCACAACTTCATAGACCAGTGATATTGTTTCCAGAACCTTTTCCACCTCGAGCCGATAAACACTTCTGATGCTTGATTTCAGGGAGAAATCTGCAGAATAGACACTGTCCATGTTGTACGCCTCACCGAAACCTCGGAAAAGTGGAATGGACAGCGACACTCCCACTCCTGAGGACACGGTGTCACTGGTATTCACATAGGCCACAGTGGGAGTAAAAGAGGTCGTTATTCCGTAACTGTTCTTTTTTGATATCTCTCCGGATATACCAGTGGCCTGTTCGGTAGAATTATCACTTCCTGAAAGGCCAAAATTTGCAACAGGTCGAACCTTCCAGTCAAACTCAGCCCGGGCGCTCTGTTGCGAGTAACGACTGTTCTCAACCAGCAATCCATTTTGCAGCAGGAAGCGATTACCACTTCTTACCTGGTCAATGATCTGCGGTAAATCCAGGATTAACACATCATTGCCGGTACCTGCGGCACCTTCCTCATTTGCAACAGCGAAATCTGCAAAAGCCCATGACAGACAATACAGCAGAAAAACAGAACCCAAATACAAGAACTTCCTGCTGCAGACCGTCATTTTCCACGGTCCTCTCTGTCAATGTCAGATTTAGCACTGTCCACAATCCGTTTCCCTGTTATCAAGGGATACAAAACTCGCCAATTGCAGCATCAACAAAAGACTTGAATCGCATTAACAGAGCGGTGGAAAGAGCAAGTCCACTGGAATACCCGGTGATCTCAAAGATAAAAACAAAGGCAAACTCCATCAGGCCAATTCCACCTATGGAAATTGGCAGATTCATTATAAACATGATGAGTGGAACCGCTATCACAAGTTCACTGAAATGAACATCAGTACTGAAAGCCAAAGCGGTCACATAAACATTCAAAACAGCCAGAAAGTAAAAGACAAATGTATTAAGAAGAGCGATCACAAGTGCAGTATTGTCATCCCTGTACTCAACCACAGCGCCATGAATTTTATCTATTTTCCCAAGAATTACATCTAGAATCCCTGCCCTGCCACCACAAATCCTGGTCACAAATCGATACGGCCTTTCATCCACAATGACCCAGATCAGGCTACAGCTGGCAACAACAGCAACAACAAGACTGATGGTCATCCAGGCAACTGAGAGAAGCTCCCGCTGCATGGACAAAGCAAATATAGTCAGCAGAAAAAGGATAACCATTCCTGAAAAACGCTCAATAAAGACGGATGCCGCCGCCTCTGCTCGTTTGCCGGTCATTCTTCCAAGTTCGTGGATTCGGATCAAATCCCCTCCCATACTGGTGGGAAGGAAAAGACTGAAAAAGATCCCAATCATATAAAGACTCCAGGTTTTAAAAAAGCTGACGCCTACTCCTCGAGATCGCAGTAGAAGATACCATTTAAAAGCACTGGACAGGTTAAGGAGCAGGGAAACCAAGAAAGAGAGTAAAAGAAGGGGAATATTGACGGAACGCAGCAACCGGAAGAGATCGACACGTTTATCGGGA
>JAJRQL010000029.1 GCA_024280265.1 Deltaproteobacteria bacterium
CACAGAAGACAGCCTACAGGAGATATCCGCCCTCTACAGCTCTATCATTGAGGCCGGAATTTACCCTGTCCCATCCATCAAAGAAGCGGAAGCAGCTAAAGTTATTGAAAACACCCAACGCGATCTCAACATTGCACTCATCAATGAACTGGCCATCATCTTCGACCGCCTGGGGATAGACACCCTGAATGTGCTTGAAGCCGCCGGATCCAAATGGAATTTCCTTCCTTTCAGGCCAGGTCTGGTGGGGGGACATTGCATTGGTGTGGACCCCTATTACCTCACCCACAAGGCGGAATCTACTGGCTACAATCCACAGGTAATCCTTGCTGGCCGACGTATCAATGACAATATGGGCAAGTTCATTGCTGAAAAAACCGTAAAAATGATGCTCAAGGCCAAACTGGATGTAAAGAACTCCAGAGTTGGTATTTTTGGTCTCACCTTTAAAGAAAACTGTCCGGATCTCAGAAATTCAAGAGTCGTTGATATTATAAAAGAACTGCAGGACTATGGCGTTGAGCCCCTGGTACACGATCCCGCTGTGCAGGCAGAAGATGCAATGAATCATGTGGGAGTAGCCCTTACTCCTGCCGAAGAGTTCAAGGATCTTGCCGCCCTGATAATAGCCGTACCCCACAGGGAGTTCAGCAAACAACCTCTTGAATATTTCACCAGTACCCTGAAAAAGAACGGCTGCCTGATTGATGTCAAATCCATGCTTGGAATTGACTCCATCACAGACAAAGATGTTAATTTCTGGAGACTTTAAGCCTTCATCTCTCTCAACACGTATAAATCAAATGACTCAATACAGTACCCTCACAGAAGAACTCCAAAAGAGCCAATCAACATGGCTTGTCACCGGAGTCGCCGGATTTATTGGATCCAATCTTCTGGAAACACTCCTGACACTCAATCAAAAAGTAGTAGGTCTCGATAATTTTTCCACAGGACATCAGTACAACCTTGATGAAGTCAAAGGACTGGTACCCACTGAACAGTGGCAGAATTTCTCATTTGTGAAAGGTGATATCTGTAACATCAAGGATTGCCACCATGCCTGCAAAGACGTCCAATATGTTCTGCATCAGGCAGCACTTGGGTCAGTACCCCGCTCCATTGAAGACCCTGCACTGACAAATGCCAACAACATCACGGGCTTTCTCAATATCCTGATTGCTGCCCGTGATGCTGGAGTGAAACGTTTCGTCTATGCGGCATCAAGCTCTACGTATGGCGATCACCCGGATCTCCCCAAACAGGAGCCCAATATAGGCAATCCGTTATCACCCTACGCGGTAACCAAACTGGTCAACGAACTCTACGCCGATGTTTTTGCAAAAACCTATAACTTCAACACGATCGGCCTTCGGTATTTCAATATTTTCGGGCAACGTCAGGACCCTTATGGAGCCTATGCGGCTGTTATCCCATTATGGTTCGCCAGTATGTTGCGCGGCGAGGATACTTTTATTAACGGCGATGGAGAGACCAGCAGGGATTTCTGTTTCATCGACAACTGTGTTCAGGCCAATCTTCTTGCAGCAACAGTTCAGGAAGAAGAGGCAACGAACCAGGTCTATAACGTCGCCTATGGGGAACGTAACACCCTCAATCGCCTTCATGAACTGATCAGAGAACGCGTTGAACGCAGTGGTGCAAAACAGGGTGAATCAAAACTGATCTACCGGGATTTTCGTGCGGGCGATGTACGGCATTCCCTGGCTGATATCTCAAAGGCAAACAGGCTCCTGAAATATACTCCAGCTTTTTCCATTGAAGAGGGACTCGACAAAGCCGCTGAATGGTACATAGCCAATATGGCATAATAAAATCAATCAACTTACTAGCGCAGGAACCGCGATGATTAAGGCACCATATGGCTTCCTCCTGACACTTTTCTCAATACTCCTCCTGTGTTCGCCTGTGCAGGCACGACAGAATAGCATCAGTGGCGGACTCATCACCAGCATTGATTTTACCGAAACAAAATATTTTGACAACAACATTGAACTCTCATCATCAAGAAACAGCAATAAGCAGAAGCTGAGCGTTGGCCCCGTTTTCATCTTCAACTCAAAAAGCCGTATAGATCAGATCACAGCCAGATATAATCCCAGTTATACCCATGACATAAAACTCAATGAAGACAACTGGGAACACGATTTTCATCTCATGGCAAATCGCCATTTCACTAAAGCATTCCAATGCAGCCTCAGTGAAAAGTTCATCTACTCGGATGATCCCAGTCTGATCGCATCAGACAACAACGCAAGCTACAGAAAAGATCGTAAACGCTACTGGACAAACGACGTCAACCTGGCCACAAGCTACGCCTATGGCAGAACAAATACCGTTGCCGCCGGTTATTACAATCGGATCCTGAGAAATGATTATACAGAAATTGGCGGATATGAAGACTATGACAGACATACAGCCGACCTGTCTCTCACCCATCATCTCAATCCATTCTGGAACATTACTTTGGGTACAAGCTATACCCGAGGCCTCTTTGCCCCCCCTTCTCAACCTGTGATCGACAATGTTACAGAAGGATTTGAAGCCATCTCTCCCGGGCTCACCACTGACACGGACACCACAAATCTCTCAAATGACCTCAGTGAATATCGGGCAAATGTCGCACTTGAACATCGCCTTTCCAATCGTAAATCGGTCCAGTTAAGGTATGTGTTCTCAAAAACAGAATATGACGCCATTTTGCGTAACAACACCAACCTGCACAACCTGACCATTGGGGCAGAGTACCAATATTCAGCCAGGCTTTCTCTGGCCCTTGGGGGCGGCCCGTCCTATGAAAACACAGAGACCTTCGATCCCAACTGGAACTACAACGCCCATCTCAATATCCAGTATGATGTAGACAGACATTCGAAGATCTCAGCCAATATCGACAAAGGGTATGATCAGGAAAACTTCTCCTACAATACCGCATTGGGACGCAATCAGGGCTTGACCGGATTCTGGAATGCAAAACTTACCTTCTCCCATGCACTGCTGGATAACCTGAATGCCCTGCTCTTTATTTCTTATCGTGATGAGTCCCAGGAGAACATACTTTATGGAGTAATTTCCGCTGCTGAAAATGATATTGATTTTGAAAGTACAGATCGTGAAACGATACGGGAAGAGAGTGCTTTCAACAGAGATGTCTACCAGGCAGGAGGGACACTGAGATATACAGTCCAACAATTCTGGACCACATCCCTGAGCTACACTTACAGAAATCAGAAATCAGAACTGATCAATGACAGTTTTGATGAACACCGTGTCTATCTAACACTTGCTATACAAAAAGAACTCTTACGATGGTAACGTTCACAGGTGCTGACAAGATTATGACAACTGATTTTACGCCCCCCGTAAAAGACCACAGTTCCAAGGCAGAAACCAGTGGACACGCCAAAACACCAGCCTACATAATAATTACCCCGGCTTATAATGAAGAACAGTATATCGAAAAAACAATACTGAGCGTATTACAACAGACTGTTCTGCCCCTGCAATGGCTAATCGTTGACGATGGCTCCACTGATAACACTGCTGATATTATCAGGAGTTATTCAGACCAACATACATTTATTCAGTACTGTTTCAGAGAAAAAATGGCTGGACAGGAATATTTTGCCAGTAACGTCTGTGCCATCATGGAGGCTTACGAAAAATCAAAACTACTGACATATGATTTTCTTGCAGTGCTGGATGCAGATATCGTGCTCCCTGAGAACTATTACGAGGAAATATTGCATAGATTTTCCAAAGACCCGGCCCTAGGTGTAGCTTCTGGGATATATGTCAACTTGATAAACGGAAAGTTATGTCCTGTTTTACACGACCGAAGATCTACCCCTAAAGCCATCCAGGTCTTCCGGAAAAACGTTTTCGAAGAAATCGGAGGATTTCTTCCTCTGAAATGGGGCGGTGAAGATACTGTCTCCTGTGTTATGGCACGGATGCATAACTGGAAGGTGTGGTCATTCCCGGATATTGAGGTAATACACCTACGTCCAACCGGTACCGGTGCTGTGAACACGATCCTTTCAGCGCGATTCAGACAGGGAATCTGTGAGTACAATCTGGCTGTCCACCCCCTGTTTTTTCTTCTCAAAGTGTTGCGCAGAACCGTTCTGGCAAAGCCGTACATTTTGGGGAGTGCTTTACGGTGCTGTGGTTATCTGTGGGCAGTAATCAGGCTCGACAAAACCATACTTCCTGAGGAGGTTGTAACATTCCTCAGAAAAGAGCAGCTGGATCGTGTATTGAAAGGAAATAAAATCAGTCAACCTGACACAGATAACCGAATCTAACAGCATCTCTGTTACAGTAAAGGATCCATAACTGTATAATCTCTTTCACCACTGCTACGACTCAGGGCGTAGCCGAAATCCCAGGCTCAGCATCCAACACCGCAGTAAGTTCATCCCACATATCCTCCACCCACTGATAACGCGTGTTGATATCAAAGGATAATGCGTGAAGTATTATCTGTTCCAGGGCTTCCGGTAACTCAGGCCTATACCTTCTTGGACTTTCAACCTGCCGCTTGTGCCGCAGCCAGTTTCTGGCAGATTTTCTGGTATCAGAAAAAGGGAAATGACCAGTTGCCGCGAGGTACAGCAACAGACCTATTCCATAAATATCACTGCGTGGATCGCCACGCATTCCTTGAATCTGTTCCGGTGCGAGATACAGCATGTCACCCTGGGGGCCAAGCCCTGCCGCCACAATAGGGTCCTGCTGCTGATCACTTGAGGCAAGCCCCATATCAATAAGGCTCAGCTGTTGCTGCGTGTCCAGCATCAGGACCTGTGGGCGAAGATCGTGATGGACTATGCCCACAGCATGGAAAGATGCGACCATGTCGCATAACTGTGAGAATACAGGTAGGAGGAACCTGTATTCCAGCCCGCCATTACCTAGAAAATGAAAAAGGTTTCTGCCACGAACCTCCGTAAGCACCAGAACATCATCCACACGTTCTTTCACCTCGGGTAGACAAGGGTGTGACAGAGACTTGAAAAAGTGTAACTCAGATTCATAGCACGAGCGATACAATGGGTTCTGCATGGTCTCATCAAAGCCGATTTTAAGAGATACCATTTCACCTGAATCAGCTATATGCCCCTTATACAACCAGGACATGGCACCCGCAGCAACCGGCTTGCTTACAATATAGTTTCCGATGAAATTAGGTTCGAGGGAGGAACCTTTCCTAGCGGAACGGACATAACTTCGTAAAGAGCCGAGAGATGCCTGCAGCACATCCAGTTCATCACCGGTAACGGGTTTACTTTCTGTATCTTTTTGAACCACG
Source organism: Deltaproteobacteria bacterium (assembly GCA_024280265.1). Lineage (GTDB taxonomy): Bacteria > Desulfobacterota > Desulfobulbia > Desulfobulbales > Desulfocapsaceae > Desulfocapsa. The sequence goes on from JAJRQL010000029.1 coordinate 5,336, forward strand.
AGAGAGAGCATGGCTCCAAGACGTTCTATTACCAGGCGTTGAAAAAGGAGCATTAAAAGCCACAACAGAAGAAGAGTGCCACTCAGAGTAACAGCAAAAAGAACAAAGCTCCCCTGCCAGGCCTCACGCAGAGAATCGGAAACTGGGATTGCTACGGAGTTAATACCTGCAAGGTCGCCTGCTTTGAAGCGAAAACCGCCATCATTTCCGTATCGTTCTGTCAGCTCTTTCGGTGCATCTTCTGCCTTCCCGTGGCATCGAATGCAGGATGCTTCAAAATATTCAGGGATTATAGAAATGAAAAAAGATTCTCCGTTCTTTTTCACAACTCCCTGCCAGAATAGACGGTTGGGATCTTCTTCAAACCAATCCAGCATTTCTTCTTCAAAAGGATCGGCCATATTTCCTGGATTGTGCGGATTGAGCGAGGCTCTTCTGTATGTATAATTGGGCATGGACTCAGCAAACCGTGCCATGATACGAGTACTGATATACGTGGTGGACATAGCTTCAATAATAAATGTATTCTTACCCTGCAATTCGTACATTTTGGGTCGCAACTCTTCCTTCACGTAGGAGCGGATAGCTTCCACTTCACGAAGGATTACTTCGGATTTCGTCATGGCATCAGCCATGAGAAGCCGCCGGGTGTTCCAGAAAGAAAGAATAGAGAGAAGAAAACCACCGCCAATTAACAAAAGCGCCGACCAGAAAAGAAAGCGTTGTTTTAGATTGGGGGTGGCTCCGTGTCCATATCGCTTGATTTTCATTGGAAATACTCCTGACCAGTCACGTTCCTTTCAATAAACGTCTTCCAGTTGATGATGGTAACTCAAATAAACGGATTGCCTGGGTTGTTTTTTTAAAATCATACGGTACCCGGTAATACTCCAGTGTGTTCGTGCGAATATCAAAAATCAGATAACAGGCATCTGGATTATTGTCTCTTGGCTGACCAACACTGCCACAGTTTACAATATGCCGCCTTTGGGCTTTAACTGTAATTTTTTGCGGCCCGGATACTGCCTGAAGATCGATTGAAAAAAAATTCTTTCTGGTAATCACCAGCGGTTTGTGGCTATGCCCGATAAAAAGATACTGACAACTGGTGGCGGCAAAACTACGCAGAGCATACTTACGATCCATTACATAACGCCACCCTCTTGGGTTATACGGGTTGGCATGAACGAAGGTCATGTTAAAAAGATCAATTCGGTCAGGCAGGCTTCCCAGATATTTTTTATTAGCATCGCTCAACTGTTCCATTGTCCAGAGGATTGCATCCTGTGCAGATTTGGACATTCCATAGGGAGAGGTATCCCAAAGTGCTGCCACGTCATGATTTCCTGCAAGGCATCGACAGTTTTTTCTGCTTTTGACCAGTTCTACACACTCATTGGGATAGGGTCCATATCCCATAAGATCTCCCAGACAAATACTTCTGTGTATGTTTCGTTTATCGGCATCAGCAAATACTCTCTGCAGAGCTTCAAGATTGCCGTGAATATCCGAGAAGATCATTAAACGCATCTAGGGAGCTCTCCTAATTCAGTCCTGAAAGGCTGGCTACAATTTTTCTCTATCAAAACACGGAGATCCCGATCAAGGGTAAGGGCATGTAGCAGCGGACCATAACAAGCCAGAAATGGCATAGTGACCGGGCAGGAGGGGTCAACGAGAAAAGGCACTGGGGGAGGTTTTTTTTCAAGTCCGGCCCGTAGGATCTGGGATACCTCGCCCAATGTATTCTTGAATGTACATGCAAGTGGCAACGATTCAAGAATATAAATATTCTGGAGGCCTGCATGATCAGAAGGTGAAACTTCGGACATTTTAGAGGTGATATTATGGAATTGTCTATGGATTAAATCCAGTTTGGACCATACATGATTCCAATGCTCAGACAATTCAAGGGAGGCCAGAAACTGTCCAAGTCGGCAGTTGCCCTGATGAGGATCGATGTTCTGGCCCTGCCGGAGAAGGAGTTTATAGATAAATTCCGTATGCAAATGGAGCTGTTCAAACCAGAGATCCACCAGGAAAATATCACATGAAAGTACCTGTTGTTCAGTGAGTTGTTCTGGTTGCAGGTCTTTTAAGTCTGTCACTGGAAAAAAACGTTCTGCTTCGGCAACCATAACCCTGGAGGCTGCTTTTTTTCTTCTTTCCAGACGGCGCTGTACAGACGCACCACGCAGCAGACTGTTTTTTTTGCGGGATGTTCCCAGAACCAGCAGGTCTGCCTCCAGAGTCTTACATAGTCCCTCCAGCACCTCAATAAGTTCCCCGCGAATGATGCGAATACTTGGATCAATACTGAATCTTCTGAGATTCTGGACACTACGCTCAAACTCTGCCATCAACTCTTCCCCCTCAACAGTAATTCCGTAACGTGTCGTATGAGGGTCACCCTCTTCCTCAATAACGTGGACCAGAGTGACTTCAGCGGAGTGAATGAGAGCCTGTTTGCGGACTTCAGCTAACATGTCGCTACTGGTGGAAGAATCAATCAAAGCGCCGATAATCTGGGCCTTGCTTTTCGAAGGTTTTGCTTTAAGAGGTCGTGAGCTGTTGAGCTGTACAGGTCTTCCTGGAAAGAGCCGTTTCCAGATAGAAGGTTTCCGGCTGTTTGTACCCTGTGGTGTGACAGGGAGTTGCCGCCAGCGATGCAGGTCATGCTGCATCTCAGAGACAGAGCTATAACGCTCATGTGGCTGCCGGCAAATCGCACGGAGTATGATTGACTGTACCTGTGGCGGTATGTCCGAATGGTAATAACGCGGTGGAACCGGGTCATGCCGCAAACGGCGACGGGCAACACTGAGCTTACTGGAGCGTGACCATGGTAATTGTCCGGTAAGCATTTCATACAACAACATACCCATTGCATAAATATCACATCTCGGATCAGCTCTTTCGCCGAGTAACTGTTCCGGGGCTATATACCAGGGAGTTCCCTGAGGATTCTGGAAGTCAATCGTGAGGAGATCCGGAAGCGAAGCGCAACTGGCCAGGCCAAAATCGATGAGCTTAATTGTCGAATCATTCAGTCGAAGTATATTTTCAGGCTTCAAATCCAGATGGATAATTGACTGTTCGTGGAGGTAGCCCACTATTTTGCAGAGTTGATCCATCAGGGCAAGGGCATCATGAAGTTTGAGGCTGTGCCTGGTGCCTACATCTGCACGCAAATCCTTCCCTGGAAGCTTCTCCATGATAATGTATTGCCTGCTTCTATGGCGGTGTATAAAACGTACAATCCCCGGATGCTCGATTCGCCTGCTTATTCTCTCTTCATTCTGGTAGTGGTAGAGAATGATTGGTCGATTCAGGATATCGCCACAGGGGATTTTAAGAACAACCTCTTCATGGGTAAGTTGATCTTCAGCAGGAAAAATGATGGTCAGGGCACCATCATGGAGCTTCGAGGTGAGAGTGAAGATATCGAGAGTATCACCGACTTCTGGAAAAGCCATATTCTAACCCTCCATTTTCAAACAGGTTTTACAGCTATTAGAGAGTGTCCGTCCCTAAATAAGATTTTTTCTTCTAAATCGAGGTGCAGAAGAAATTTTACCGCAGGTATATATCTGATATTCCGAAAATTTTCAAATCAACAAAGGATTAGGATAAAAGTACCATTTCTGGACAGGCACTAGATAAAATTTTTCCCAGGATCTCTTGTTGGAAATATTTCCGGGTCTAGCATAGTTGAGCAGGTACAGGCATAGTCACCTGGACGGTTATGTTTAACATTATGGCATCATAGGACAAAGATGACATACGCAATTACGATAAGGAGAATAACGAGTATTTCCACAGCGGTAATTTTTGCTATCATCAGGCTGATCTTACGTTGAGAAGGATCCATCTTCAACAGCATTTTATTCATCATAAAACGGAAAAACAGAGTGCCAGGAGTTTTTTTCAGGTAGATACGAATATATTATTTTATTGCACGTATCCAGAGCAAGAGAGGATCATCAGCATCAATTTTCTCAGGTGTGCAAATCTGAACCAACAGTTTACCGTCACGCGTTAAAAAAGAGATTTTCGCAACTATGGGGTCAAGCAGTCGGATGTGCAGCAATTCAGTTTCATCAATATTGAAGACAAAACTTCCTGACAGCATCAATTCATCATCAGTAACATAATCTTTAATGGTGACAGTAAAGGATGATTGATCCTGATCCTGCTCAAAATCAGAGACAAACCAGTTTGGATGCAGACGAAGGAGACGATCTCCTGGGAAAAGAGATTGCAACTCAAAGGCCGGGGGAAATTGCTGCAGGCCCAGGTCAACTTCCTCTGTGACACTCAGTGGAGTGGTATCTACGGAACTATCAGAAGAGGGCATGGTAACAGTGGGTGTAGTTCCTTGTTCTTCATGGTGGATCGCAGCCCCATTCTGGTGCTGTGTATGGAGAATCTTTTTCTTTTACACCAGGGACCGATGACTATCAGGTCACAGTGCAGATCTTTAGCTGTTTTTGTTATTGTTTCAGCGATACTTCCTGTTCTCTGTATAAATTTGGCTTGAGTTGCAAGTGGATACTGTTTCTGCATGCGTAGCCATTCTTCCGCAATTTCCTCATTCATCTGTTCTTCAACATGATCAAGAAAAGTAGTGTGCGTTTTGCTCGAATTCAGCCAGTCGTCACCCGTCATCTGGCGCCAGTCCTCATCAAGTACCGTGAGTACTGTAACCACCATGTCGGGTACCGATTCCTTCTTTTTGAAAACAAAGGCTTCTGCTTTTTTCGCGCCATCAGTACCATGCGTACAGAGCAGAATATTATTAAACATATTAATATACAAAGTATTTGCGAACATGAATAAAAATCAAATTAAAAATGTTTTTTTTCAATGCCGTCATTTTTAATAAAGACAAAAAACACCATGACCAGCCAATCCGCTGGTCATGGTGTTCCCAAACTACTACCAGTTACTCTCTGCGACTATTATACCAGCCACTTGGTGAAGAGTAAAACAAGAAACGTTGTTATAAGGCAAAAGATAAGTGCCGTTATATCCTCATTACGATCACTGGAAAAAACCGACAGGGCGCGTTCTTCCACCTCCTCGGTATTAGCGTCATCTGGTATTTCAGTCGTTCCCTTGCCGGCTTCACCGGTTTCAATGGTAACTTTTTTTTCTTCATCACTCATAATTGACTCCTTTGTTGGAGGTTAATTTAAAACAACATCCTTGATTAGCCAGAGGACAACAAAGAATGATAGTGTTGCCTTGGTAATCCCGGCAATTACACCCATAACAATAGGCCATCCGCCTGCCTGAGTAATGGATTTTTTGGTAATGTGCATACCGAGCCAGATTAACCCAAAGGCAAAAAACCAGATCATAAAGTCAGTGAGAGTAACAACGGTCTTTGACTTCTTATGAACCTGTTTAACCGCATGTTTGATTGCACTTTTAACATCGGCGGATAACTCAATCTGCTTGGCCTTTGCCGCTGCAAGAACGCCCTCAAGCTGAGCCATTCGAGCGCGCCCAACATGGTCAAATTCCTTTTTGTTGTTACGGTCTTCAAAGTTACCTGCGATCTGACGTTGCTTAATAAGGTCAGTTACTGCTTCAAGCTGCTTTGGAGTCAGTCCGGAAAACTCTCCTGCTGCCATGGCCTTGTTCAATGTTTCCCACTCTTCTTGAGTAACTTGTGTACGGTCATTATAGGAAACATCTATATACTTTCCTTTATAATGACTTGGGGGCGAGAACATTCCAATTGAGGACATGAAAAAGAGAAGAAGGAAACCAATTATGAAAACTGGGAACTTATCAATAACAACAGTTTTAAAGCTTAACTTATGTCCAGATTCTTTCCCAAACCAGGTGGCAAGCACAAGGACGATAATGGGCAGAAAGAGAACCCTGGTAATGTTAAAAATTTCAGCGACCTTCAGAGTTTCAATATCCACGGCATTAAAAGCAAGAGCTGCCGCTGCAACCTGGGCCGAATTTAAAATTCCGGTACCCGCCCATGCACCAAACTGCACAGGACTCATGCCGGCAAGCTTTCCTATGGTAGGAAATATGAACATACAGACAATACCGAAAGAAAGAATAGTTCCTATGGTATAGGCCATTTCTGCTGATTTTGCTTTTACAACAGGTGCTACAGCAACGGTTGCTGAAACACCACAAACGCCCATTCCGGCAGAAAGTACACCGGTCATGGATCTAGGCTGTTTAAAGAGATTTCCCAACCACAAAACCAGAAAAACTGTGCCAAGTACGAAAAAACCAACGAGAAAAACGGAGTATACACCAAGCTTTGCAAGCTCGGCAAATGAATAACGAGCACCGAGCATAATAACTCCCATCTTCAAAACAAAACGGGCACATTTTACTCCAGGAGCTGCAAATTTTGGGATTCCCCAAGTGTTTGTAAGCAAAACCCCAGCCAAGATACCAAGTACAACATAGTTAAGATTCAAAACCTTATAGATTTTAAACCCTAACACTGGCTGTAATGATTGACTTATAATCTTCATCAACGGTTCCGCATACCAGCGAATAAGCATTGCCATCACCAGAATCAATACAATTCCACCAAGCGGCTGCAGAATAAATGTATCCAGATTGGAATGCCCTGGTTTTCGAACTGAATTAACAAGGGCACCGACAAGTGCAATGCAACCAACTATTAGGCACATGGTAACCTGTAAATCCAAGGTCTTGTGGGTATGCAAATATTTTACAACCGGTAGCAATGCACCTGATTGTGCAATCAGCCCATAAACTAATAACATCGCACCCATTATCAGGGTTGGGGTTTGCTCTTTTATGTGAGTCATCTAATCCCTCCTTCGTTTTTTGTAATAACCTCTGTCTTCTTCCCAATCATTGTTGTGTTATTCCTCCTTCATTTGGTCTCTTAGGTTTATCCTCTGCATTAATGCGAGGAACAAAATAACTGCAAATAAGATTTAGCAGATAAAAATAGGCAGCAAAGCCACCTATCGTAAAAACAAGACAAAAAACAGCCTGGCTGGGGCTAATGACTCCCGTATGGATAAAGACAATAAGTGGATCAAATAACTTTGTGGTTGCCATCAGGACACAGAGCCCGATTATGCCGGATAGAACAAGAGCAGGTGTTATAAATGTTCGTTGCATAACAATTTCCCCTCAACGTATAATGTTGATGCCGTAATAAAATTCTTTACCTGTATCATTACTGTGTTTTTTTGCTTACCTCACGACTGGCTATACTTGGTCATAGGTACATATCTTTAGCTTTTAACAAACACAGCTGGGACAAACGCCCTCGGTTTGTTTTGGCTGCAAATGGCGTTCCTGATTTCTATAAAAACTTATATTATTACCAACTGACCAAAATCACGACGACACTTTGAAATTCGTTATCAGGGGTTCCGACCAAAAGTGGTCAGTGAATGAATACTTGAGTATACATCTGAATACTAAGGGTGTATACTTACGGAGGCACCAGTGCTATTTATGATTTACAACCGGGAGTTTTTAAATGAGAGATATTATTCGGGATCTGGCTGATAAGGATCAGCATAATCTCAAATTACGATTTCAAGTAGGTTTGGGTATCATACTCTTTTGCTTTTGCCTTTTTACGACAACATTTATTTATCATTTCCAGAAAAACCTGCTCGAAGAGGAGACTTTCAGACAGACTGACCTGGTCATGATGTCTCTTGAATCAACCCGCAGTTATATTCGTGAAATATTACGACCACGTATGTACGAAGAGCTGGGCGAAGACCAGTTCATTATTGAAGCCATGTCAACTTCTTATATTACCAGGGTAATTATGGATCGTTTTAAAGATGCGCTACCGGATTTCAAGTATCGGCGTGTAGCTATAAATGCAAGGAATCCTGACTATGAGGCAAATGAGGAAGAGCGAAAAATGATAGAGTATTTTCGCACTCACCCTGCAGAACAGGAGTGGCACACAGTGAAACGAATGGCGTCAGAACGATATTTTACGTTATATCGACCAGTTACTTTCAATTCAGCCTGCATGCATTGCCATGGTGACCCCGAAGATGCCCCTTCAACCATCAGAATTTCTTACGGTGAATCCCGTGGGTTTCATCGAATCGATGACGAGATCGGCGGAGTACTTTCCATTTCCATCCCCCTCGAAGAAAGTCTTGCTGAAATATGGAGGGGAGCTTTTCGGATGTTCGCGGCTGTCCTGATTCTTGCGCTACTACTTTACTTCACCATCTGGGTTCTTTTCCATCAACTTATCATAACAAACCTTCAGGATCTGTTGACTCTTTTCCGTACAACACTTGGAGGCGGTGAGAAACAAGAGATACCGCACAATATCAAGGGTCATAAAGAAGAACTGGAAGAGCTGTTTCGCAGTGCCAGGACTCTTGTAAGAGATTTGCGGGAAAGCCGTTCCAGTTTGGTTGAGCATACGGACAACCTTGAACTTATTGTTGCAGACCGAACGGAAGCCTTAAAGCTGTCTGAAAATCGAGCAAGAAAACAGGTAAAAAAAAGGAATAAGGAGCTCTCTCTGCATAATACCCTGACCAGTCTTATAACCAGTACGGAAGACTTACAGACAACGCTCCGCCGGGTCCTGCAGGAGGCCCTGCAAGTTATTCCGGCAAAAGGAGCGGGGATTTATCTCTATGACAATAAAATGAACACATATACCCTGCAAACATCTGAGAAAGCATCAACGCTTGAACCGCATTTAGACAGCATTGAGCACGACCAGATCAGAACAGTACCGGCAGAAAAATACGATATGCTTAATGTCAGCATACCACTCAGTTGTCGGAATCGCCTCCTTGGTATTATGCTCATTACCGAACTCAGATGTGAAACGCTCGACGATGCACTACAGGAACTTCTTCTTTCCATCGGACAACAAATCGGCCTTACCATAGAAAGCATGCAGAATATGCAGAGCTTGCGACAGAGTACAGCACTGCTCCAATCAGTGTTTGAAGGCATAAGTGACCCTTTAATTCTCCTGGCACCTGATGGTAGTCTGCTGATGGCCAATCAAAGCTTTTTATTGCGAAACAATCTGAATGCTACAGACGTTTTAGGAAAGAGCATAGAAACCATCTCCTTAAATCAACAGTGTCTTTTCAGTGGGCAGCTCAAGGACTTGGATTTGATAAAGGGAGGGCAGCATGCAAAAGAGGTCCAGCTGGATGATGGTTCAACATTTGTTATCTCTTTTTATCCGATTGTAAACAGTGATGAGTCGGTTCAAGCCATTGTCTGTCTGGCAAAAGACATCAGTGTAATCAAGGAAACAGAACAGCGAATCCAGCAAACGGAGAAGCTTGTGGCCGTTGGCCAACTGGCTGCTGGTGTGGCCCACGAGATCAATAATCCTCTCGGGGTCATTCTTTGTAATACAGATATCATAAAAGAAGAGAACAAGGACAATGAGGAGGTATACAGTGATATCTGTATAATTGAACGTCATGCTGAAAACTGTAAACGAATTGTTGCTGATCTTCTCGATTTTTCACATAGTGGAGAACCTGGAATAGACCCCCGACCGGAATCTGTTAACATTTCCATTGAAAACGTTATTTCAATGATTGGTCAGCAATTCAGAAAAAACCAAATTGAGCTTCAGCTGAACCTGGATGACAGATTACCCCATTGTTTAATAGACAGCAGGCGCATACAACAGGTGCTGGTGAATCTGATAATGAACGGAATACAAGCGATTGATAACGGTGGTAAAATTTCTATCAGCACCCGAAGTGAGGATGGGGAGATCTTTATAGATATAGAAGACGATGGAGTGGGAATTGAGAAAGAGATTGTGGATAAAATCTTCAACCCCTTTTTCAGTACCAAGGGTTCCGGACATGGAACAGGACTTGGTCTATCCGTCAGTTATGGGATTATACGAGAACATAACGGTGAAATCCGGGTGCAGTCTACCCCCGGGCACGGGTCATGTTTTACGATTATTTTACCGATGGCGCAGGAGAGTTTGAGCGATGAATAAACCATTTTCTTTTATTGGTAGAATTTTGCTTGTCGATGATGAACCGGATCTGCTCACCGGTTTGAAACGAAGCTTTGCCAAGCGACTGCCGGGTGTGGAAATTCTCACAGCAGAAAGCGGTGATAGGGCACTTGATATTCTGCAGAAACAAGAAGTATCTCTGGTTCTGATGGATATCATGATGGCTGGTATGGATGGTCTTGAAACCCTGGATCGTATCTGCAACGATAAACCTGAACAGACAGTGATACTGATGACTGGCTACGGCACAATTGAACTGGCGGTAGACGCCATTCGCCGTGGAGCATGGGATTTTGTGACAAAGCCTTTGGATCTTGATAACCTGACCAGGATCCTGCGAAAAGGACTGGAGCGAAGCAGACTTCTACTTGAGAACAAAGAGCTGCGCAGTAGGGTTGGCTCTGCGAGTGTGCTTCCTGAGTTTGTTGGCCAAAGCCCTGCCATGCAGTATCTTTATGAATCCATAAAAATCTCAGCAGAAAGCGAGTATACCATTCTTGTCCGGGGAGCATCAGGAACAGGCAAGGAGCGTTGTGCAAGGGCTATCCATAGTCTCAGTCCACGATCAGCAAAACCTTTTATCATGGTAAATTGTCCTGCAATACCTGAAAACCTGTTAGAGTCCGAACTTTTTGGTTACACCAAAGGAGCATTCACCGGTGCCGATAAAGATCACGCAGGATTGTTTTCTCAGGCAGATGGCGGAACTATCTGCCTGGATGAGATAGGAGACATTCCTGTCGGTCTCCAGACTAAATTGTTACGAGTTCTTCAGGAACATGAAATAAAACCGCTGGGAGCTTCTGCTTCCAACAAAATTAACGTACGTATTATTGCTTCAATCAATGCCGACCTTGAACAGAAAATCGCAGAAGGTGTCTTTCGGGAAGATCTGTATTACCGGCTTGAGATTCTCACGTTGCGTATGCCATCTCTTGTTGAAATACGGGAGGACATTCCCCTGCTGGCGAACTTCTTTTTAAAGAAAGCACTTTCCGAGCTGAACAACGGGCACAAAGTTTTTTCAGAAACAGCTCTCGAGCCTCTGCTGCAGCATAACTGGCCGGGAAACATCAGGGAGTTGCAGAATGTGATCCGCCGGGCTGTTCTTTTCTGTCCTGGGCCAGTGATTGATGAGAAACATCTGCAATTCAGGTCCTCACATTCTACGGCGAATATTTCCGTGAACCAGGAATATGGGGAAGAAATCACTCCTTATAAAGAGGCAAAAGAGTCCTGCCTGGATTCCTTTACCCGAGAGTATGTCCATCGTCTGCTTAAACAGTGTAATGGAAATATATCTCAGGCAGCACGTCTATCTGACTTGACTCGGGCTGCTTTGCAGAAAATAATTCGTCGCTATGGTATAAATGGTGATCAATTCAGACAATGAGTCAATGCGGAAACAGACTGTCAGCCAACCTTGTCTTTTGAAATGGACCGCAGCAACCCCAATTCCTGTTCGCACAGATTTAGTGATCATTAATACTCTACCACCGTCCTCCAAAAAGATGTCTTCTATATAATTACCGGTCTTGTCCAACAGCAGTGAAACGGCGAACGGTTCAGATTGTGGCTCGTGCTTCACACAATCTAACCTTATTCGTTCGGCTATTATTGCCGATCGTTTAATGAGAAGTCGTTGGTACAATTCCTGATATCCTCAGAACGCGCTTCATCAAGTGGGATACGACTTATCAGACTTCCCTCAAAACTCAGTACGTTCAAGTCAACCATACGCATTCGCCGATTATGTTCAGTCCACCAGTAATAGCGCTTGTTCTTGATGTCCCCGATGGTTGACCATTGGGTGAAGTTACGGTGATAATTTCCGGGACTTTCTCCCTCTCGCACCAAGCCAGCCTCTGGGAATATCGAAATTATTGAGAATACGACTTGCTTCGTTAACCCCTGCTTCTGCATTCTCAGGAGTAATCAACGTCTGAGTGAATGCAACGGCACGAACAAAACGAGAGACAAGTGTAACATCACCGGGTAAACCAAGCATACCACTCCCTGCACCGAAAGGAGCGAGGCTAACGCCCTGAATTTGTCGGTCTCCCGGATTGCCGAACGTTATTAGCTGAGGATAGTTCCGCAGGTTTAAGAAATGCCATTCGTAATTTGGAGAATTAGTCACAACACCGACTTTGTGATCATGGATTTTCAGTATTCCGCCAACATACTCAATTACAATCAATGCCCCAGTGTTATCTGTAACGATCAAATAAAGGTAAGCGCCCTGCAAACCCCATCTTTTTTCTCCCGTTAAGAATTGATTCAACGTAACCATTCAGCGTAATTCCTACGCATTTCAATTTTAATGCCTAAAATCCGGTAACTCACCTTTGAACAATAATGCCAAGGCTGTCGTTGAGCTGATATCCTGTTTACGGCAAGAAGAAATATAACTGCGAATCCGACAGAAGAAACGTGCACCTTCTTCTGAACGG
>JAJRQL010000260.1 GCA_024280265.1 Deltaproteobacteria bacterium
GCATTCATACCCCATACGGAGCGACGGAAAGCCTCCCCATAATATCCATTGAAGGGCGTGAAATAACAGAACAGACATGGCCACTGTCCAGGCAGGGGAAGGGGACTTGTGTCGGACGTGCTCTGCCGGGAATTGAAATAGCTGTAATAGCAATAACGGATCAAATAATATCGCAACTTAGCCAGGATGATTTTTTAGATGTTAATGAGATTGGTGAGATCATTGTTAGTGGTGCTGTAGTGACCAGGGCCTATGAAAACAATGAACGGGAAACCCTGATGGCTAAAATTCCGGATGGTAGCAGCTTCTGGCATCGCATGGGAGATGTTGGATACCTTGACTCTGATAACAGGTTCTGGTTCTGCGGGAGACGCGCCCATCGTGTGATAACTTATGAATCTGGTATTGAAAAGACGTTGTATCCCATCCCCTGCGAAGCGATATTTAATGAACACCCTGAAGTTTTTCGGAGTGCACTTGTGGGTATTCCTGATGCTATGCAGAAAACAGTTCCTGTTATTATTGTAGAGCCTGTAAAGGGTAGTGTCATGGGTCCTGAAATACTTCTTCAGGATATTGAAAGTTTGGCCGAAAAGAGCCCATTGACTGAAAATATCCAACGATTTCTTATCCATCCCGATTTTCCTGTTGATATTCGTCATAATGCCAAAATATTCAGGGAAAAGCTCAGCGTCTGGGCTGCGGAGCAACTGGGGGTGACTGCGTGAAGAAAGTGATTGTTACCGGAGGGGGTGGGTTTGTTGGCAGCTATATTGTCAAACAACTGCTTGCCCTGGGGGTTGAATGTCTGGTAATCGGCCGGAATGAATATCCGGAGATTGAAGCGCTTGGTGCCAGGTGTCTCCGCGGCGATATCTGTGATTTTTCACTTCTTACGAACAGTTTCAGAGGTGTTGATACAGTTTTTCATGTGGCAGCGCTTGCAGGAATATGGGGCCCGTGGAAACACTATTATCAGGTTAATGTTGTTGGCACCGCTAATGTGATAAGGGCTTGTCAGGCCAATGGTGTTTAGAGACTGATCTATACCTCAACGCCTTCAGTAGTGTTCAATGGCAATGATATCGTTAACGGCGACGAGAGTCTGCCGTATGCACGGAAATTTCTGTGTAATTATGCCAGAAGCAAAGTTATGGCTGAGAAACTTGTCCTTGAAAATACCGGGAGAGACAAAACTCTCCACGCCTGTGCTTTGCGGCCACACCTTGTCTGGGGACCGGGAGATCCGCACCTTATTCCCAGGATTCTTGATCGTGGCAGGAAAAGGGAGTTAAAAAAATCGGCAACTGTGATAATCTTGTTGATATAAGTTACGTTGAGAATGTTGCAGATGCTCACTTGCTTGCAGCAGCTAATCTTGAAACAACAAAGAATGCCTCCGGTAAGGCGTATTTTATCAGCCAGGGAGAACCGGTGAATCTGTGGGAATGGATTGATGAACTGTTCAGGGTAATGGATGTTCCTCCAATTCAGAAGAGTATTCCTTTCACCCTTGCTTATTGTGCAGGCGCAATGCTTGAAGGAGTACATCGTTTGTTTGCCGTAAACAAAGAGCCGAAAATGACTAGGTTCCTGGCAGAACAGCTCGCAAAATCACACTACTTCTCCATCTCCCGTGCAACATATGATTTAGGGTATCTACCGCGCATAAGTACGGCTGAAGGGATGAAACGGCTCCAGCAGTCTTTTACTGAAAAACAGGAGAATCAGGTACAGTGAACAGGAAATCCTTTCGACGGGTATTTTTTATATTTTTTCTGATAGTCAGCATCCTTCAGGCCACTTGTGTTGAAAGAAGTGTTGCATTCACTGTGGGAGAGGAGAGGGCAATGGGAGAAAAGCTGCTGTATCAGATCCGTCTGGCCTTTCCATTACTTGATGACCCGGATCTCTACCAGTATATAAATGAACTGGGCGGTGAAGTTCTTGAAGTCGCTGGGTTTCAATACTTTGATTATCGTTTTAATATAATAAATTCTTCCCAGTTCAACGCATTTGCTGCTCCTTCAGGGCTGGTGTTCTTCTATTCTGGCCTCATTGAGAAGATGGATCATGAGGATGAGCTGGTATCGGTACTTGCCCATGAGATCGCCCATGTTGTGGCCAGGCACATCGCCAAAGGAATGGAGCAAGGTTCCAAGGTGACAATTGCCACCACCTTACTTGCCATTGCCAGTCTTGCTATAGGGGCTGGGGCATTGAGCAGTGCTCTTTTCACTGGATCCATGGCTGCCGGTCAGGCCGCAAACCTGCATTTCAGTCGTCAACATGAGGAAGAGGCAGATCGCCTTGCCTATGGTTGGATGAAAAGTATGCACCGAAATCCCGTTGGCCAGGAACAGATGCTTCAGGAGATGCGGCGGATTAATCGTTATACCATGGGAAATAATGTTCCACAGTATCTTTTAACCCATCCCTACCCGGATGAACGTCTTGATTATGTCCAGTCACTTATGGCCTATGAGAAAGATGAATTAAAAGATATGCCTTCCAGCGATGATTTTGCTTTTTTGCGCATGAAATACCGGGTGATGTCCCTTGTCAAGGACGGGAAAAAACTGCGGAATTATTTTAATAGCAAGCTTGCCGTACCTCAGTTGAGTAAGAGTGACGAAGTTATGCTTTACTACGGACTCTCGCAACTCGATAGAATGGAAAATAACTTTGAGTCAGGTCGGGAACTGCTCCACAAAGTTATTGATTATTATCCCGGTCAATCCATACTCCTTGTTGATATGGGAGTTATCGAAATGGATGCGGGTAATAAGGAAAAGGCATTGGATCTTATTACAAAGGCATATGACAGGAACCGGCATGATATGTGGGCAGCTTTTCAGCTGGCTCGAGTGTGGGAGATGTTTGGGAATGTCTCCAAGGCAGAACGGTATTTTATGGAGGTTCAGGAAAATATGCCGGAGTACTCCAAAGTCTATTTTGAACTTGGAAAGTTGAAATCAAAGACAGGGGAGCAAGGAAACTCAGCCTATTATCTGGGGAAGTACAATCTTTATGAGGGACGGCTGAAACTGGCCCGTCATAATTTCAGTATCTCTATGAAATCTCCAGATATTGATGAAGAGTTTAAAAGTGATATCAGGAATATGCGTGCCTTGATGAA
>JAJRQL010000261.1 GCA_024280265.1 Deltaproteobacteria bacterium
AACCAGTGGATCAGTTGAAGGAACCGTTAACAAAATAAAAACCCTCAAGCGACAGGCTTATGGATTCAGAGATATGGATTATTTTAAACTCCGACTCTACCACTTGCACCGTCAGGGGTACTCATTAACCGGATGAACCAATTTTTACAAGCAACGAAGAGTTAGGAGAAAAAGGCCCTTTATGGACAGGCACTACCCTCGCCCTGAGGAAACCGACCAAACAACCCGTATAACTTAGATTACGATCCCACTGGCAAGAAGATTGAAAGTATAGGAGTCAAACCGGAATTCACTTAGGAGCATCAATGCACTCTGCAGACTCACAGAGCCGGCTCGAACAATACGAGCAGCGAGCTGCGGCAATAGGCTCTTGCCACGTATCGAGTCCTTAGCGATCTTAAATTGATATTCCTGATCAAGAACCGAGGCATAGCATGAGGCCAAAAGCTCACGGTAATGACCAAAATTATATTTATCCTTATACAGACCATGGTTTACCTTACCAATCTTCTGCCGCATATTCCGATCCTGGACCAGACTGCTGATAGCATTTGCAACATCGCCTGGGACAGGGTTGGCCAATATCGCATTACTTTCGTCCAACACCAGTCTGTTTGAGGAAATATCCGTCGCAACAATAGGTCGTCCAGCCTTCATATAATCAAGAATTTTTAAAGGACTGTTCACCCCCGATTTCCTTGGAGAGAGAAGAATATCAGAAGCCCTCAGGTAATCCGACAGGACATCAGGAGCGATCTTCCCGAGAAAGCTAACCTGTCCTTCCAGGCCAAGCTTTCTGAAATGTTCTTTTTGTGCCGCAATCTCCGCCTCAGACCCACCAATAATAAGAAACCTGGCCTGGGAACACTGTTCTGCCACAAGTGGTATTGCTGCAAACATCAGATCCACCCCCTGATATGAGGCAAAAGAACCCACGAACGTAACAAAAACGTCCTTATCTGTCCTACGCAGTTTTTCACGGACAGCCGCGACCTTCTGCACCTGACTTTCAACCAGAGATGACGGTATATCAAATACGTGAAAAACTCGTGTGCTGGTATCCATGTCCTCAACCTGTCGAACGAGCCCCGGCCCAGTACAGATAACAGCATCAGACATTTTCACCGAAAGTCTTTCAATTCCGGCATAGCATCGGAGAATCAGGTTTTTGAACATTCCTTTTTTATAAGAAGAGGGATCAGAATGTTTTTCAAACACAATCCTGGCACCCGTTAATCTCGCAAGAACAGCTCCGATAAAGCCTGCCTCTTCAATACCATGGATAACATCATAGCGATTTTTCAGACAGAGACGGATTCCCTTCAATAAAATAAGAAAATCAAAAAACAGTTTGGCTGCAGACGGACCAATAGGAATATCACAAAGACCAAACGGATTAGCCACACGAATTATGTTTACTCCGGCTATCTCTTTCTTTTCGCCTATCGGCAAAGTCAGCAGATCAACCTGATAACCAAGCTCAGCCAGTGCTGTCACATTGAAACTCACCCTGATGGGAGAACCACGCCACTGAAAAAATGGCTGGGGAGATATGAGTAGAACTTTTTCTTTCATAGTTGTGAAGTGGACAAGATCAAATTGAATCAATCAGAAGAGCAATAATTGCACCGGAGCTTTCATCAGAAGGCCCAAAAAAATTATCAACATAAAACAGAGGGACTGGAAGAAACATGATTCCTTTCTCCAGATTCCTCTATATACTGTCCATCTTATACTACATAAAGCCCGATCTCACAAGATTTATACAACTTGTGAGCACCTGATACCAGATCTTAAAACTCTGGCTGCTGACTCAAAAAGCCCCATATTCCCATTAAAAACATCACCCCGATTGCCGTCGCAGCAAGAACCGCATTAATTCCTTTCCGATACCTTTCCACCAATCGCCTCATTATCCCTTTTCTTCTATATCTTCCTTGGGCCCAGCATCCCAATGGAAGCACAGTGCAAATATTATATCCTTGATTTATTATCCCCTTATCTTTCATTTGAAGTTTCCCGGAAACGTTTCATGCTGCCATCCGCATGAAGACTGTCACGAACAATTAATCACCGATTTTCGTGGAACCGGGGAAAGTATTGCAAAATTATCGTCCATTGTCGCTTTCGCCACCAGCCTTCGGACATCAGAAAAGGCGAAATGGTCACGACCTTTGACAGCATGCCTTCGGCTTGGAGTTTTCTCCGGCCTGCAGGCATATACCCAAGTCAATGTAGTGGCCATCATGCAGAATTCCAAGTGGCTTGTAACCGCCACTGAATTTCTGGTCTGGGTTTCGGCACTGCCGATATCCCGCTTCAGATCTTTGAAACAAGCCTCAATCTTCCACCGGGCGCCGTAGTACTCGATAATTTCTTTAACGGACAGGGCCTCTTGCAAAATAGAAAAGGCAGCTATTGCCAACATAACACCGTGAAACAATTGAGCTTCACGGCATTCCATGGTATTGTTTTGTACCACCAAAAGCAAAACCAAGGAGAATGCCAATGAAGCTCACAGACAAGAT
>JAJRQL010000262.1 GCA_024280265.1 Deltaproteobacteria bacterium
GAGTTTCATGTAATGCTTTTTGATGTGCGTATGTCTGGATCATGGGTACCTCCAATTATGGTCGCTCGTTTACACTGAAGCTTCAATAACTACAGTATAATACGAGCAGGTTACCCCTTCCGGACATACGCCCTAATCGGAAAAACAACTTAAATGTGGCGATAATGAAAAAGGCGGAGATTGAGCAGAGATTAAGTTCATATGGTGATTTCTTGTTGAAGCGGGCCATGGTGGCGTCTGGTAAGGAGCGTTATTTTATTTCCTGGGTGCGCAGGTTCCTGCAAAATGAAGATTCTTTCAAGGGGAGTAAATGGGAAGACATGCTTCCCCAGTATCTCGAATACCTTGAACGTGATTCGCATATCGCTTCCTGGCAATTGGATCAGGCTCATCAGGCGGTGACATTGTATTTCCAGAATTTTCTGGGAGCGCCTGGCACTGTTGTGGAAATGCCTGCTTCCTCGATCTCCGATGAGGAGGTTGTGGTCTTTGATGCAGCAAAGGTTCTTGGTGATCTTAAAGAATGGCTGCGCATTAAGCACTATGCCTACAAGACCGAGCAGTCCTATATGAAATGGTGCAAGCGCTTTCTAAGTTATTCCAGAGAGTGTTTCCCAACTCTTGAAGAGGGGACTGTGGTAATTTCACCTGAACTGATAAAGGATTTTCTTGCTCAACTCGCCATAAAGGGGAAGCTCTCAAAGTCTTCACAAAACCAGGCGTTCAGTGCATTGCTCTTTGTGTGTCGTAATGTCCTCCGTATGGAGCTGAAGGATATGGAGAAGAGCCTTCGTGCCAAGGCAGGACGAAAATTGCCCCTTGTTCTTTCACCTCTCGAAATCAAGAATCTTCTCTCTCGTGTCTCGGGAACCAGAGGGCTTATTCTCAGGCTTATCTATAGTTCGGGGATTCGCCTTAGTGAATGTGCGCGTCTGCGGGTGAAGGATCTTGATTTCGAGCAGAACCTGCTCTTTGTCAGATCCGGCAAAGGAGACAAGGACAGATCAACTCTCCTGGCTGAACAGGTTCAGGGCGATCTGAAAAAGCATCTTGCAAAGGTGAGAAAACTCCATGATAGTGATCTGGCCAGTGGCTTTGGTGAAGTATTTATGCCCGGAGCACTAGGTCGTAAGTATCCGGCGGCCTGTCGTGAGTGGGGCTGGCAGTATGTTTTTCCAAGTGCAAAACTCTCAGTTGATCCTCGCACTAACGTTACCAGGCGGCATCATGTCAGTGAAAGCTCCATTCAGAAGGCGATGAAAAAGGCGGTGCGGGATGCAGATCTTGTTAAGCCTGCATCCGTTCATACTCTGCGCCATAGTTTTGCCACCCATCTTTTGTTGAATGGAGTGGACCTCAGGCAGATACAGGATTATCTTGGTCATGTAAGTGTTGAGACCACTATGATTTATACCCATGTGGTCAAGGATCTCAGGAACCCTGCCATCAGTCCCCTGGATCTGCTTGATCAGATGACCAGTGCGGGGCGATAGAGGAAATAAGAGCAGGATGGAAAAAAGTATTTATCTCGTAGGTGGTCGTGCTGTTGGTAAGTCCAGCATTGGTAAGGAACTGGCACAGCGTCTGGGGTATGAGTTTCTTGATACGGATACCCTGATTACAGAGGCATGTGGTTGCTCGGTGGCTGAAATTGTTGAGCGTGAGGGGTGGCAGGCCTTTCGTGGCTATGAAAAACAGGTGCTGCTTGACCTTGTCGGGAGAAAATCCTGTGTCGTGGCCACCGGTGGCGGTGCGATTTTACACCGGGAGCTGTGGCCACAGATTAAGGAACATGCAACAGTGGTCTGGTTGCAGGCCGATCTGGCAACCCTGGAAAAGCGGATTATGGGCGATGGAAATTCTTCGTCTCAGCGTCCAAGTCTCACTGGAAAAGATATCTGTCAGGAGATGAAAGAAGTCTTACGGGAACGAAATCCCCTATACAAAGAGACAGCAGATTGTATAATTGATAGTAGCGCAATGATGGTTTATGATGCTGTGCTGGAGATTGAAAAGTTCTGCAGGCAGCTTGAGCAATAAATGAAGAGGATGAACAGGAATGGCAGGGAATACTTTTGGGAAAGCCTTTAGGGTGACCACCTGGGGTGAATCGCATGGAGCAGGTGTTGGTGCAGTAATTGATGGCTGTCCTCCGGGAATCGTTTTGGATCCTCAGGTGTTGCAGGCTGAAATGGACAGACGCAGGCCCGGTCAGGGGGGCGCATCGAGCCCTCGAAAAGAGCCGGATAAACTTGAAATTCTGTCAGGGATTTTTACTCCGGAAGGTGAAGATCTGCCGCGAACCACAGGCACGCCAATTTCTCTTGCGATCTATAATAAGGATGCTCACTCAAAGTCATACGACAACCTGCGTGATATCTTTCGGCCGGGTCATGGTGATATCAGCTACCTTGCCAAATATGGCATCCGGGATCATCGGGGTGGAGGGCGTGCTTCGGCTCGTGAGACAGCAGCCCGCGTTGCTGCTGGTGCCGTGGCCAACCAGGTGCTTGAACAGACAGGAATAAGTGTGCTTGCCTATACTGTGGCTCTGGGTGGTGTGAAAATCACCGAAAAAAATCTTGAAGAAATCAATGGTAACCGATTTTTTTGTCCTGATGCTGCTGCTGCAGCAAAATGGAAGAGCGGGTCATTGAAGTGCGCAAGCAGGGTGACACTGTGGGTGGTATTGTTGAGATTGTGGCAGATTGCCCGGCAGGGCTTGGAGAGCCAGTCTTTGATAAACTTGAAGCAGAGCTTGCTCATGGACTGATGTCCATTGGCGCGGTGAAAGGGGTGGAGATTGGAGCCGGATTTAAGGTCGCGGACATGCTTGGTTCGGAAAATAATGATGCCATTACCCCGGAGGGATTTACTGGAAATAATGCCGGGGGAATCCTGGCCGGTATTTCCAATGGAAATGAAATTGTTATCCGGGTAGCTGTCAAGCCCATCCCCTCCATTTCAAAAAAGCAGCAGAGTGTGAATCTTAAAAATGATGCGGTGATTATTCAGGTGGGTGGCAGGCACGATATCTCTGCAATTCCACGGATCATCCCCGTTTGTGAGGCCATGGTACGTCTCACCCTGGTTGACCATCTGCTGCGGCATATGGCCATCGCCTTTCCACAGGAGTGAGCGTTCGGTACTGGGGGTGCGATGTTTTCAGGGGGCGTGTGAATTTTTCACTTAGCCATCTGCAATTTCAGGTTTTTGCGAGCTTGTCAGTTGGTGGAATTTATAAAGTTGTTGCGGATTTTCCGGAGAAGTTTCAAGGAGTAAGAGAATGGCTAATAAGCAGGTGTCCATCTGTGAAATATGGATGCTCAGCCGAGAATACGGCAACCTGGCAGGTGCTGGCGGAGTCAAGGATGTTGTTTCACAGCTCTCCGTTACCCTTGCCCGTTGGTCTGGACGTTCTGTCCATGTGGTACTGCCCTGTTACGGTTTTATGGATCCTGAAAAGCTGGGGTTCAGTCTCCTTACAGATCCCGTTTGTCCTGAAAAGGAACTCCTCTTTGAGGTTGACCTCAACTATCCCGATGAAGAGCGGCGTGAAGAGGTAAGGGTGTGGCGGGCACGGATTAACCGGGCTACTCTGTATCTGATCGATGCGGAACGTTTTCGCGAAAAGCAGAATGTTTATACCTATACCGCAGAAGAAGAGGGAAATTTCTCCTGGCAGAAAATGGGTGAGGGGCATATTGACTATTTCGCCATGAATATTCTGCTGCAGAAGGCTGCCATTGATCTGATGGTTCTTCTTGGGGCCCGTCCCGATGTGATTCACTGTCATGACGGACATACTGCTGTGCTTCCGGCAATTATTTCCGAATATCCAGGTTTAAGGCATTATTTCCGTCACACCGGCTGCGTCATAACCGTTCACAACGCGGGGCAGGGATATCATCAGGAGGTTGCTGATCTTCCTTTCGCCCAGGCCAGTACCGGCCTGTCTTTATCCCTGATTCGACGATCTCTGCTTGAAGACTGCTTTGATCCTTTTCTGGCTGGTGCTCCATATGCGATACTGAATACGGTGAGTGAAAATTATGCCAGAGAACTGCGGGAAACCATAGATGATCACCTCACCGGATGGCTGGGGCATACCCTGCTTGAAAGGGGGATTGTCCTTGAGGGGGTAACAAACGGAATAGATCCAGAGGCATTTTCTGCAAAAGATCCAGAGCGCAGCCAGATCGCAGCAGGGTTTGATCCTCTGGGTGATGGCCCTCTTGATGGAAAGCTTGCCTGTAAAACGACTCTGCTTCAGCAGCTATTGAACGAAGAAGGTTTTCCCGGAGTTCGGCAGTCTGGTTTTCTTAGGGTGGATCCTGCTGTCCCTCTTATTACATTTATCGGGCGACTCAGTGCCCAGAAAGGGGTCGGGGTGCTCACAGGTGCCATTAAAGAACTGCTGGCAGGAGAGGAGGAGTTCCAGTTTCTGCTTCTTGGTACAGGGAGTCGGCACGATGAGGCGGGGCTTGTCCGCCTTGCCGAGAAGAAAGCGAACCGGGGCCGTGTCTGTATTCTGCGTGGTTTTGATACAGTCCTTGCCAATAAGGTCTTTGCCGCAGGCGATTTCTTTCTGATTCCTTCCCAGTACGAACCGTGTGGACTCACCGATTTTATGGCCCAGCTCTTTGGTAATCTTCCCATAGTTCATGCTGTGGGCGGGTTGGTGAAGGTGATCGACGGAAAAACCGGATGTACTTATGGGCCGCAGAGTGTTGATACCTTAAAAAAAGCCATGGAACATGCTCTTGCACTGTACAGGAAAGATCCTGCAAGTATCAGGAAGATGCAGCGGCAGGCAGTGGAATTGATCCACAAGCGCTATACCTGGGCTACTGTGAGTCAAAAATATCTGGATCTCTACAAGAAGGCCAAACGAAACAAAACGCATGTACCCAACCTCATAAAGAATAGATGAAAAGTAAGTAACTATTCAGCGTACCCCTCAAAATATGGGGTAAGCTCAGATCTGTAACTGTTCAGCAGTGCCCAGGTTCGTTCAGGCTGGTCGCCGTAGTGTACGATTCTATCATCGGAATATCAAGCACATACATGCGGCAGGTTTTTTTTGCAGCCTTGGTCTCGAACGAAAATCCTGATTTTTCAAGGCTGCCGGAAGTCTGGGATATTGGTGCCGCAATCATCGGAAACGAACTTCTCTCACAGGAGAGTATTGTAAATTTCCTTCACCTGTTCCCATTCCTTTGTGGTCGGGTTTTTCAAGTCTGCATTAACTGTTCGGAAAATTCTGGCCAGACTTACTGTAATCCCCCCCACCAGCAATGGCAGTTTTTTTTCCAGCAACACTGATATTTCCATTCGTAAAGGCGGCAGGGTCAGCTGCTGTTCCAGGATTGGTGCCAAAGAAAGTTCTTCATCCAGTTCCGCAAAATCACGGATGGCTTGCTGCAAACCGTTGGTTATCGGAATATCCTGATAATCTATTATATCCCGGTCATTGACACTGGCAGCTACCTGTCCCTGGATGAGCAGTGCGTGCAGGCGGTTTCCAATAAAATCATTTAATCTTTTCACGTCACTTTTGTCGATTTCAAGCCCCGCAACACGGCGGAACAACCTCTGCAGATTTTTTACTCCCATAACCATATCGTATCCTCCTTTGTATGGTTAGCCTTCTAGCCTTCTAGCCTTCCTCTGCTCGTATAGCCAGCTTTCTCACTACAAGGGCAGTGAAAGTCAGCATCCAACCATTCATGATCAATTCAATACTGACAAACAAGCCGATAACCCATAACCCGGATATTGGCCAGCTTAGAATAATTATTATTGCAAAAAGCCAATTGACGACTCCGAGTAGAACGGGGAGTACCCATCTCCATCCTTTTGTTCGGCAACGAAATCCATGAATGACCCTCAATACACCAATAACAAAGAACAAGGCGGCAAGAACCAGAGTCAATGCGGCTGAGGCAGCAACCGGATTCATGAAAATAATGATACTTGCTACAACATAAAGAAGCGCCAACAGTATGTTAAACAGTTTTGCGTGCCATTTGCTTTCTTTGACTCGTATTGAATAAAAAAGAGAAAGAATTCCACCGGAAAAAAGCATTCCCCCATACAGCAATACTGTTGCTAGAGTCACCGCTGTAACGAAATACAATCCCACGCAACCAGCAAGTACCATTACAACCCCAAGGGCAAGCAGCCATCCCCATTTCCTCGGAAACTCTTCAAGTTCAACAATCAGTGACTGAGGTGAGTTCGCGTTAGATTCTGTACTCATTGTATTTCTCCCTCCCCCCCCCTATAAAAAATGTCGGGCAGATACTCCGTAAAGGAAAATCCACCCGAATGTTATCAGTTCGTACCTGATCTGAAATGGCCTTTTTCTCCCAACTCTTTGTTGTTTTGAAATATTTCTTCCGGGCATCAATTCAGAAGAAAAAGTCTCATTTCCGAACGGACATTAGTTCGCAGCGTTATTGGAATTGCCAAAAATGGTTTCTTTAGCTTCTTTAAGGGCGCCTTTTAATTTGTCCATGAACCCTTTACCGAATTTTCCATCCTTTGTTTTATCGCGTATTTCCTTGATGTGGCGTTTAAACGTCTTGTAGTCTTTTTTGTTGCCATACCCTAGAGCCTCAGCCATATCAAGTTGAACGACAGCATTATCCAGAAGAGCTGTCAATTCTCTATTCTGGTCATCTGAGCGTCCCTCAGTCTCAGCCAGTACCTCGGCCTTTTTAATCAACTCTTCAGCTCTCAAAATTGGCAGCGGCAGAGTATGGTTACTGATGACGGTAGTGGAAAGCAGGTCGTACAAGGCGTTTTCTGCCAGGGTAAACTTTTCATCATCAACCAGTTCGGCAACCGCCTTAATGCCGTCTGCATAGGCCTTCAATGGAAGTGAAGTGACAGTGATATTAACTTCTGAAACCAGATTGCCAAGGATCGCTCTGGCTTGCTGCACCTCACCGTCTCCGAGCAAACCTTTCGCCAGTTTTACCGCTTTTTTCACGTCTTCCGGAGTTGCGTAAAGATCAAACTCTTCGACTCTGACAGCAATTGGAGCATTGGCCATGTCTGGTTCTCTGGCAATTACAATATCCAGTTTCCCAGTGATTATTGCCAGAGCATCAAGTGCCTCCAGCTTTTTCTTCTGCTTCAAGGCATCGATAGCCTTTTGTGTATGTTCAAGTGCTGTCACTGCCTCAACAATAATTGAGTCTCTCTTTTGACTTGCTTCCTGCTGCGTTCTGTTACGCACTTCTATGCTGACCTGATCCTTTCCATCCATACTTTCCATTTTTTCACCTATGTTTTTTGTGTTTTGAGAAGCCAGAACAGAACTGCCCACAAATAAACTTCCTGCTGCCAGCAGTAACACCAGAATACTGCTCACCATTTTTTCCTTATACATCGGTACACCTCCTGTATCGTTTAGGGTTGAACTGAATTTCATCACTCGTCAGGAAGACAGCAACTAACGTGCCATTTTTGTCGATGAGAATTCGCAGGGAAATAGACATGTACAGGATGGGAAACAACAGAAGGGCGGCCGAATTGGCCGTAAAGAAGAAAAGAAACCGGCCAAAATGGCCGATTTCTTATTTGTCATTGAGCTTTCGACGTAATGTCCTTTCGCCTATACCAAGCTGACTGGCAGCAGCTTTACGGTTAAAGTTATTACGTTTCAAGGCTGCATCGATAATAATATTTTCGGCCTCAGCAAGAGAGGCACTGGAGGGGATTGGAACAAAACCCGACTCACTGGTAATTGAAGGCTGCTTTTCCCCACCACTGGTCAGGAATTTTTGAAGGTACTCAACCGATACTTCTCTCATATCCTCAGGGATACGAACCGCCAGGCGGGTCATGGTGTTCCTCAATTCCCGGATATTACCTGGCCAGGAACAGGAGGTAAGGAGAGAGGCTGCTTGAGGAGAAAAAATCGGCTTTCTGTCTGTTTTCTCCATTTCACTGAAAGTACGGTTTAAAAAATGAGTAGCGAGCAACAGAATATCTTCCTTGCGATCCCGGAGTGGTGGTAAGAAAATTGGCAAGACATCAAGACGATAGAAAAGATCCTGACGAAAAAGACCAGCTTCAATATCTTCCCGCAGATCACGATGTGTTGCTGCGACGATTCGTACATCTACTGAAATTCAGTAGTGTCCGGTTAGAAATTTGCAAACGAACGTTTTCGTCGTTTTCGTTGCTTTGCTCTCGGTTTTCGTTTTTCTTTTAGTGCAACCGCTTGTTTTTCAACTTGTTGCAATGCTTCATTTCGTATCTGAGTGCGAA
>JAJRQL010000263.1 GCA_024280265.1 Deltaproteobacteria bacterium
CTGATACGGGTTTTATCGGCAAGTATGAGGATGTTAGTATCTGCCATCTCAAGGGAAAGGCGGATTTCTTCCTCTTCTGCCACATATTGATAGAGGCTAATAACATCATCAAGTGTATCTTTGAGAGATATTTCTTCGGTATTGAGACGCATGGTGCCAGCTTCTGCTTCCGCCACACTCATCATAGTGCCAAGCATGGATAGCACCCTTTCTGATTCCTCAAGGCAGTCTGAGAGTCCATTTCGATATGTTTCAGGATCATCTCGGTCTGATTGCAGGGCATATTCGGCAACGGCTCGTAGTCTGGTCATAGGGGTACGCAGATCGTGGGCCACATTATCGAGGGATGACTGCATTTCAAAAATCAGCTGCCTGTTCTGGGTGAAGGTTTTATCAAGAAGTTGAAAAACCTTTATCAGGTCATCATTTTTTTTCCGAAGTTTAGGAAAGCTGGAATGGTTATGCTTGAGAGATTCGGTGATTGCAGAACTCAAGTCCTGAAGTGGTTTTTTTTGCATCCTTCGGAGTAGAAGGGCGATACTGAGACAGGGCAAAGCAGAGAAGAAAAAAAGCAGCAGGGATGTGGTTACTGCGGACTTATAAATAGCAATACCAGTGGTGAGATCATTCCTGCCAGCCTGAATAATTGAACCATCCGAGAGCTCACGGGAAATTAGAATCCAGTCACCACTGGTGTCCGGGTCTGTGAGACCTACCCATATACCATGGGAATGTGGGGCAAGATCGACAAGACCGGTAAATGGGATGTTTTTATTATCAGTGATTAGCAGCTGATCCCTGTCTTTGGTGATGCGTATAAAATCAATGGAATCCGGGGGGCTGATCTGGAGGGTGAAATGATAACTGGATGAGCCGCTGCCGATAGTAAGAAAAGATTGCAGGCCTGCCTCCACTTCAGCAAATTGCTGCTGTTTTATCTGTCTCTTTAACAGTAGATTATGGGTGAGGAGACAGAGACCGGAGACAAGCCAGAGAGAGAGGAAGAGGACAATAACAGTTCTTGTGCCTGACCGCAGGGAGGGGAGGCTATTCGTCACGAAGGACATATCCCATTCCTCGAACAGTATGGATATATTTTTTGTCATAGTCCTTGTCAATCCGGTTACGGAGACGGCAGACAAGGACATCAACCACGTTTGTCTGGGGATCGAAACCGTAGTCATAAATTCGTTCCAGAATAGATGTCTTGGAGAGAACACGCCCGGGATTCAGCATCATCAGCTCAAGAAGCGCATATTCCTTGGCAGGCAGGTCTATTTTTTTGTTTTGTCGTTTTACTTCATGTCGTATCGGGTCAAGTTGAAGTTCACCAATGCGGATGACGCCAGAGGCCACATTTTTCTGGCCACGTCTCAGCAGGGCCTGGATACGTGCAAGGAGTTCATTAAAAGAGAATGGCTTTATCATGTAATCATCACCACCCCTCTGCAGTCCTTCAATACGGTCGTCTACGGATTGCCTGGCACTGAGAATGAGAACCGGCATGTCAATATTGGCAGCACGGAGCTTTTCGATGAGACTGAGCCCATCAAGGCCGGGTAGCATGATATCAATTATAGCTGCGTCGTAGGGTTCTGTTAGCGCAAAGGAGAGCCCATCTGTACCAGTGTGGCAGACATCGACACTGAATGTTGCCTCCTGGAGTCCCTTTTGAAGGAAAGAGGCGATTTTTTTATCATCTTCAACAACAAGGAGGCGCATGATAAAATAAGTTAGGTAGTGTGAAGTGTTTTAGCGCAGAGCTATCACCGTGCCACAGCGGCCAGTTCTCCCGTCACCTTCACGGCAGGCCCGACGATAGGAAAAAAACTCCGGCGAGCATGATGTGCATACGCCGGCGATTGTAATATTTTCGTCACGCAGGCCAGCCTTGAGTAGCTGCATCCTAGAAACCTGCCAGAAGTTAAAATAATTCTCTTTTACCTGAAAGGCAAGGAAGGAAGAGGGCAGTTCCTGTGGATGGTTGCTGAATTCGGCACAACATGGTCCAAGTGAGGGGCTGATAAAGGCCTGCAGGTCTGCAGGATCTGAACGGTATTCTGTCCTCATGGCAGACACGGTCTTTGCGAGGATATTTAAGACAGATCCTTTCCAGCCACTGTGGACACAGGCAATAGAAAACCTTACCGGATCAAAGAGCGATATTCCCTGGCAGTCAGCCTGTTGAATAAGAAGCCCAATGCCGCTGACATTGGTCATCAGGGCGTCATATCCATCGACCTCAAGGTCACTCAGTAAGGGCAGGTCAGCAATAAAAATTTTATCCCCGTGCACCTGCTTTGCTGAAAGAAGAAAGGGAATGGAGTGTTTCTTTTTAAGTCGTGCCCGGTTAAGAATAACCATTTCTTCGTTATCACCAACCCCATGACTGAGGTTGAGGGAATGGTGGGGGTGATTACGTACCCCGCCATGTCTCTTTGTGAAAAACCGAAGAGGAGCAGACCTGGATGCGGATAATATTCCGGACATATGTGTTTGTGTGTTAGTTTTGTGAAAACAGTGGGGTGAGAACAAAAAAAAGGAAGTCACCTTGAAATAAGGAGACTTCCCTGTTTGATACTATACTGCTGCGTAGATCTGCTATGGCCTAGAAATATGCCTCGAAGGTCACGTAGATCTGATCTGCGCTTTCAACAGTAGTCCTTCCTGTGTTATCATTGAAGCCATTCAAGTAGGCAACTTCTTGAGCATTGTCAAGATCGTATGGCTTCATATTCCAGTCCATAGATCCTGCGTAGTCATACTCGTAACGCTGGTAACCAAAACGGATAAATGTTTTGGCATATTTGGAGATGGCTTCACCGGTGGGCAGGTCATAGATACCATATACTTCGTAAACATTACCACGGGCGGCAAGCTTACCAAGGTACATGTCATCATGACCGGGATTCATGGCGATCCAGTACTCGGAACCGTAGTTCCACTCAAGGCCAAGTTTCAGACCAATGGAGTTGATGTCATAACGGGCACCAAGGTAGATGGAGTAACCGTTCTCGCTGTCAGTGTGAGGAGTTCCTTCCATTCCCATCTGATCAAGAGCACCATCGATCATCTGCTGAGACATCCCCAGGGCTGCCATCTGCTGAGCAGCGCCCATTCCGGCATAGTCATTGAACATACCATTGCTGTTAGGATCGGTGATAGACCATCCACCAACTGCGAAAAAGTTTAAGTCTGCAATTTTGTCCTGATAAACAACTGAGTTGTGAACGATGTTACCGGCATCAAGCTGTGGTCCATAGCCACCCTGATCTGGCGAGAAACTGGCAGCATAGTTGATGAACTCGCTCTGGAAAGAGGGGTAGTTGAAGACATTGAAGGCCATGAAAGACTGGATGTTGACGAAACGATTTCCTTTCTTCATCACATCCCAGCTCAGACCAGCGAAGTCCATATCGTTATGGTTCGCATCAGTATCGTCATTTTCAAGTCCATCCTCGAATCCACGTCCGTAACAGAAACGGATACGACCGGTTCCCATGGCCTCACTTCCCCAGCGGTAGGCATAGCCCATGGAGATACCATCAAAAGGCCAATCCATGTAAGAGACAGGGGTAGCCATACGCTCGTCAGCACCCATACGAATCTGGGCTGGAGGTCCGTCAGTGGTAGGACGACGACCAATGGAAAACCAGATAGGAGCCCCACCGATGTTATTCCAGTTTACAAATGCACGATCAACACGCAGTGCATTGTCTGAAGGCTGACGGGTGGAGTTTCCGTCCCACATGGGATATCCACCGCCAAGTCCCTGAGGAGTGGATTCCATACCCCAGGCTTTGTACATTGCAAGACGTGCTTTAAACTCTAGATTTTCAGTAGCTTTGACACGCATGTTAAGGCGAAAACGATTGGTCCAGAGAGTGTCACTGCTGGAACTGGTACCGTCAATATTATCAGCGTTGTAGTAGTCGTGACGGGCGCGAAAATCACCGTAAAATTTAATGCGGGCAGCAAGATCCCAGGACTCAGAGCGATCTTCAAGATCGTTGACAGTGTCAGTAAGATCATTAAAGTCGGCCTGGCTTATGCCACCACTACCTTTACCTTCTGCCATCTGTGCTTTCAGCTGATCAAGCTGCATGCTTAATTCTTCGATTTTTCTCTCAAGATCATTAGCGTTTGCTCCACCGCTTGCAGAAGCTACTGCAGGCAGTGCAATAAGACCAGCAAGAGCCAACATGGAAAATTTTTTAACCATCTCGTTTTCTCCTTCCTCTTTTAATTGTTGCGACCCAGCCCTCCTGAAAAGCTTAAGTCGATGTCCGTCCTGATACCTTTTTACAAAACAAAAAAAGCTAGCACAACTCAGTCTTCCAGTTTCACATGAAGCAACACCTGTGACGTGATGACCCATGTGTACAAAAATTTTTACTTCAATTTATTGTACTATCGTATTTACCTTTCAGTGTCAACAAAAATGGCGAGTTTCTTGTTATTGCGACTTGATTTCCGGTTCTGCGAGGTGTGCAGGTTGTATTTATGCAATATGCAGTATGTTTGGTTCTGTTTCAGTGTGAAATTTTTTGGGAAAACCCTTTATAAGAATATTTTTTTTCGTTCCTTTGCTGGTCACTATTCCGTGCACCGAATAGTGGAAATGATACCAATACCATTGGGCCATCTTCCGGGTCACCAGCCAGACGCCGTTTCTGCTCTTTTCTGCAGCCCATTTTTCCCAGCATCGGACAAGCCCTGAAGCGACCCCCTGCCGTCTGAATTCCGGGAGAACCATGAGTCCGGTACTGCAGGCAAAGGTCTTGAGCAGTTCAATGCTTGTTTTAGCTACATTTTCGGGGGGAGGAGAATAGTTGATAATGCATGCAAAGCCAATAAAACGTTCCTGGTACCTGGCAAGAAAAAGTGCCCGGTCAGGTTTTGTAGCGTACCGCTCAAGTTTATCGAGAAAGACATGGACGAATTTAGAGTTCATGTCCCTGTTCAGATCGTGGAAGGCCTGAGTGACAATTTCAGGAGTTCCTTCCAGAAACAGACAAGAGAGTCGCGGATTTAATTGGTCAAAGTTCATCCAGGATAGTTCGTTTTTTTTGATTGTATTCGTCGATGGTGATAAGTTCCTGTTTGTACAGAATATCAAGGACCTGTAACCTCTGCTCTACAGTCTGGGGTCTTGCTGCAGGAGGGAAGGTCGATTGGGGTGCAGTGCTGCTGTCTGGTATGAACTCGTTCTGGGCATCGGTATCACGTACCGGGAGGGCTCGCAATGATATGGAAATTACCTGTTCCATCCAGGAACAGCCCTGGGATTTAAAGTTGCAGAATGCTCCTTTTGAGTCATCGGTTTCAGAGGCCCAGACCAGACTGCTGCTGAGTGTGAGCACCTCACCTTTCCTTCAACATTGGACCCCATAATCCCCTTGAGCTCTGCCACTGTCGGCATCCGCCAGTCATCAAAACCACCGCCGCTGTATGATTTGCAGTAGTCCAGTGCTTCATGGCGGTTTAAATTGATTTTATTGTCATTGCTGGCCCACATGAGTTTCGTGTTTTTGTCCAGTACAGTATCTTCTGTAATCTCAAATTGAGTCAGTTCCGGGCTGTTGTAATCAGCGCAACCGGCAAGTGTGGCAAGGAAGAAGGTAAGCAGGAATTTGGTACGCATTTGCTTCTCCGGAAAAAGTTAGTGTATGAAAAAAAAATCTGCAATAATTATAATCCAGGCATGTGGGTAAATCTAAGCCGACAAGTTGGAAAACTCTTTAGAGTCGCTGGACTCTTTTCTGTACCCCCTTGAGGGGTGTAAGTGCCTTGGTTGCAACTCTAAACTTCTGATTTCAAAAAACTCTCCTGGTTTCATGTTTTTTATTACAGGCGACCTTGCAAAGTTATCTTTTCGCCTGATCTTTGTGTTATGTTCAAATTATATCCTCGGAATATCACTCAAATACCTGTGGTGAAATTTTTTGCAGGCCTTGGTCTCCAACGAAAACCCTAATTTCTCAAGGCTGTCTACAGTTTTTATGGAGTACTAATAAAAAACTGCGACACTGAAGATTGATGTCGTCGTAAACAACTCTTTACCTCCTTCGTTACTTCACATTTTCAATCATTACGACGTACTCTGGTACGCTGAAACAATTGAAAATGTTTGCGACTCAGATGTGAAGGTTATCGAAGTTTACGCTTATCTACTTAGTGCCAGACCGAAAAGTCCAATTTTAGAAATTCCAGCATTCGTATTTAAGTGTTTCCTTCATCACATATTGCTCGAGCCAGGC
>JAJRQL010000264.1 GCA_024280265.1 Deltaproteobacteria bacterium
AGGGGGAAACTCCGGTGGAGGGACATGAAGGGGAGTCGTCGGATGTATCGTTTCTCCGGCAAGGGAGTGTTTCAGGTCCTGTTGATAACCTTTGATTCCCCTCTGTATGGCGGCTACAATGAGTTGATGAATATCTTGACTGCGTCGGAAGCGGACCTCCTGCTTGGTGGGATGGACATTGACATCAACATCAGCTGCGTCCAAGTGGATGTGCAGCAGACCTGCCGGGTTATGACCCTTCATCAGAAACCCACGCAATCCTTCAGCCACACCATGGGTGAGAACTCTATCTTTCACAGAGCGGCCGTTGACCAGTATTTTGATGCGTGTTGAGCCTCGCAGATGTTTGTCAGGTGGTACCAGAAGGCCAGTTATGTGAGGGAGCTGGTTTCTCGACTGGGGATGGTCAATGGTGATAAAACTGCCGTCGTAGTTCAGAATTGTGGCCAGACGACGGGCAAGATCGTGGCTTGAGTCCAGGCGAACAGTTTCTCTGTCGTCCACGCGGAGACTGAAACCGACCGCAGGAGCTGCCAGGGCGTAGTTTTTAACCACCTCATCAATGTGGCTCAGTTCCGTTCGCCTGGTGCGGAGGAATTTGCGGCGTGGGGGGGTGTTGCCAAAGAGGTTTTTTATTTCAATGACAGTTCCTCGACCACACCCTGTTTCGTGAACTTTATGAAGCTTCCCATAGTGTAAAACAGCAGTGGTTCCAAGGGGTGCAGTCTGTTGCCGTGAGGTGATGCTCATCTTTGAGACCGAAGCGATGGAGGGAATGGCTTCACCGCGAAATCCAAGTGAGCTGATTGCCTCGAGGTCACTGTCGCTGATGATTTTAGATGTGCCGTGGCGTTCCAGACAGAGAAGGACATCATCTTCATCCATACCTGCCCCATTATCAATGACCCGGATCAGTCGGGTTCCACCACCTTCAATTTCAACTTCAATTCTGGAGGCACCTGCATCAAGGCTGTTTTCGATGAGTTCTTTTACAACGGATGCCGGACGTTCAACCACTTCACCTGCGGCAATGCGATTGGCAAGTTGTTCTGGGAGGACACTAATCTTGGACATAAAAAAATATCAGGTTTAGCCCCTCTTTTAACCGGTTCCGGACGAATCCGGTTTACCCTGGTCGAGGCTTTATGTTAAGCTGCAACATAGAATGCTGTTCAGTGGTAGTTGCTCCAGACTTTCAATATACCAGTTTTTTAACGTTTACCTTAGTTTTTTTGAAAATCCATGAATGATCCCCTGAAAAAAAATCTTGTACCCATCGAAGATCTTCAGGATATACACGGTGTTCAATTACCGGCCCGCCTGAACTTTGTGCAGTTGGTGGTCACTGGTCCACCTGGTGCCGGGAAAACGTATTATATTAATCATGTTCATGGCTGGCCCAATGAGGGCTATGTAGATTTGACCCGTAAGGGATGGTGGAAGGATCAGACCTTGACCTACCGTCCCCGGGAGGTTCATCTGGGCTTTCCCTTCAAAGGTTTCTCTGATGCTTTGACTGTATTTGATAAAGAGTGGCTTGAGGCTGAAGAGCCGTTGTTTCTGGAACTGGATCGTATTCAGATACCACCCAGAAAGAAATACTTTTTCCATACAAACTGGCGCACCCACTACATATTCGAATTCCTCCTTCCTGACCCGGAGACCATTTTTAAAAGACGAATGGAACGCCACAAGGATGGCTATTTCCCTGTGGACGAAAATCTCAGTATGGAGATGGTGATCAGGCAACTTGATATTTACCGTGAGGTTGCTCTTTATATGCACATGGCGCAGATGCAGGTTTATGTGCGTGAGGGGTTAAGTCGACCTCCCATGCGTATTGCCGCCAAAGATGATGTCAACGTGCCTCGGTGGGCCAGAGGAGAGTCTGAGAGGCATCGGGACCTCAGGACATTTTCGGGTTGGAAGTCCTTTATTCTGCGGAACGATACCAGTATCGAGTGGTTCACGGTGACGGATTATCCGCAGGAGTTGAATAAAGAGTGCCGCATTCCCCATGATGGAAAAACCTTTGAGATGATAATCGGAGATCAGAAACTTGTGTTCCACCCTGAGATTCCCATTGGTGTAAAGAAAAAAAATATTCAGAAAAACTGGCTTATTTCTCCTGCAAAGGCCTGTGTAGCTGATACTATTCATGGATTTGCAAGAATAAAGGTCGGCGAAAGGGTCCTTATCGGCAGAGAGAACCAGCAGTTTGATGAGATATTTCATTTCAGCAAATCAGTATCAAGGAGGCATCTTACGGTTACCAATATCAGAGGTGATTTGATGATCTCTCCTCTTGACGGTAGGACACCGGTGCAGATCGTCCGAAGCGGGGATCAGGATATCAGGGAGCGTATCGGAACAAACCGTTACAAATCAATACTCGGAATCAGGGGGATTTGTGGAGGAAGTATCTCCATGCTACCCCCCAATGAGGCGCTCGCCACCATAAAAGAAGTTAACGAAATTCTGGCCGATGAGGTGTTTCGGGAAAAGACTGAAACGGGAGTGCCGGGTGCTCTGCTAGAACTCCCGGATGAATTACGCCTTCTCATTGTTGGAGATCTCCACGCGAAAGTAGACAATTTTCTAAAGATTATGAATGAAAACTGTCTGCTGGCCCACCTTGCTTCAAACAGTGCCTGCATTGTTATTCTGGGTGATGCGGTTCACTCTGAGGTCTCAAGAGAGATGTCGGAAATGGACAGCTCTATTTTGATGATGGATCTGATCTTTAAAATGAAATGTCATTTTCCGGAAAACTTCTTTTATCTCCTTGGTAATCATGACACCTTTGAGGATACCCTGTGTAAAACAGGGGTCTGTCAGGGGGTTCTGATGCGCAAAAGATTGCGGGAGTTGCGGGGAGATGATTATGTTAAAGAGATGCTGAGGTTTTATGATCTTCTTCCTCTGGTGATGAAGACGGATTCCTGTGTCGCCTGTCATGCTGCACCGCCGCGCAAGTCAATAAGTCGTGAAAAGATTATCAACTTGCGGCAGTATCCAAAAATTCAGAATGAGATTCTGACAAATCGTCTTAAACGCTCCCATTATCTATCGGGCTATGATAAAAGGGACGTAAAAAAGTTTCGCAAAAGTCTCGGTCTTTCCAAGCGTGCTCCTTTTGTGGTAGGCCACACCCCCCTTGATCCTTTTAACAGTTTCTGGAAAAATGCTGGTAATATTAAAGGCCATCATATTATATATAGTGGCCGTGAAGACGGACCGAGTTTGTTTATCCAGATCCGGAAAAAAATGATTCCCCTGACATATCCGGCGGAGCCGCTGATAAAGATAATTAATAAAGTGAAAACGTGAGTGGCCGTGCTGCTACTTGCGAGAAGAAATCAGGTCCCCGGATAACTCCTTGTTTATGTAACCGGTAGCTGGATGGTATCCCTATTAATATATGGAGAAAACAGTATGGTAGCAATGTCAACAAACCCTCTGTCCGGTTTATTGAGGAAATCACCCTTTAAACCGATTCAGCAACACATGCGCATTGTTTATTCCTGCGTTGAGCTTCTTCCGTCTCTGTTTGACGGTCTATATGAAAGAGACCTGGAAAAGGTACGGCAGGTGTCGGTTCAGATTGCGACCCTTGAAACCGAAACGGACCTGATAAAGTCCCATTATCGGCATAATATGCCCAAGACTCTGCTGCTGCCGGTTGATCGTAAAGACCTGCTCAGTCTGATTCATGAGCAGGATGCACTTGCTGATGGTGTTGAAAAAATAAGTCAGATTCTGACCATGCGTGATATGGTCATTCCTGGTGCCATTAAAGCAGGGCTTGATGATCTGTTGCGGAGAACCGTTGAAATCAGTCAACAGGCACTTATTATGATCGAGGAACTCGATGAGCTGGTTCATGTCGGGTTTAGCGGGAAGCAGCATGATAAGGTTACTCTGATGATCACGGGAGTACGAAAGAGTGAACATAACATCGACAAGGTTCTGCGAACCGTCAATCGGGCTCTTTTTGATATCGAGCAGGAGCTTGATCCCATCTCTGTAATGTTCTGGTACAAGATAATTGAAGAGATAGGGAATGTTTCTGATCATGCTGAAAATATGGCTGATTGTCTGTTGTTGTTTCTGTCAAGATAGAAGTTGTATTTTCGGTAACATCTGGTTTGAAACTGAAATTTAAATTGAGTAAATAGGGAAGAGAGAAAAACATGGAAGTTATTGCTGCATATGGAACAATCCTGATTATACTTGCTGTGATTTTCGGTCTGTATATGACTTGGGGGATCGGGGCAAACGATCTTGCAAATGCCATGGGAACGTCTGTAGGAGCTGGTGCTGTGACAGTGAAACAGGCCATTGGTATTGCAATTGTTTTTGAGTTTGCCGGGGCTGTTCTGGCTGGAGGAAATGTAACAAAGACCATCCGTAAGGGTATTATTGATCCCACGTCTATCACATCTACCCCAGAGATCCTGGTTTACGGGATGCTGGCAGCTCTTTTAGCTGCTGCAGTCTGGTTGATGATCGCTTCCAGCAGGGGCTGGCCGGTATCCACCACGCACTCCATTGTTGGAGCTTTGATCGGTTTTGCAGTGGTTGGTATTGGCCCCGATGCTGTGAATTGGGGAAAAGTCGGTAAGATTGTGGCAAGTTGGGTGATCTCCCCCCTTATCGGTGGTACCATTGCCTTTCTTCTGGTGATGTCTACCAGGAAACTGATTTTCAACACCGATGATCCATTAAAGAATGCTAAGAGATATGCTCCTTATTATATCTTTCTGGTTGGATTCGTAATTTCCCTGGTGACTCTGTTCAAAGGTTTGAAGCATCTTAATATTGAGCTCACCGCGGTCCAGAGTTTTGGCATGGCCATCTTCATTGGCCTGTTAACCAGCGTAGTGGGAATGTTTTTTGTTCGCAAGGTAAAGGAGGACCCGGAAGCAGACAAGGACTTTCATTTTGCCAGTGTGGAAAAGGTGTTTACCCCCATGATGCTGTTTACTGCCTGTGCCATGGCATTTGCCCATGGATCCAATGACGTGGCAAATGGCATTGGGCCCCTTGCGGCTGTTATCAGTATTGTGACGTCGGGTGGTGAGGTGATGCAGTCTTCAGAGATGCCTGTCTGGATTCTGGTTGTTGGTGGGACAGGGATTGTCCTTGGCCTTGTTACCCTGGGTTATAAAGTTATGTTAACCGTTGGTACCAAAATCACAGAGCTTACCCCTTCACGCGGTTTTTGCGCGGAACTGGCTGCTGCTTCCACCGTGGTGCTGGCCTCCCGTACCGGTCTTCCGGTTTCCACAACTCATATTCTGATCGGCTCGGTGCTTGGTGTGGGCCTTGCCAGGGGGATTGGTGCACTTGATCTCAGAGTTGTTATGAATATTATTATATCCTGGATTGTTACTCTGCCTGCCGGCGCAGTGATGGCCATGGCCTTCTTTTTCTTCTTTAAAGGTGTTTTCGGGTGATTCGTTTACAGTCCCCATGCTCCACATAATAGGAGTATGGGAGACTGTAACTATACTGTCATTCTTGTGTGAAAAACTTCTCATCTTTCTGTGTTTTCTCTGACCCCTGATGCCCCCAGCAAAGAAAAAGACAACTCGCCCTCGGCTAAAAAAAAAGAGGGTCTATAAAAAGCCGTATAATGAAAAACATATTATTGGTTTTCTTTTTGCCATAGGACTCAGTTTAAGTATCTTTATTGGCGGTCTGCTTCTCATTCTGTCCATGCTGAAGGTTCCTGATATCAGGAGCATTGCAGAATATCAACCATCCCAGGCCTCAGAGATCCTTGATCGCAGTGGCCGGGTGATTGAGCGGATATTTGTTGAGAACAGGACTGTGGTACCCCTGTCTGAAATGCCCCCATATCTTCCCAGGGCCTTTGTCGCTGCAGAAGATGGACGTTTTTATGAACATCCTGGGCTTGATTTCTGGTCAGTTTTCCGTGCAGCTGTGAATAACGTAAAAAGCGGAAGGCGCGCCCAGGGGGGATCAACCATTACGCAACAGGTAGCCAGGTCTCTGCTGCTCACCCCCGAAAAGACCTTCCTGCGTAAATTCAAAGAGGCCATTCTTGCCTGGAGAATTGACACCCTGCTCACCAAGGATGAGATCCTGCATATCTACCTTAACCAGATCTATCTTGGTAGTGGCACCTATGGGGTTGAGGCTGCGTCACAGGTGTATTTTGGAAAAAGCTGCCGTAACCTGAACCTTGGGGAAGCCGCCATTCTGGCAGGTCTGCCCCAGGCACCCAGTCGCTACTCACCCCATAAAAACCTAACTGCTGCCCTGAAAAGGCAGCGCTATGTGCTGAACCGTTTGGCTGCTGACGGGTATATTACTAAAGGGGCGGCTGTTGCGGCTTATTCCATGCCTGTCAGATTGCACCGAAATACTCGACACCAGAGAGGGGAAAATGGCTATTTTCTCCAATTGGTAAAAAAACAGGCGGAAAGGATATTGGATCAGTCCTTGACGCGGGCAGGGGTGCGGGTGTACACAACCATGGACTCACGGCAGCAGCACCTGGCAGTTCTGGCCCTCCGGAATGGTCTGGCTAAATCTTTTCCCGGGAATAAAAAAGTGCAGGGTGCCATACTCTCCATTGACGCTTGTAATGGTAAGGTGCGGGCTCTGGTTGGGGGACGGGATTTTAATAACAGTGCCTTTGATCGTGCCACCCAGGCGAGACGTTCTGCGGGGTCGCTTTTTAAACCCCTACTCTATGCCACGGCATTTGAGAATGGTTTCTCACCTGCTACTACCCTTATTGATGCACCATTTTCAATCCGGGCAAAAGATGGAAAGATATGGAGCCCTAAAAATTTCTCAGGAAAACATTATGGAAAAACGGACTTAGGAACAGCATTGATTCATTCCAGAAATATTATTGCTATTAAGCTGTTACAAAAAGTAGGCTTGGAAAAAGTTCGTGCGTATGCTGAGGCATCTGGTATCAGGTCTCCGCTCACAGCTGATCTTTCTCTGGCACTTGGGGCAACTGGAGTTTCGTTGCTTGAAATAACTGCAGCATATTCACCATTTGTCTGTGATGGCAGTTATGTTTCACCAACCTTGATCAGTGGTATTGATTCCAATAGCGGCAAGAGAATTTTCCGGGCTGTCCCTATTGGGAAAAAGGTTCTGAAGAGCGTCGTTGCCGGTGAAATGAAAGGGCTCCTTGGCGATGTGATTCAACGGGGTACAGGCAGAAGAGCTTCCGGCCTTACTGTTGTCTCGGGAGGAAAACCAGGAACTACCAACGACAATAGGGATGCGTGGTTTGTCGGTTTTGCTGGAAAGACTCTTGGTGGTGTCTGGCTTGGTTATGATGATAACAGAGGCCTTGGTAAAGGAAAAAGCGGAGGAGTGATAGCGGCTCCGATCTGGCGAGACTTTATGAACAGAG
>JAJRQL010000265.1 GCA_024280265.1 Deltaproteobacteria bacterium
ATGGTCTCACTGTTCGTGCCGGCTAGAACACAGTTTCGGGTCGGTGATGTTGTGTTTAAACTTGGAAGTGGCAAGGCATTCACGATGAGTGAGGAATCCTGTCGTCGCAGATTAAGTAGCACTAACACGGTCTCTTTAGAGGTGGATGTATCTGTGAGCTGCTGTGATGAGAACTCGAGGTTGTCTGTTAAAGGAATGCTCTGTGGAACACAGCTTGTCATGGGGGAGAACTATCCTGTAGAGATGATTCCGGCAGATCACACCCCTTTGAATAGAGATGCATTACTGAAGGTCTTTTCACATACTGGACATCCCCTGTTGCGTCTTGGTGCGTTTACAGCAGAAGAGCTGCCAGCAGTGGTTGTGAAGCCGAGTCGTATAAAGGCCGTGAGGAGAGAGTTTTATGCAAAATTTAATAAACTGGCTGATGAGTGGCAACGAAAAGAGGCTGGATTAAGAGTAAAGCGGATGCTTGAAAAGCTCCCTGGGAAAAGGTTTACAAAGGAATCAGAAGAAAAAACAGCACAACTTTATATCCAAACGGACAAGTTTGGAGACATTCCAATCCTGGTAGAATAT
This sequence comes from Deltaproteobacteria bacterium, assembly GCA_024280265.1. GTDB lineage: Bacteria > Desulfobacterota > Desulfobulbia > Desulfobulbales > Desulfocapsaceae > Desulfocapsa. The sequence goes on from JAJRQL010000265.1 coordinate 580, forward strand.
CCACAATATCATTTTATTCTCCCTTTGAGCAGGATCCTGCTGGAAGAGGTAACAAGACAGCAATGGTCGGGGTGGGGTGGGAAGAGGAAACTGGTGTGGGATATTCCATCCATTGTTTTTGATGAACAGTGGAAGAAGGTTTGCGCCATGGTGGAAAAACTGATCGTCATGGGGTTTAAGAGGTTTCGACTTAACAATATTGCCCATTTTGATTTTTTCCGCTCTTCTGCCAACGTTCAGTTAATAGCAGGCCCCTGGCTCTATAGTTTGAACAATCAATCGGTGTTGAGTCTGAAAGAACAGGGATGCTCCCTGTTTTCATTTGCTCTTGAAGATGACCGGGAAAATATCTTTTCTCTGCTTGATCGTGTTGGGGGAGAAGAGTTTCTCCTTACCGTTTACGGAAGGGTCGATCTGTTCACCTCACGAATACCATTTCCTGCCCAAAAAAGGAGGAGTGATTTTGAGAGTGATTCAGAGGAGCTGTTCTGTCTCGAGAAATCAGGGGAAATCAGTATAACAAGTGCAGCAAAGCCATTCTCACTGCTCGGTGAGGTGACTGAGCTTCAGCGAAAAGGGTGTTGCAACTTTGTCCTCGACCTCAGGGGGACAGGATTTATTTCTGCAGCAGGACAGAAGGTGGTGGATGCTTTTCACAGGACCAGGCCTCTTGTTGGGACAGTAAGGTTGAATTACAACAGGGGTCTTGTCTGATGGTGGTTGTCTTTGTGGTGATACATCAATGGGTTGAGTCGTAAAACTCACAAAACTATCGTGGTCGCAGAGTCGTTACCAGTATTTGGGATAACGTCTGCCTTTTGGAATATTGTTCACTATAAGTGCAATTACCAACAAAATAAAAGCACCGCGGGCAATGGGTACCAGGGCATAAAAGTAGCCGGTTTTATGAAGGGCCGGGCTGCCGATTACAGCGATAAGAGCAGTGGCACCACCGGGTGGATGCAAGGTTTTGGTCAGGTGCATGGCCACGATGGCGGATGCTACGGCAAGGGCAGCTGCCAACCAGATATCCGGTGCCAGTAACTGGTAACAGTAAACCCCGATCAGGGCAGAGATAATGTGGCCACCGATAAGGTTTCTCGGCTGGGCCAGGGGACTGTCAACGGCACCATAGATGAGTACTGCAGATGCTCCGAAGGAACCGACCACCAGATTGTAATCACTACTGCTCAGAGAGGACATGGGGCTGAAGTGAATCGTTGCGATTCCAGCAAATGCCCCAATAAATGACCAGAATATGTTTACAATAGAGGTCATTGGGGGGGCTGTTCCCCCTCCTTTCATCTTTCTGAAATATGCTTTCATGAATATTGTTGCTATGAGTTGCGGGCGTGTTGGTATTCAGAAAAGAAAACCCTCAGAATATCTGTTATCTCAGTTGAATTGTGATATACTACTGTCTGGAAAAACGGATTTCCAGCTATCATGGCGGAGAGCGTTTTGTTTTTTTTGTTTTCGAAAGAGGTAGAGACTGGGGATGTTATGATTTTCAGCCATGGCCAGTTCACACTCCATACCAAGCGACGGGGTGCTGATGTCAGCAACAAGGAGATCCGTCACGGCCAGCCACCGCATATCTCTTGTGAAAATTTCACTTCCGGTGAGTCCGCTTTCTTCCATCAGCAGGGTCTCATTCCCAATGTGCTCCGTGAGAACGGTTCCGTATTTGTTTAAAATGCCTGGCAGTATCTGATAGATTTTCACATCATCACGGCCGCCACGAATGGCACCAGCAAAATAAATATTTATCGGGCACACCGGTTACCGCCAGATTTCCTTCATTTCTGCCAGAAATTCTTTTCTCCAACCTTTACGTTGCCTGGACGTGGAGGGTGAGGTGTTTTTGATACATCTTTTCAATTCACTCTTGTTTCCAATTAATATAGGATCAATTCCGTTAACATCGCTTTTAAGGGTGATGTAATCCTGTAGTCTGGTGAGTGCAGCCTGCTCGTTCTTGTTGAGCTTGACATGGCGCAGTGATGGGGGACATTCTTCAACGGGACGGTCGATACCCTGTTTCACAATTTGTATCAGTTTATCACCATAAGATGCAACACTTTTTGCTGATATTTCTCCGCACTGCAAGATGGCATCAGCCTCTTGAAGCTGTTCTCTGGCAATGGTCAGCAGAACCGTGTCCTTAATGATATGACCCCGGGGCCGATTTTTATTCCTGGCCTCCTTTTCACGCCATGATGCAAGTTCCTTTAGAATGGCCAGAGATTGAGGGTTGAGACTGCCGGCACTTTTGATTTTGGTATATCGTTTACTGTCATCAATTCCCATATAGTTATCAGGACTGTTGAGTCTTGCAAGTTCTGCCTCCAGCCAGGGGAGGGTTGTGGGAAGAACCCGAGCCTGGAGAAGAATACGAATGGCGCGCAGATATCGAACATCATCCTTGGCATACTCTATCTGTTTGCTGCTCAGTGGACGTTTCAGCCAGTCTGTGCGGGTTTCATTTTTTGCAAGCTTTATGTCAAGGAGAAATTCAATGAGATCGCCTAGTGATAACGTTGAGCTGAGGCCACCGAATCCTGCGGCGAGTCTGGTGTCAAAAATATTTTGTGGATCACGTCCGGTTACGGTGCGTAAGATGGTGAGATCCTGAGGAGCATCATGAAATATTTTGACAACTCCCTTGTCAGCGAGTAATTCTCCTAGTGAGGAAAGATCATCGATGGCACAGGGGTCAATGAGGAAGCATTCTTCATTGGAGAGGGCCAGTTGTATAAGGCCCAGTTTCGGGAAGTATGTTCTTTCCCATATGAATTCCGTATCAAGTGCCACAGCATCTGTCTGCTGTGCTCGTTTCATAAGGGATTCGAGATCTGCTGCTGTTGTAATCATTTGATTTTATCACGTAAGGAAAAGTTTTCTACAGGTTGAAACATATAGTTGCAACTAGACATATAGATAGAGAAAATACAAGGATTAAACGTCTGCTGTGGTTTTTTATATATTAAAACGAGTGGCTCTTATGATTCCGACTTTGTTCGGAGTGATGCTGCTGACCTTTATTGTAACGCAGTTCGTTCCCGGTGGCCCTGTGGAACAACTTCTTTCCCAGATGGAAGGCCTCGGGCAGGGCGGTGAAGTGGCTGGCCCGGTTTCCATGTACCGTGGAGACTCCGGGCTTGATAACGAGCGCATAGAGCAGCTCAAAGAACTGTACGGTTTTGATAAGCCGCCGTTGCAACGATTTTTAGCCATGATGAAGAATTATCTGGTTTTTGATTTTGGTTCCTCCTACTATTATCAACAATCTGTGGTTGAGCTTGTTGTTTCCAGGATGCCTGTTTCCATGTCACTGGGACTCTGGAGCTTTATCATTGTCTACGGAGTGTGTATTCCCCTTGGAATTAAAAAGGCCGTGAATGACGGCTCCCGTTTTGACATCATCAGCTCAACCGCCATACTGGTGGGCTACGCAATACCAGGCTTTGTGCTCGCCATTGTTCTGATAGTGCTTTTTGGCGGTGGCTCGTTCTGGAATATATTTCCTCTGCGTGGAATTGTCTCCGATGGCTGGTCGGAGATGAGTTTTCTTAAAAAAATTCTCGACTACCTCTGGCACATGGTATTGCCAATAACATCCGGGGCTGTCGGCAGTCTTGCCGTGATGACAATGCTTACCAAGAACTCCTTTCTTGAGGAGATACGGAAACAGTATGTGGTTACCGCTCGCGCCAAGGGACTCAGTGAGACTCAGGTCCTCTATAAACACGTATTCAGGAATGGTATAATTCCCATTATAACGGGTTTCCCCGGTTATTTTATAGCAGCATTTTTTACAGGCAGCTTGCTCATTGAGACGATTTTCTCCCTTGATGGTATGGGGCTTCTTGCCTATCAATCAGTGTTGAATCGGGACTACCCGGTTGTGCTCGGCACCCTTTATTTTTTTACCATTATCGGGCTTTTTGCAAGACTGTTGTCAGATTTGAGCTATGTGGTTGTGGATCCAAGGATTAGTTTTGACAGCGCTGAGTGATAATATGGGACAGCCGGAATCCATCAGCATTACCCGAAGAAGGTGGCGCAGGTTCTGTCGTAACCGCCGGGGATTTTACAGCCTTCTGATATTTGGCTTCTTTTTTGTTACCAGCCTCTTTGCCGAGGTTATTTCCAACGACACCCCGCTCTTGGTGATTTACGAGGGGAATGCCTATTTCCCACTCTTTGTGGAATACCCTGAGACAACCTTTGGTGGAGATTTTGAGACCGAAACAGATTATCTTGATCCCTACATCCAGAAAATACTTACCAGTAATGGTAACAGAGTTTATTTTCCACTGAACAGGCATAGTTTTCAGTCCATCAATTTTAATATTGACGGTCCAGTTCCTTCTCCACCCACCAAAGAGAATCTTCTGGGTACTGATGACAGGGGACGTGATGTCTTTGCCAGGTTACTTTATGGGTTCCGTTTAAGTGTGTTGTTCGGGTTTGCCTTGACAGCAGTTGGTACTCTAGTTGGTATTCTGACAGGTGCCATACAGGGGTTTTTTGGAGGGAAGGTGGATCTGTTTTTTCAGCGATTTATTGAGATATGGGGGGCTATGCCGGAACTGTATCTTCTTATTGTCTTTGCCTCCATTTTTAAACCCAGTGTACTGCTGCTTCTGATTCTTCTGTCTCTTTTCAGCTGGATGGGGCTTTCTGATTATGTACGGGCTGAATTTTTAAAAGGTAGAAATATGGAGTATGTCAAGGCGGCAAAAGCACTAGGAGTCTCAGATGTGACCATCATGTACCGTCACCTCCTTCCCAACGGCATGACACCTGTGATTACATTTTTGCCTTTTCGTATGTCTGCATCAATTCTGGCCCTTACAAGTCTCGATTTTCTGGGCCTCGGGGTGCCGCCATCCACCCCGTCGCTTGGGGAACTACTGGCACAGGGGAAGGTTAATATTGATGCCTGGTGGCTGTCACTTTCCACCTTTTTGGTACTTGTTGGTACTCTGGTTCTGTTGATTTTTATAGGTGAGGCCTTGCGGGAGACATTCGATCCAAGGAAAAATTAATTTTTCCTTTAACAGTTTTTTCCTTCCAAGACTGCGTTGCTGCACCCTTTTACGTATAGCATGTTTATTAAAATACGAATTACTATCGTTCTCAAGCATTGACATTCACTGTTGCAGATTTTATCATAAGAAGCTGTGATGCGTAAGCCTGTAATTCTAAGGATTGAGGCTATTTCTTCTTTTGCAATTTTTTTTATTGTTATGGTTAAACATGGCGATAATCCTTACTCTATGCCAAAACAACAAAACCCCATAAGCCGTTTAGGAAGCAGTGGTCTTTCAATTTTGGTTGATCTTGGCCGTATGGGGCTCTATCTGCTACAGATGATACAGGGCTGTCTCAGGACGCCTTTCCGGTATGCTGAGTTCATGCGGCAGATGAATTTTATAGGTGTAGGTTCACTTGTGGTTATTTTTTTTACCGCTGCGTCCACTGGAATGGTGCTTGGTCTACAGGGGTACTATTCACTCCATAAATTCGGTGCCGAAGGAATGCTCGGCTCTGCAGTTTCGCTTACTCTTATTATGGAACTTGGTCCGGTGCTTACAGCTCTGATGGTTGCAGGAAGGGCGGGGTCGGCTATGTGTGCCGAACTTGGCATAATGAGAATTTCCGAACAGCTCGATGCCCTTGACTGCATGGCCATTGATCCTTTTCGCTACTTTATATCTCCGAAACTTCTTGCCGCCTTAATCTCAGTACCTCTTCTCACTGCGCTTTTCGATGTGGTCGGGATTGCCGGTGGGTATGTTGCGGGGGTGCATCTCATGGGAGTAAACCCGGGGAGTTATATTGATGGGATGCAGAGCAGTGTGACCAGTCATGATGTCTGGCTTGGTACTGTGAAATCCTTTGTCTTTGCATTGCTCATTGTTTGGATCTGCACTGGACGCGGCTATTTTGTTCATCTTATTCGTGGCGCTGGATTCGGTGCCCGTAGTGTTTCCAGGGTGACAACTCAGGCAGTGGTACTTTCGTCCATCTCCGTTCTTATTTTCGACTATTTGTTAACGGCAATCCTCATATGAATACAACAGGAATTGAATTCAAAGGGGTCACCAAGGCCTTTATTCGTGATGATGGGAGCAGACAGGTTATACTGGATCAGGTAAGTTTTAGTATTCCCGCAGGTAAAACTACTGTGATAGCTGGTGGCAGCGGGCAGGGGAAGAGTGTCACTCTGAAACTGATTCTTCGGCTTATGGACACTGACAGTGGTCAGATACTGGTGTGTGATGATGATATAACCCAAGCGAGGGGGAAGGAATTAAAGGAATTGAGAACCCGGTTCGGGGTATTATTTCAAGGAGCTGCGCTCTTTGACTCAATGACTGTTTTTGAAAATGTGGCGCTTCCTTTAAGGGAGAGAACCTCAAAATCAGAAGATGAGATCAGGGAACAGGTTTTATCCAGCCTTGAACAGCTTGAACTTCTGGGGCATGAAGACAAATTCCCGGCCCAACTAAGTGGGGGAATGAAAAAGCGGGCAGGACTGGCCAGGGCTCTTCAACTGAAACCGGAGATTATGCTCTTTGATGAGCCAACCACTGGTCTTGATCCTGTGATGACGCAGGAAATTTATCAGCTTTTTGCAAGAACCCAGGAACAGGTAGGGTATACATCAATTATTGTAAGTCATGATATCCCAAAGGTGTTTAATCTCGCAGATCAGGTCATTGTTCTAAACAATGGGGCCATGGATGTTTTTTCCTCTCCTGAGGCTATACAGTGGTCGAGTAAGCCTCACATACGAGAGTTTGTACAAACCACGATGGGTGAAATTTATCAGAGTCATTTGGTGGAAAAATGAAAAACAGTATTGAATTTCTTGTCGGAATTTTTATGATTGCAGGCTTTGCTGCCTTTGGATACCTTGCTCTGCAGTTGGGAGAGGTAAGTTTCTTCAGCGATAGTAAAAACTATAATGTAACTGCTCAGTTTGATAATATCACCGGAGTGAAAGAGGGTGCTTCTGTTCAGATAGCCGGAGTGGTTGTGGGGCAGGTTTCAAAAATATGGCTTGATGAGGATGGCGTGGCTAACGTATCCCTGCAGTTGAGTAATGTTATTGCATTACCTGTAGACTCCATGGCTTCTGTTAAATCCCAGGGCCTGATTGGTGATAAATTTATTGCTTTGAGTCTTGGTGGAGATGAAGAACTTTTTGAGGCAGGTGGGGTTCTCACTGATACTGAATCTGCAGTGGATATTGAATCGCTCATCAGTAAATTTGCTTTTGGGAATGTGGAATAAATAAAAATAACTTGTGAATGTGTTGTGAAGGGTCCAGTGAAGAGATATCTCAGCTGTTTCATTCTGTTTGTACTTCTGTTCATGGCATCAGGCTGTGCCGAAAAAAATAGCAACACAGCTATTGGGGAGGTTCCGTCGGCGGTTGAGCGGTCAGGTGATGAGCTTGACATGCTGTTGGATGATGATTTTTTAGATGATGAGCTGTCCGCAGAGCAGGACTACTATGATCCGCTGGAGCCCATGAACCGTGTATTCTTTGAGTTTAATGATAAACTCTATTATTGGGTACTGAATCCTTTAAACAAAGTATACAGTGCAGTGCTTCCGCAGGATGTACGTTTTTCCGTTGGTAACTTTATTAATAATTTTGCTGCTCCAGTTCGCCTTATCAATACTCTTTTGCAGTTAAAACTCAATGATGCAGGTGCAGTTCTGGCTCGTTTTGTAATAAACTCCACCCTTGGTGTTTACGGATTTGGGGACGTGGCGTGGCGAGAATTAGGGATTAAACCAAGGGAAGGAGATTTTGGTCAGACCCTTGGCTATTGGGGTGTCGGAGAAGGAGTCTATCTCTGTCTCCCTGTTATTGGACCATCCAATATTAGAGACACAGTGGGCTTTGTAACAGATTCCTACAGTCATCCCATGGTCTTTTTTGTGGATGATTTTTTGGTCAGTGCTGGATATTACAGTCTTGAACGGGTTAACGTGTTGTCCCTTAATCCCGATGCTTATGAAGATCTGAAAAAGTATTCCCTGGATCCTTATGTGTCCATGCGTCAAGTATACCTTGATTATCGAAGAAAAAAGTTTGATCATAATAATTAGTGACAGGTGAAGTGGTTTTACAACAAAAGATAACGATATGTTTATAGAAATATGAAAACAAATATCAAGCACTTTTTATTTTTGGTTTTTCTCTTTTCCGTTTTCGGTGTAGATGGAGCCGTGGGCACTCCTGCCAGCCCGACGGATATCTTACGTCCCACTCTCCAGGGAATGATTGATGCAATACGTGATCCGGCTCTTGCCGGGGCTGAGAAGAAAGAAGAGAGACGCAGGAAAATTATGGAAATAGCTTCTCGGGGTTTTGATTTTACCGAAATGTCCAGGCGGGTACTCGGAAGAACATGGCAGAAGATCAGCCAGGAAGAGCGTGAACAGTTTACCCAACTCTTTATTAAACTGCTTGAGAATACCTATGTAGGGAAACTTGAAGGATATTCAGGCCAGGAAATAATCTATAAAGATGAGCGGATAAAAGGCAAGAAAGCGGCTGTCTTGACCCTCGTGAAACATGATGGGGCAGCCCCGTTTCCTGTGAGCTATGTCATGCTCAATAATGGTAAGGGATGGCAGGTGTATGATCTTAATATCGAAGGCGTAAGCTTCCTTCGTAATTATCGGGATCAGTTCAAATCCATACTCAGAAAAAACAAGTTTGCAGGGTTGGTTAAGGTCCTCGAAGAAAAAAATGCTTCTTTCATTACTGGTACTGGAGCAGCCCAGTGAAAGAGTTTTTGACAGTTACTGGTCTGACTGATCAGGAAGCGGTAGGGGCTCTGTCCCTTGTTCTGGATGAGACGGATCTTGCCATTGGAGATGTCCTTTTTGATTATTCGGATTCTGTGGCCGATACAATGTATTTTCTTTCCCAGGGGCACCTTGCAGTTTATAAAAAAACCGGGTTTCAGGAAAAGATGCAAGTGATTGCATTGCTTGATCCAGGTACCATTGTCGGCGAAGGTGCTCTACTTGCAAAGCACCGGCGTGAGACCCGGGTGACCGCAATACAAGAGAGCAGGATGTGGTGTCTGACCAGAACGGATTTTACTGCATTTCAAAAGCAGTTCCCTGTAAGCGCATGTCTGCTTTTAGAAAATATCCTTGCTCGTGTGACGTTGCGCCTTGAAAAAACATCCGAGCGTCTTGCTCGTATTCTGTAAACTTCCTGTAAAATTCCTGAAAACTTGAAAAGTATCTATGAATTTCCAGAGTTTTAAAAGAATAAAATTTTTCTCTGGCCATTCTGGTGAAAATTGGGTAATCTTACCAGTTTCGTTCATATATCTGATCTAGTGAGTTGTGGTGAGCTGATGAAAATCTTACTTGTTGAGAGCAGCGCAAAAAAAAATATAGCGTCAGGGAGTTGATTCAATTCTCAGATGTTGTCCCGGTACTTGATGCTGTGGTTACAGGAAGTTTACTGGTCAGTCAGAAAAAAGAAAAGCTATTTAACCTTGAGGGTGAACTCGCAGCGGCCATTGTTTCTACTTGTGATCGATGTGGGTGCAGGATTGAGTATGAGATCCAACGTGACTTCTTCTACCAGTACCACATGGAGAGTGAACCGGAAAGAGAGTCAGATTATGATGGAACTGATGAGGATTGCGAAGTTGTCTATCTTGTCGAGCCAGTCGTTGAAACTGTCGATGTTTTAAAGGAACAGTTGCTCCTGGCCATACCTCTCCAGTCACTTTGCGGTGAGCAGTGCAAAGGCCTGTGTAGCCGCTGTGGGGTGAACTTAAATAAAAACCAGTGCAAATGCAGTGAGAATAACGATAATTCTCCCTTTGCAATTTTAAAAAAACTACAAAAAAAATAGACATTTTATGCCGCTTATGCGGCTATGCATTTATTGGAGGATTTATCATGGCTCTGCCTAAAAGAAGACATTCACATTCCCGTACCCGTACAAGAAGATCACATGACGCTTTGAGCGCACCTGGATTATCCATCTGCTCAGAATGCGGTGAGCCTAAACAGCCCCACCGTATCTGTCCAAGTTGCGGTATGTATAAAGGCCGGTCTGTGTACAGTCTGGATGCTGAAATAGAGTAGGGCTATACACATGCGTATTGCCTTGGATGCCATGGGGGGAGACCATGGGCCTGATGAACAGATAGCCGGGGCAATACAGGCTCTAGAAGAAACTGAACTGCAACTGACCCTCGTTGGTGATGAGCCTGCGATTCAGCGATGTCTGGAAAGTATGGCTCCCGATGAATCCATCCTTTCCAGAATTCAGATAGTGCATACATTTGAGATGGTTGAAATGGGGGAATCTCCTGTTGAGGCCATCAGGAAGAAAAAGAGATCTTCTGTCATGCTCGCCTTTGATCTCGTAAAAAATGGCAAGGCTGATGCCGCAGTCAGTGCCGGCAACTCCGGCGCCACCATGGCAGCAGCAGTCCGGAAGCTCGGTCGTCTTAAAAATGTTTACCGTCCCGGCATAGCCAATGCCTTTCCCACTCTTAAAAAACCGGTAGTAATGATGGATGTCGGTGCGAATGTTGACTGCCGTCCTCAGCATTTGTTCCAGTTTGCCTTGATGGCTTCAGCATTTTCCAGTGTCTTTGATATAGAATCTCCGAGGGTTGGAATTTTAAGTATTGGCGAAGAGACAGGAAAAGGAAATCAGCTTGTCAAGGAGACCCATACTCTGCTCAAAAACAGTTCCCTGAATTTTGTAGGGAATGTTGAAGGGAGAGATATCTTTCAAGGTGATATTGATGTGATTGTCTGTGATGGTTTTGTCGGGAATATTTGTCTTAAGGTGAGTGAAGGCTTGGTAGAAGCCGCAACTGAAATGATTCGTACTGGAATCATGGGTTCCTTAAAGGCCCAGATTGGATATTTCCTTGCGCGTTCGGTTTTTAGGAAATTTAAAAAACGTGTGGATTATGCAGAGTATGGTGGTGCTCCCTTGCTCGGGATAAATGGTACCGGTATCATCTGCCATGGAAAATCCAACGCTGTTGCCATTAAAAATGCCATACAGAAAGCTGCCACAATTATAGAAATGAAAATAAATGATAAGATTGTTGAGAGCCTTGCCGACAACCTTGAACCCCTGAAGGAAAAATCATTATGGGTGCGGTAATTCTTGGAACTGGCTCCTGTCTCCCAGAAAAAATCCTTTCTAATCATGATCTGGGGAAGATTGTTGATACCAACGATGAATGGATTCTCAGCCGCACGGGTATATCCACTCGCAGGATAAGTGGCCAAGGTGAAGCAACCTATCAACTCGGTGCCGCAGCTGCCAGAAAAGCCATGGAGATGGCTGAAGTAACTGTTGAAGAGATAGACCTCATCATTGTAGCAACCATGAGTGCCCACATGCTTATGCCATCCTGTGCCTGCTTTATACAAAAGGAGCTTGGGGCTGTGAATGCCTTTGCATACGATGTGAATGCTGCCTGCTCAGGGTTTCTTTTTGCGCTCGATAATGGTGATAAATTCCTTCGCGTTGAAAAGGGGAAGAAGATCCTGATAATTGGGACAGAAACGTTATCCAGTCGCACAAACTGGGAAGACAGGAATACCTGTATCCTCTTCGGTGACGGTGCAGGGGCAGTGGTTGCCGAATACCAGGATAATGAACGTGGCGTCATTGCCTCAAACCTCCTTTCTGATGGAACACTATGGAACCTCCTCTATATGCATACAGCACCATCCTGTAATCCGGATCTGCAACTCGCAGATAACCCGGGTTCCCATATTTTAATGGAGGGTCGGGAGGTGTTCAAGTATGCGGTTAAAGCAATGGAGGGCGCTATCAGAGACTTGCTCAGTCGTGAGAATGTTGATATGGACTCCATCGACCTGATGATTCCGCATCAGGCCAATATCCGTATCCTGAGGAAACTCGTATCCCGCCTTGGTGTAAAGGAAGAAAAAGTGTTCATAAACGTTCAGAAATATGGTAATACTTCTGCGGCCTCCGTTCCAATTGCATTGGACGAGGCAAATCGTGAAGGCCGATTCAAACGTGGGGATTTGCTTTTGGTTTGTTCCTTTGGTGGTGGTTTTACCTGGGGAGCATCGTTGCTTAGGTGGTAAACAGGAGAGATGATGGATTATTTTCTTACAGAAGAACAGAGTATGATTGTGGAGATCGCCAGGCAAATTACTGATGAGCAGATTATCCCTAATCGGGCAGAGTTAGACGAAAAGGACGAATTTCCACGTAAAATACTGGAAAACATGGGCCAGGCAGACCTCTTTGGTGTCCCTATTCCTGAGGAGTATGGGGGCTTTGGTGGAGGTTGTTTTGATATCGTACTTGCCCTTGAGCAGTTAGGTCGTGGCTGTGTTGGTGTCGCAACGGCATTTGCTGCAAGCGCTCTAGGAATTTACCCTATCATGATATCAGGTTCTGAGGAGATGAAACAGAGGTATCTTCCTGATGTTGCTGCTGGACAGAAATTTGCGGCTTTTGGGCTCACTGAAGCTAACGCTGGTTCTGATGCGTCTGGAATTCAAACCACCGCAGAACTCGATGGTGATGAGTGGGTTTTAAACGGAACCAAGCAGTGGATTACCAATGGTGGTGAGGCACAGATTTACACCATTGTTGCCATCACGGATCGCTCCAGAGGTGCCCGTGGCGCCTCTATGTTTGTTGTGGAGGAAGGTGATCCGGGGTTTACCTGTGGACCAAAAGAGAAGAAGATGGGGATTAGAGCTTCATCAACAACAGAACTTATCTTTAAAGATTGTAGAATCCCTGCAGATCGCCTCATTGGACGTAAGGGCACCGGTTTTATAACGGTTATGAAAACCTTGGACTCTTCACGACCAGGAATTGCAGCCCTGGGCCTTGGTATTGGTCAGGCCTGTGTCGATGAGGCCACAACCTATGCCAAACAGCGTATTCAGTTCGACAAACCCATTATTTCCTTCCAGGCTATACAGCATATACTTGCAGATATGGCCATTCAGCTGGAGGCTTCCCGGGCACTGGTTTATTCAGCGGCAAAGCATATTGACGCCCATCCAAAAGATATGTCAAAGGTGTCTTCCATGTGTAAGGTTATGGCAACAGACATGGCTATGAAGGTATCCACAGATGCCGTGCAGGTCATGGGGGGATATGGATATATGCGGGAGTATCCAGTTGAAAAAATGATGCGTGATGCCAAAATACTGCAGATTTACGAAGGGACCAATCAGGTTCAGCGTAATGTGATTGGCCAGGAACTCAATAAGGAATATTCTAGAAAATAGACTCTGGGGCAGATCGAAATGAATATTGTTGTCTGTATTAAGCAGGTTCCTGATGCCAGGGATGTTCGACTTGACCCTGAGACCAATACCCTTGCCAGGGAAGGGGTACAGTCCATCATGAACCCCTACGACCAGCACGCGGTGGAGGAGGCGGTTCGACTCAAAGAACAGTTAGGTGGAGAAGTCACTGTATTGAGTATGGGGCCTCCTCAGGCCCAGGATGTCCTGAGACAAGCAATTTCCTGTGGTGCGGATCGGGGGGTGCTCGTCTCGGATCGTGCCTTTGCAGGAGCTGATACCTGGGCAACATCCTATACCCTTGCAAAGGCTTTAAAAAAGCTAGGCTCTTTTGATCTCATCATTTGTGGTAAACAGGCCATTGACGGGGATACCGCTCAAGTTGGACCAGGGCTGGCCATTCAGCTTGAAATACCATTTGTTACCTGTATTCAAAAAATTCGGGAGGCTGGGGAAACTGAGATTATCATGGAGAGGATGATGGATGATGGCTATGATGTTATTGCCGTTGAATATCCTCTGCTGTTAACTGTTGTGAAGGATATCAATGAACCCCGGGTACCATCTTTAAAAGGGAAGATGAAAGCCAAAAAAGCTGAAATTGTGGTTCTCTCTGCCGAAGATGTTGGAGCTGATCCTGCTAAAATCGGTCTTGCCGGATCGCCAACCCAGGTTGTTGATGTTTTTCCCCCTCCACTCCGTGGAGAACCTGCCCTCTTAACCGGTTCCGTTGACGAGCAGGTTGAGCAGCTGGTCAAGAAAATAGCTGTTTACCTATAGATTAGTGGAGAGAATAGAACCGTGCTGATAGTTGATAGTGATCTGTGTGTAGGATGCGGGCAGTGTGAGGATGACTGTTCTTTCGGAGCTATTGAGGTTGTCGACAGAATTGCCGTGGTTGGAGATACGTGTACTCTTTGCGGTTCCTGTGTCGACCGTTGCGAAGCAGAGGCACTCAGCATTGAGGGTGTAGAGAAAAGCGTTCAGGTTGATCTGGATAGTTGGAGCGGAATCTGGGTCTATTGTGAGTACAGGGCAGGGAAACTGGCTTCTGTATCTTTGGAACTCCTTGGTGTCGGGCGTAAACTTGCAGATACTCGGGGGGTTGAACTCTCTGCGGTCCTGATTGGTTCTGATACAGGGGACACCGCGGAGGAGTTAATCGGTCGTGGTGCCGATATTGTGTATCGTGCAGATAATTCTGCCCTTGAGCACTTCACAGATAAATGTTACGGCTCCGTGCTCACCTCTCTTATCCGTGAGCATCAACCAGAAGTCGTCCTTGCCGGAGCCACTGCAATAGGACGCTCATTTATACCCGGAGTGGCAAATATCCTTGGGGCCGGACTCACTGCTGACTGTACTGAGCTTGAGATCCGTAATGGTGACGGAGCGCTGCTTCAGACACGACCAGCTTTTGGTGGTAATATCATGGCAACCATTGTCTGTCCAGGTTCCAGGCCGCAGATGTCTACCGTCCGGCCAAAGGTAATGCAGGAGCTTGAGTTTGATGCAGCACGACAGGGTGATATTGTTGATGTGCTTCTTGATGATACAATGTTGTTCTCAAAGGTGAGGGTTTTGGAATCTGTTGTTGCTGAAAATGATGATGTGAACATTCAGGAGTCTGATGTTTTGATCGGTGGTGGACGTGGACTTGACAGTGGAAAAGGTTTCGAACTTATCCGTGAACTTGCTCAGTCCCTTGATGGTGCAGTCTCAGCAAGCAGGGCTGCGGTAGATGCCGGCTGGATCGGGTACCCGCATCAGGTTGGTCAGACAGGAAAAACAGTGGCACCGAAGCTGTATATAGCGTGTGGTATTTCCGGAGCCATCCAGCATGTTGCAGGAATGCAGTCATCTGAGACTATAGTTGCCATTAATCGTGATGAAAACGCCCCTATTTTTAATGTGGCTGATTTTGGTATAGTGGGTGACCTGTTTGAGGTCCTTCCCAAACTGATCAGTAAAATTGAAGGACATCGGAAATCATGAGTCTGAAAGGTAAGAATGCCCTGGTAACAGGAGGAAGTAGAGGGATTGGCCGTACCATCTGTGTACGGCTGGCACAAATGGGAGCCCATGTTTTAATCAACTATGTTTCCAATCCAGACGCAGCTGAGGAAACCAGAAAAATAATCATTGCTGCAGGTGGCAGTGCTGACATTACACCATTTAATGTTGCAGATGCGGATATGGCCCAAGACACTGTCAAGGCCCTGATTAAAAAGGCAGGTTCTATTGATATCCTTGTTAACAATGCCGGGATAACCAGGGATGGGCTGATGGCCAGAATGAAAGAGGCTGATTGGGATATGGTACTTGATACCAACCTCAAAGGTTCGTTTATCAGTTCCAAGGCTGCAGCACGTTCCATGATGAAAAAGAGATGGGGGCGTATTGTGAACATTTCGTCAGTCATTGGTTTTTCAGGGAATGCTGGACAGGTAAACTACGCATCAGCAAAGGCTGGAATGCAGGGATTGACAAAATCCATGGCTCGTGAATTTGCCAGTCGTAATATCACTGTCAATGCAGTGGCACCAGGATATATAGTGACTGACATGACCCGTGATTTACCTGAAGAAATCCAGGAGAAAATCAGGGCTGAGATTCCCTTGGCATCTCTTGGACAACCTGAAGATGTTGCTGGAGCAGTGGCTTTTCTTGTGAGTGATGATGCCAGTTATGTGACAGGAAATACCATTCATGTGAATGGTGGTATGTATATGTGATTTACAGTTTTGTTCGATTTTGGTATTAGTAGTTTTTTGTGACAGTATTGGTGATTGAATATTCGGGAAATCCGGGATTCATTAAATAAATAGTAAAAACAAACAGGAGTTTAAAATGGCAATTGAACAACAGATGGTTGATATTATTGTTGAGCAGTTGAGTGTTGATAAAGAGAAAGTTGTCCCAGGTGCATCTTTTGTGGATGATCTTGGTGCTGATTCCCTTGATCTGGTCGAGCTTATCATGGCAATGGAAGAGGAATTTGATGTTGAAATCCCGGATGAAGAAGCAGAAAAAATTGCTACTGTTCAGAATGCTATCGATTTTGTAAACAACTTGAAATAAGTTTTTGGGACCTTTAATACCTTCCCCCCCCAAAAAAAAATCAAGAGGATACAATGACCAAGCGTAGAGTTGTGGTTACTGGCATTGGACTGGTAACCCCTTTGGGAACAGGAAAGGATAAATCCTGGACTGGAATTATTGAAGGAAGAAGTGGTGTTGGCCCAATCACCCGGTTCGATGCGTCAGGGATGGCCTCGCAGATTGCTGCGGAGGTGACCGATTTTGACGTTATGGATCATTTTGACAAGAAGAGCGCCAAACATCTGGATCTTTTTGTTCAGTATGGAATTGTAGCAGCCAGGGAAGCTGTTGAAGATAGTGGACTTGCGGTTGACAGTGGCAATTGTAATCGTGTCGGGGTGATTACCGGTTGCGGGATGGGCGGGCTGCCGACCATCGAAAAAAATCACAGTATCTACCTTGATCGTGGTGCCAAGAGGATTTCACCTTTTTTTATCCCCATGGCCATACCCAATATGCCGTCTGGACACATTTCCATGCAAGTAGGTGCCAAGGGGCCGAACTTGTCCCTTTCCACTGCGTGTGCAGCCGGTACTCATGCAGTAGGCGAGGCATTTAAGTCAATTGTTTACGGTTGTTGTGACGTGGTTATTACTGGTGGAACAGAATCTGTTATCTGTCCACTTGGTGTAGGTGGTTTCAGTTCCATGAAAGCACTTTCCACTAGAAATGATGAGCCGGAAAGGGCATCACGTCCATTTGAGCAGGACAGGGACGGGTTTTTGATAGCTGAAGGTGCAGGAATGCTTGTCCTCGAAGAGTTGTCGCATGCGCTTAAGAGGGGAGCTGATATTTATGCTGAGGTTGTTGGCTCTGGTGCTTCCAGTGATGCGTATCATATTGCTGCTCCTCCAGAGGACGGTAACGGGGCTGTGCGCTGTATGGAAATGGCACTGCAAGATGCCGGGTTACTCCCGGCTGATATTGATTACATAAATGCTCATGGTACCTCCACACCATTAAATGATCGTTGTGAAACGGTGGCCATTAAAACTGTTTTTGGGGATCATGCAGAAAATCTTGCCATCAGCTCCACCAAGTCAATGACTGGTCACGCTCTTGGGGCAGCAGGTGGATTTGAATCCGTTTTCACTGCCCTCAGTATAAAAGATCAGATTGCTCCACCCACCATTAATCTTGATACTCCAAGTATTGAGTGTGATCTTGATTATGTTCCACATATCGCCAGGAAAATGGAAATTCGTGCTGCAATTTCCAATTCTTTTGGTTTCGGTGGCACAAATGGTGTTGTGGTTATGAAACGATTTGACCAATAATAGAGGGGACAACGTGAAAGTAGTAATTGGATCAGATCATGGTGGTTATTCTTTAAAGGAAGTTATACTTCCCTTGCTAAAGGAGCTTGGCCATGAAGTTATTGACGTTGGTTGCCACAATGAGGAATCGGTTGATTATCCCGGATATGCTGATCTTGTCTGCGAGAAAATTGACAAAGGCGAGTCTGACATGGGGATTCTCATTTGTGGCACGGGTATTGGCATGTCCATGGCCGCTAATAAACATAAAGGTATCAGGGCAGCACTCTGCAGTGAGCATTTCACAGCTCAGATGAGTCGGGAGCATAACGATGCCAATGTACTCTGTCTTGGAGAACGTGTAACCGGGCCTGGAGTTGCCATGGAAATAGTGCGAACATGGCTGAATACCCCTTTTGGTGGAGGGCGGCATCAGCGTCGTATCGCCCTGTTCAGTTAGCATGATTTTTTAACTTTTCAATATAAATTATCGAAAAAACCGGCATGCCATTTTGGGTCTGCCGGTTTTTTCGTCTGTTTCGTTTTGCTCAGGACAGTATAGATATAAATTGACTAACAAGAGAGTGATTAAATGGCTTCTTTAGAAAATAGTGATCCGGATATATTTAATTGTATTACCCACGAATATGAGCGTCAGGACAGTCAGCTGGAACTGATAGCCTCGGAAAATATTGTGTCCCGTGCAGTTCTAGAGGCACAAGGTTCAATGTTCACTAACAAATATGCCGAAGGTTATCCAAAAAAAAGATATTATGGCGGCTGCGACTATGCCGATATCGCAGAGAGTCTTGCCATAGAAAGCGCCCTTGAAATATTTGGCGCAGAGTATGCCAATGTTCAGCCTCATTCTGGATCCCAGGCTAATATGGCTGTCTATTTTTCGACCCTCAAGCCTGGTGACAAGGTACTTGGTATGGACCTTGCTCATGGTGGTCATTTGACTCATGGCAGTGGTGTTAATTTTTCCGGTCAACTCTTTAATTTTCTTTCCTATGGTGTCGATAAAAAGACCGAGCAGATCAATATGGAGGAGGGTGAGCGCATCGCATTTGAGAATCGTCCCAAAATGATCGTGGCAGGGGCCTCAGCATATTCCAGGTTTATCGATTTTGAGGGGTTTCGAAAGATTGCGGATCAAATTGGGGCGTTGTTCATGGTGGATATGGCCCATATAGCTGGCCTTGTTGCAGCAGGGGTTCATCCATCTCCAATTCCTTACGCTGATTTTGTTACCACAACCACCCATAAAACCATGCGCGGGCCTCGTGGCGGCCTTATCCTTGCCAAAAATAGATGGGCGAAGAGCCTTGATTCTAAAATTTTCCCTGGTATCCAAGGCGGTCCACTGGTGCATGTGATTGCTGCCAAGGCGGTAGCTTTCAAAGAAGCCATGAGCGATTCCTTTAAACAATACCAGCAGCAGGTGGTTGCCAACACCACTGCCCTTGGGGATAATCTTGTTGCTAAAGGGTTCAGGCTGGTCTCTGGTGGGACTGACAATCATTTGATTCTCCTTGACCTTACTTCTAAGAACATTACCGGTAAGGATGCTGAGGAGCTGCTTGAAAAGGCTGGATTAACAACGAATAAAAATGCAATCCCATTTGACAAACAACCTCGTTTTGTAACGTCAGGTATCCGTATTGGTACCCCAGCTGTCACAACCCGGGGTCTCAAGACTGAAGAAATGAGACTTATCGCCGGATGGATAGAAAAAGTTCTTACTGAACGTAGTGAGGATACCATGCAGACAGTACGAAAGGAAGTTCGCACTCTTTGCGATAAATATCCACTTTCAAACATATTTTAAATTATCTCTGCGCTGGAGTATCTATGAAATGTCCCTATTGTGGTCATCTTGATAACAAGGTTATAGATTCACGTCTCAATAAAGAGAGCACCATTACCAGACGAAGACGTTCCTGTCTTTCATGTGAACAACGGTTTACAACTTACGAAAGATTGGAAGTGATGTTACCCATGCTGGTCAAAAAAGATGGCCGTCGGGAAGTATGGGACAGGAAAAAAATGGTTGTTGGTCTTGAGAAGGCTTGTGAAAAACGGCCTGTCAGCTGTGATGATATAGATGCTTTTGTTGATGAAATCGAAAGTAAGCTACAGGATTTTCCTTCCAAAGAAGTGCCATCCGAGGTGATAGGGGAGTGGGTAATGGAGGAGCTCCCAAAATTGGATGAAGTGGCTTATGTACGATTTGCATCGGTGTATAGGCAGTTTAAGGATGTAAATGAGTTCATGGATGAACTGAAAGGACTCCTTGACTCCAGAGGAGATGTAGAGGTAGATGATCACTCCTGAGAAAGTTATCTCAAAAGATGATGTCTTCTTTATGTCCCTTGCGTTGCAAGAGGCGCGAAAGGGATTGGGGCGGACTTCACCAAATCCTTGTGTTGGCGCTGTCATTGTTGTTGATAATGAGATTGTCAGTTCAGGATATCACAAAAAGGCAGGTACTCCTCATGCTGAGGTTCATGCTCTGCGTAAAGCAGGGAGTCTGGCAAAAGACGCGACCATCTATGTTACGCTAGAGCCGTGTAATCACACCGGTCGCACCCCGCCATGCAGTCATGCAATTGTTGCTGCTGGAATAAAGCGGGTCGTTGTGGGGCTGGTCGACCCCAATCCAATTGTCAACGGTTCGGGTAATTCGTACCTCAGAGGGTGTGGCATAGAGGTAGTCAGTGGTATCCTTGAAAAAGAGTGTCTTGAACTTAACAGGCCTTTTATTAAGCATATCACAACCGGCAAACCTTTTGTTGTGATGAAGGCTGGTATGAGTCTTGACGGCAGGTTGAGTTATCAGGATGGTGTTACCGGCCAGATGACAGGGATAGATTCGAAGACAAGGGTACATAGTCTGCGTGACAGCTTTGATGCCATATTGATTGGAAGTGGGACCCTGGCAGCCGATGACCCCTCACTCACCACTCGCCTGGGGGCAAACGGTAGAGACCCTCTACGGGTGGTTCTTGATTCCTTTCTCTCTATTACACTTGACTCCAGAATTCTTCATCTTCAGTCAAATGCTGAAACGCTGCTTTTTTGTTCCTCTGATTGCAACAGTGAGAAGAGAGCACAACTGGAGGCCATGGAAGGGGTGAGTGTACGGAGCGTTTCTCTGGTACCTGGACAAGGGCTCGATTTGGAGGAAGTGCTCGAGTATCTGGGGGCTGTTGATGTATGCTCGCTGCTCGTTGAAGGAGGAGCAGCTGTTCATGGCAGTTTTCTCAGGCAGGAGCTGGTTGACAGGGTAATGCTTTTTGTGGCCCCTCTGTTTGCCGGATCTGATGGTACTCCACTGCTGAAAGATTTCAGAGTTACTGATCGTTATACTGCTCCAAAACTGAATAATGTCAGTTATGAACAGTGTGGCGCTGATCTTATAATCCAGGGAGATCTTTTTTAATACTGATGGCGTCGTAATAACTCTTCACCTCCTTTGATGCTTTACATTGTCAATCATTACAATGTACTCCAGTACGCCGGAACAATTGAAAATGTTTTCGTCTCGGATGTGAAGTTTTTCGAAGTCTACGCTTATTTAGATTCCCCTCAAAAAGACTCAACCTATTGTTATTATGATGTAAACTTGATGAATTAGTGGTATAATAGTAAGTGCCACATTAAGCACATTCCACCACTGCCGGTGAATCCAGTTGTTCCCGGGTAATATTCCCTGGCAATAGGGCTTCGTAGTCTTCCAGGGTCTCTGCCATGGGTAACTTTTCAAAAATATAACGCAGATACGCATA
>JAJRQL010000266.1 GCA_024280265.1 Deltaproteobacteria bacterium
GGCTGAGAAAGCGCGGCTACCGCTATCGTATTATTATGTCAATATATTTATGTGTTTTTTTCGTTAAATTTTATTATTTTTTATGCGGATGTAATTTTAGTTGAATCTTAGGCTACATCAGCACGAAACTCTAAACTCCAGTGATATCCTGAGAATAACATTTATTAAAGCGGCAAAGAGTCATGAAACTTTCATTCCTGGACAGGCACTGAAGACAGGAAGCAACAAATAATACCCCAGTCGGAGGGACGCGAACCTTATGCAAGATATTCTTACCATCTGCAACTACTGTGGTTGCGGCTGCGGCGTATACCTGTCCGTTGCTCACAATCATGTGGTTGGCTCCTATCCCAGCAGAAACCATCCCATCAGCCGCGGCAACCTCTGCTCCAAAGGTTGGCACCTCCACGAATTCGTCCATTCCAACAAACGACTCACTGACCCGCTGTTACGAAAAAACGGAGTCCTCGAGAAAGTCAGCTGGGATGAGGCACTGGACACCACTGCCAAGGCACTCATGGCTGCCAAAGAAAAAACCGGGCCGGACAGTATCGGGGTCCTCTCCTCTGCCAAATGCACCAACGAAGAGAACTACCTTCTCCAGAAAGTTGCCCGGGCCGGACTCGGCACCAACAATATCGACCACTGCGCCAGACTCTGACACTCTTCCACTGTGGTAGGTCTTGCCACAAGTTTCGGATCCGGTGCCATGACAAACTCCATCGCAGAGCTTGAAGAGGCCGATGTCCTGCTCATCACCGGCTCCAATACCACCGCAACCCATCCCCAGATTGGAAGAAATATCTTAAAGGCCGTGGACCACGGAGCCAAGCTCCTTGTAATCGATCCGCGGAGTACTGATATTGCCCGGCAGGCCCATATCCACCTTGCCCTACGCCCAGGCACCGACATTGCCCTCATCAATGCGATGATGCGGGTAATTCTGGATGAGAACCTGGCAGATGATCTTTTCATTTCCATGCGTACCGAAAATTTCATTCAACTCCGTGATTACCTCCATCGCCTTAATTTGGAAGAGCTGGCAAATATCACTGAAATCGATCTTGAAACAATCCGTGAAGCCGCATGCATCTACGCAAGAAGCAGTAAATCTGTCATCTGTTACTGCCTGGGCGTCACCCAACATACCTGTGGCACTGACAATGTCCAGGCTGTGGCCAACCTTGCCATGCTCACAGGAAACGTTGAGAAAAAACACAGCGGTGTCGACCCCCTTCGCGGCCAGAACAATGTCCAGGGTGCCTGTGACATGGCCGCCCTGCCCGCCGTATTACCTGGATACCAAAGCCTTGACGATCCTGCTGTCCGAAGTAAATTCCAGGCCGTGTGGCAACGGGAGCTTCCAGAAAAACCCGGGATAAGTCTCACAGAAATGACCCATGCCGGAAAAGATGGCTCCATTAAGGTTATGGTTATCATGGGAGAAAACCCAGCCCTCAGCGACCCCCACCTGAACCGAGTGGAGGAGACATTGACAAACCTTGATTTCCTGGCCGTCTCAGACATTTTTCTGACCGAGACTGCACAGTTTGCTCATGTGGTGTTTCCCGCTGCCTCCTTTGCCGAAAAGGCGGCAGCATAACCAATTCCGAACGCAGGGTACAACTCTGTCGCCGCGCCATTCCACCTATCCACAACTGCCGTCCTGACAGTGAGATCATCATGGAGCTTGGTCGTCGCGTGGGTTGCCCGGGGATGGACTTTGACTCTGATGCGGAAATCATGGAAGAAATCAGCCTCCTTGCTCCCATCTATGGTGGCATGCACTACGATCACCTTGCTGAAAATCATGGCCTGCAATGGCCCTGCCCTGACCGCCACCACCCTGGCACAGAATTTCTCCATAAATACTATTTTACCAGAGGAAAAGGGCAATTTACCATTACCAGACATCAGGAACCTTGCGAAGAAGCCAGCAAAAAGTTCCCCTTCACCCTGGTCACCGGTCGTGGTTCCTACCATCACTATCATACCGCTACCATGACCAGAAACTCCAGGCGACTGGTTCGGGAGTATCCCCAGGCAAAACTTGAAATCCACAAAGATGATTGTGCAGAACTCAACATAGTTAATGGGGAGATGGTGGAACTCCACTCAAAACGCGGTGCGGTTCGAATATGCACCCAGGTAACTGACAGGGTTAAACCAGGAACTGTCTTTTCTTCCTTCCACTTCTTTGAAGTGCCCATCAACCGACTCACCATCGATGCCATGGATCCAAAATCCAAATGCCCGGAGTTCAAAGTCTGTGCAGTCGCCATAAGAAAGGTGAGCCATGATTGATTTAAAAGAGCTTATTCTCCCAAAAGCCAACCTCATCCCTCTGTTACGAAAGTTAAACAAAGATAACCGCCTTGTGGTACCCGTAAAAAACGACCATGGTGACACCCTGTTCACAGAAATCCGTGATCTTGATACTACAGAGATCGATCTTGCAAACCAGCCCCAGGCATCCCTGAAACCTTTCTTTCTCCCCCAGCAGGAAACTTTGGCACATTACAGTATCGACAACGACCAGTACCGGTTTACAACCCCGAAAGCTGCCGTTGACACCATTTTTTTCGGGGTCCGTTCCTGTGATCTTACATCCCTGCTCTACATGGATCTCATTTTCTCAAAGCCATCAAAAGATGCCACCTACTACGACCGTCGCAACCACTCTCTTATCATCACCCTGGGGTGCAACCAGCCTTATGAAAACTGTTTCTGCGAGGCAACAAACAGTGGCCCTTACCTAGAGTACGGCTATGGCCTGCAGTTCATTGACCTTGGTGATAGTTATTACGTCTCAGCCGGCAGGGGAAAAGGTGCTGACCTCCTGGAGAAATGGAATTATTTCTTCCATGAGGTAGAAGAAGAGGACCACAAGATACGTTACCAGCTCTTTCTGGAGGCCCGGGGACAGTTCAGCAGAAACATCCAACTCACCCATGCCTGCCGGAAGCTTCAAAAAGAAACAGTGCCGGATGAAATTTGGGAGTCCCTTGCCAACCGCTGCTATGACTGTGGCGGCTGCGCCTATGTCTGCCCAACCTGCACCTGTTTTTCTGTGGACGACAAGCCGCAGAGTAGTACTGCCGGAATCCGGGTTCGCAGCTGGGATGCCTGCACCAGTGGCGGATTCACCCGCATGGCAGGAGGACACAACCCGGTAAACAGAAGCAGCCATGCACTGAAAAGACGTTTTCTTCACAAACTGAAATACGATTTTTCCAGTCACGGCAAGGCCTCCTGCACAGGATGCGGGCGCTGTGTTGACATCTGTTTTGGCGGGGTCGACATCACGACTTTCATAGAACTCTTCACAAGGCAGCAGAACCCATGAACAGAACTTTCATTCCTGCACCGGCAGTGATCCGGGAGATTATCCGGGAAAACGATCGCATTTCCACATTCCGATTGGAAATCACCGATAAAACAATACCGTTCACATTTCATCCAGGCCAGTTTCTCATGATATCTGTACCCCATTGCGGGGAGGCTGCCATCTCCATCTCATCCTCTCCTTATACTCTGCCACTTATTGATCTTTCCATCATGCGGACCGGAGAACTCACCACTGCCATTCACGCCATGAAAGAAGGTACGCAGCTGGGAATACGCGGCCCCTTTGGCACTGTCTTTCCAATGTAAACTTTTGCAAATCGTAAGCTCCTCTTTGTGGCAGGCGGTATCGGATTGGCTCCGTTAAAAAGTGTCATTGATCACTGCCTCTTCCAGAGTGGTGTTGAAGAAGATGCCGTATTGAGCATAAGCCTGCTCTACGGCAACAGAAACCCCTCAAACATCGCATTTAAACGGGCTATTGGAAAATGGCAGGAGCAGGGAGTCGATGTTCAGTTGACCGTGGATAAAAAAGATACTCAGTGGAAGGGCAACATTGGACTTGTTACAGATCTTCTCGACACCACCAGCACAGACAACGAGACCACAGCGCTCGTTTGCGGACCACCGCTGATGATCCGCTTTGTCATTGACAAACTCAAATCCCTCGGCTGTGAAGATACAAACATCTTTACCACTCTTGAACGTCACATGAAATGTGGCATGGGACTCTGTGGCCACTGTCACCTTGACAGCAAACTGGTTTGCATAGATGGCCCAGTCTTCAGCGTGAGTGAACTAACAAAAATTGATGTAATGGAGCTTAGCTGATGAACACTGTACAATCAACCTGCTGTGTCACCTTTGCCCCGGCAGAGCGAAGCATTACGGTAAAGAAGAACAGCAGCCTCATCCAAGCCGCACGGAAAGCCGGTCTCCACATCAATGCCTCTTGTGGAGGGGCCGGTGTCTGCGGCAAATGCAAAATAATTGTTGAACAGGGAACAGTCCTTGGTGGGGAAAGCGCAAAACTCTCACGCAAAGACTACAATAATGGCTACAGACAGGCCTGCACAACAGAAATCATTGAGGACGTGAAGATCCGCATTCCTGAAGAGTCAGGACGGCAGAAGGGAGGACTGAGCACCGATATCCCACCAAGGCACAGGGCCAAAATGCATATCTTCAACATAGATGACCTTAAAAGGACGGGGATTTTTTATCCACCCGTTGAAAAACTGCGCCTTGAGCTCTTAAAACCCACCGCAAATGACAACCGGGCAGATGTGGGCCGTCTTATCCAGGGCCTGGCTGACCAGCACAACAAGCACCGGCTGGTAACCGATCTTCCGGTACTTCGGAAAATACGACGCGCCCTTCGGGAAAAAGACTTTTTAGTCACGGTCACCCTGGAGCAACCGGTCAACAACAGATCAAAATGCCATCTCCTGAACATCCAGCCAGGCAGGTGGGATCATCGAAATTTCGGGCTGGCTGTTGATATCGGGACAACTACCATTCATGGAGTACTCATAGACCTCCACAGTGGAAAAATACTGGCTAAATCATCCTGTTACAACCCCCAGATGAGCTATGGTGAAGATGTAATTGCCCGAATCATCTACGCCGAAAAGCCAAAAGGTCTGGTTATGATGCAGGAGCTGGTGGTGGAATCCATTAACGGCCTCATCAACAATATGCTCGGTGAGGTGACGCTGCCCAATGCTGATGACAAGCGCTGCAGCCCCATCGACAGGGATGAGATCACCTCCATTACCATTGCCGGAAATACCACCATGACCCATCTCTTCCTGCAACTGGAACCAGACAACATCAGACGATCACCTTATGTTCCGGTTTCAACATTTTTCCCGCCAATGCGCGCAGCCGATCTTGGCCTGGAATTGAGCAGACACTGTGCGGCACTCCTGTACCCTGCCATTTCGAGTTATGTTGGCGGTGATATTGTGGCAGGGGTCATGGGATCCGGCATGTACCGAACTGAACTGCTCACCCTCTTTATTGATGTGGGCACAAATGCGGAAATCGTCATTGGCAACAGGGAATGGCTCGCCTGCGCCGCCTGTTCAGCTGGCCCGGCCTTTGAAGGCGGAGGTATCACCCATGGCATGCGCGCTGTGGAAGGGGCCATCAGCGATTTCAGCATAAACCCGGAAACCCTTGAACCCATGAATGTCACAGAGGGCAACAAGGCACCCATTGGTATCTGCGGCTCCGGACTTCTCATCATTGTCGCCACTCTTTTTGAACATGGTATTATAAACCCCAGCGGAAAATTCAACAACCTTGGCACTCCGCGCATCAGAAAGGGCCGAAGTGGGCAGGAGTACGTGCTGGCGTGGGAAGATGAGTGTGCAGCAGATCATGACATTGTCTTAAATGAGGTGGATATTGACAACTTTATCCGTGCCAAAGCGGCCATCTTCGCAGGAGTTTCCACCCTCCTTGACCAGGTGGGGCTACAGGTAAGCGACCTTGAACAGGTCATTCTGGCAGGTGGCTTCGGCTCTTTTATTGACCTTGACAGCGCCATGACCGTGGGACTGCTCCCTGAGGTAGATCCTGACAAAATTCTCTATGTGGGGAATGGCTCCCTGATGGGTGCATGGATGAGTGAACTCTCAAATCACATCCGCCAGGATGTAGTATCAGTGGTCCGCAAAATGACCAGTTTTGAACTCTCGGAAGTCCCCGACTTCAAAGATCAATATATAGCCTCCATTTTTCTCCCCCATACCGACCTCAGCCTTTTCCCAAATGCTATTAATCGAAGAGTCTCATGCCCCCTCCAGTCAGCCGGAAACACCCCAGCAGCCGACCGTCAGGGTAACTCTTTTAACACAAAAATAACCTGACTCAAACAAAAACATAACACATCAGTTACATAATAGATTGTACACATTTCACGTCAATCTTCAAAAACTGGTGCGCCATGCTATACATCTCTCTTTTTCTCCTTCTGCTCCTGCTGGTCTTAGTCATCCTCTCTTTCTTCCGATCTCTGAAAACATCCGGAGTGCCCCCCAATGCAGAACTACTTATCAAGGCCTGGAATTCAAGCTCTGACAACGAACACTGTCGATCCTCCAAAAGTCAGCCAACTGCAACTGCGTGAACCAAAGCAGCAATCCGATATAATAATTCTGACGACCATCGGAACGCAGCTTTGCAAATCCAGAACTGTTGCATGGGAAAGCTGAAGAATGGTGATAACCAGTTACAGAATTCTTACCATATCCCTTCATCGCTTTTCTGTTTTTGCATGCCCCAGGCTCACCACGCTACCGTCCAATGTCAAAAACTCGACCCAGCCTTCAACACCAGAAACATCGTTCCTGAACAACAGAAATAAAACGCGACAACACAGCTACTTGCAAGAATGGAACAAAATGTGCTTGTTACAAGTCAGGAGGTATACCATGTCAGAATATCAGGTACAGAAAGGTGATACCATTGCCAGGGTCACTCAGCAACTCAAGACAGACTGGAAAACAATACGCCGCAATAACCCGGAAGCAGTGGGTCGCTCCGCAAAAAACGGCAACTGGTTCCTGAGAGAAGGAGCCACCTTGAACATTAACAGCTCATTCCAGAAATCCCTGGAAGATGTCAACCTGCCACAAAAAGGCACCCGACAAGCCGCTGCGGCGCCAATTTCAATTCCGAGAAGTAGCAGTAAAATCGTTTTTCATGACCCGGCACAACCACGTGCCACCACACCAGCCGCCAAAGACACTGTTACCGGAGATAAAAGGGGCCAATTGGTGGAACACACGCTACAGGCAGGAGAAACCCTCTGGGAGCTCGCCATTAAAAAATACCATATCAACCTCACGGACATTCTTGCCGACAATAGCATAACAGACCCAAAGACCCTGCAGATAGGGCAGAAGATAAAAATTTATCTCCCTGAAAAAGGCGGGGAAGAGCCCGTGGTGGCCAGCTGGTACGGACCGGATTTCCATGGAAAACCCATGGCCAACGGAGAAATCTACGACATGAATGGGGCCACCATTGCCCATAAGGAAATCCCTCTGGGCACTACGGTGGAGCTGAAAAACACCAGAACCGGAGAGGTGGTTCAGGCAATAGTTACAGATCGGGGTCCTTATGTTAAAGGCCGTGACGTGGATCTTTCTTACGGTCTGGCCAAAAAACTCTCACTGGTAGAACTGGGTGTGGGTAACCTGGTGATGCGGATCCTGTGACAAGTCCCCAATCGGGTCAACTTTCACCGTACTCCTGCTCATCAACAAACTGCACCCCTTCCATAATCAGCCCCATAAAACTGCCAAGGGGTTCCCCGTTCTCAAACTCAAGGGGAATCCCTTTGGTATAACTGAAACGCCCAGCTTTCTTCCCAAGCAGAGCGAAGAGGGCATCTTTGTCCATAAGATCTTTATAACGAACCTGCATCAATTCCCCTTCTTCAAACAGTACAACCGCCCTGGCATCATCAAGCACCAGTTCAACCGTCCCCGTCTTCTGATTGGAGTTAATCAACTGCAACAACTCCACAATACTAATTTCATTAAGTTCTCCAGACATCCCAGATGTGATATTCCCAGAACGCAACGCCATGGCTTGAGCACGATCAACCAGCATTTTTAAAAGGAACAGCTGCAGCACCGGATATTTTTTTAAGACATGCTTGAAGTTTTTGATGCTCAAAAGTGCTGCCTCAGTTTCAAAAAGTGAATGAATGGAGCAAGAGACAGGCTCCCCGGAAAGCAGGCTCATCTCACCAAAAATTTCACCTTTTCCCATTTCGGCCAATCGTTGCCCATCTTCTGCAATAACCCCTACCTTTCCGGCAAGCAGAATGAATAACTGGGTTCCCGGCTCACCTTTTTTCAACACCACCTTATCCTTGGGGTACGTTTTCAGCTCAAGAAGTGAGGCAAGATCGTACAGGGCACCATCATCCAGGGACTCAAAGAGCGGAAAGTTACGAAGTTTGCTGTAAAACTTATCAAGATGCTTCTTTCTCCTCCGCTCCTCTGCTTCCGAAAGCAGTTTCATCTGCAGAGTGGAGAAACCCTTTTCCTTCTTATATTCAAAACAAATCAGTCCCTTACAACCACCACAGTCAAATTTTGACTTTTTGGTATTAAGATGGGAAAATCGTTCGAAACTCTCTTTTTTTCCAGTGATTTCAATGAGCTTTTCCACAAGAACCATACAGACAGCCTTGGCATCCGGCAGGACTGCACAGAGATCTGCCACCTTCAACTCTTCCCCAACGTTATAGATGGGACAGAGTCGCTCTTCGGTTATCACAAAAACAGCATCTCGAAACTTTTTTTCCTGCAACACGGTGCCTCCGGATTTCTTAACCCTTTGAATATTCTTAGTTTGTGTCCATCCAGAAATGAGATTTTTCTTCTAGATCGAGGCGCAGAAGAAATTTTACCGCAGACATATATCTGATATTCCGTGGAAAAAGTACCCAGCTTATTTAAACGTTATTAATACTGGGTGAAAAATTTCTTACAGCCACGATGAGTCAAGAGAAGAGGGCCATTTCTGGACAGGCACTAGTCTGTTTTCTCAAGACGGGAACACTTACTCTCCCTGGTATATTGCTTCCACATCGGGTCTTCATAGCTGTCATGACAACTTACACATTGCCCTACCATAAGGATACCTTGTAATTCCTCTTTGTTAAAGGGCCGAAGCTCCGGCCGTGACGAATGCTGCAAAGCCACACCGTTGATATCCACAAAGGCATCCAGGGGAACGGTCTGTCCCTCAAGGGTATCCACACCCTGATCAATCCCGGAAAAGGACCAGGCTCCCTCTGCATCTATCGAGACAGTCCCCTCACCAAGGCCTACTGTTTTCGTGGATTGATGACAGTCCGCACAGCTCCTGCCGCTGGCCTGGGTGGTGTGGGGATTGATGGCAGCCATGGTAAAGCGATTGAACCCGCCCTCCACATTTCCGACTTTGTTAATGAGGGTCACCACATCCTGGCAACCTGGGGTTACAATAACCACCTCATCATTCCACAGAGCAAGCATCGGTTTTTCATAGCGGATATAGGACCTTCCCTCCTCCCACATCCCCGCCGTTTCTTCAAGAGTCAGCTTATCCAAATGCTTCTGAGTTTCATCCCGTTTGACATGACAACCATAACATTGGGGGACCCATGTTGAATGACAGGATCCACATGTCATCCGTTTGTGTCCTTCAAAATCACAGATACCCTTTTTCGGCAGTGCCAGAGGATACACTTTGTCATTTACTTTCCCTGTCAGCTGAAATTTCCCGTCCTTTTCACTAATATTAATCACAGGATCCCCCTTGTGGGTAATACCGGGATTTTCGGAGTGACACATCTCACAAGAGATTTCAAGCTGATCTTCGTAATGGGCATAACTGGTACCATCACCCATAATCTCATTACGGGTATGACAATCAATGCAGGCCATTCCTTTCAGATGATGTATATCTTCGGCAACTTCCAGATAAAACCGCTGTCCTGGCAGTTGTTTTGAACTCATGCCCCCTTTCTCATAGGGAGTCCCGTATCCTTCTGATTCAAAGATTCCGGTGTATGAGAGTCCTATACGACCGGAACGATTATGACACCGAATACAGTTTTCATCTGCAACCTTTTTGATAATGAGGGGGTGCAGTTTCTTTTTCTCCCCTCTGATCTTATCGCCAAATCCCGCAACACCCTGCTGTTCTTCTCCTTCTGGCAACAGATAATGACAGGCGGTACAACCACCACCCTTTTCATTAAAAAAATCAGGTGCACCAGGAAGATCGTTCTTCTGCTTCCAGAGATGGCAGGTGGCACAGAGTTTTCTGAAATAATCGAGTGCCAAGGATGTTTCACCACTGTCCATCAGCTGTTTGACTGTCAGATCACTATCCTGGCTGTCACTCTCACCCCAGTAATAGAGCAGGGTTCCTATGATACCGCGGTTGGTTGCCATCAGCGAGTTCTTCACCTTTTTCACGTCTGTGGGATGACAACCCTCAACACCACAGGTCTTTTCCACAACCCGAAGGTCTCCAGGATTCAAAACCATATCCTTATGAGCACGTTCCTTATCTATGGCCAGGGCATCACCAAGATGACACGACGCACAGCCGATCACCCGCGGATCGTGAGCAGGATCGAGTTTTTCATCCAGGTGACAGGAAAGACACATATCAATACGACCACTGGTGGTAATATACACCTGACCCGGCCTTTTGGTTGTCATCTCACGGTAGATAAGCACTCCCACCACCATGAGCAGCAACAACAAAAAGACCTGTTTGCGATAACTCCATCCCTTGCTATCCGATTTATCCATTTTAGTGCCTTACTCCATAAAAACTGGAGTTTAGAGTTTCGTGCTGATGTAGCCTAAGATTCAAACTGTAATAAAAAAAAAACAGGTACGCGAGGTACGAAACTCCGGGAAACCGTGGGAGATTTTTGAAATCAGAAGTTTAAAGTTACTACCAAGGCACTTACACCCCTCAAGGGAGTACAGAAAAGAATCCAGCGACTCTAAAAAGTTTTCCGACTCGTCGGGTCTGCCATCCATCAGCCCTGATAGTTCTGCACATTAGGAAACCTGCGGCCATACCCAAAAGCCTTGCTGGTCACCTTCAGACCCATGGGTGCCTGCTTGCGTTTATACTCATTAACACGTACCCGTCGCAGCACATCAGCAACGAGCTCTTCCGCAAAACCACGTTCTGCAATTTCGGCTACGCCGAGATGCTCCTCGAGATGTAACTCTAAAATATTATCAAGAACTGCATAGTCTGGCAAATCGTCCTGATCGCACTGATTCGGCTTCAACTCAGCAGTGGGAGGCTTGGTGATGGTTCGCCGGGGAATAATTTCGCCATCCCTATTCACAAAACGCGCCAGTTCATACACCAGTTGCTTGGGCACATCTGAAATGACCGCCAGGCCGCCATTCATATCACCGTACAAAGTACAATATCCTACTGCCATCTCACTTTTGTTTCCAGTGGATAGGAGCAGATGTCCAAATTTGTTTGATAGCGCCATAAGCAGATTCCCTCGAATTCTCGCCTGGAGGTTCTGCTCCGTGAAATCATCAGAACTGACGTCACCATCTCCAAACAATGGTTGCAAGCTCTTTTTAAAAGATGCGAACAGCTCACTGATGGGGATCACCTCAAAACCGCAACCAAGATTCCAGGCAAGCTGTCGTGCATCTTCCATGGAGTCGTCAGAACTATATGGTGAAGGCATGGCAACACCGAGGACATTCTCAGAACCAAGTGCCTTTACAGCAAGGGCTGCAGTAAGAGCAGAGTCTATCCCGCCGGACAGGCCAAGAACCACAGCAGAAAAACCACATTTACGAACATAGTCGCGGATGCCCATGACCAGCGCGTCACACAGTGCAGCCAAATCTGCCTCCTCCACATCCTCACATATCATGCCACTCCAGTCGGTACTGTCAACAATGAGTACATCTTCCTCGAAGCCACAGGACCACGCCTGCACGACCCCATTCTTATCCATGGCCATACTGCGCCCGTCAAAAAGCAGTGAATCCTGCCCACCCACCTGATTCACATAGAGCAGGGGAACAGAATACCGGGTACATACTTTTTTGAACAAGCGCTGCCGGACAGCCTCTTTTTCCCGTTGATAAGGAGAGGCGGAAATATTAATCAGACAATCAATGCTCCTGCCCTCATCAAAGAAGGGATGTATCGGATCCTTCCCGTACTCGTTCACCTCTGAATGCCAGATATCTTCGCAGATGGTAACCCCAAAATGCAGGCCGCCGCATTCGATCACTTCCGAGGAATCCCCCGGCTCAAACCAGCGTTTTTCATCAAAGACATCGTAGGTGGGCAGCAACTGTTTCTGGATTTTTTGAACCACCGCCTTTTTTTGAATAAAGAAAGCGCTATTATACAGTTTCTTCCCTGTATTTCCCCAACTCCTCTTTTCAATACATCCCAAAAGAACATCAATTTCAGGAAGCTTTGCACAAAGCACCGCAAAAGCCTCGTCATGATCGGCAATAAACGATGGTATTTCAAGAAGATCGCAGGGAGGATATCCGGAGAGAGCCAGTTCAGGAAAGACTATTAAGCCACATCCCTTTGTGCAGGCCTCGTGGCAGGAATCAAGGATTTTGCGGCTGTTTTCTGCAAAATCCCCAATAATCGGATTTATCTGGACTAAAGCTATTTTCATACAGTCTCAATTTAGCATAATAATTATGGAATTAATAAACAATGCAAGTCTTTCTACCATATTCCCTATTGTTGTCCAAGCGTTGTCACGGTTCAGAAAGGAGTATCACAATTAAACCCAGCCGGACACACACCCCCCACAAAACAATATAATATACTGGAATAACAGGACATAGCACGCAGAGGCACAGCAACTCAAGCTAGTTACGATATCATATCAGGGAGTTAAAGCTTATTTTCGTTTCATTTTTCATAAAACACTGTTAGTATTCGACAATACGGAATTTCATATTCATGTCTGGCAGAATAATTAATACCAGACGACAGACCGACACGAGTCGTTTTAACAGATTACCCCCCTCTCAGAAAAAAAACATCAATCTGTCAGACGCTCTCAATAGCTCTCCTCTCAAATGCAGGTGTCAGCCAACCATGACTCTACGTAATCAGGACAACTCCTCAACTGACATACAACTCCTGCAACAGAACATTCGCAACTCTCTCTCCAGTGCCCCTGGAGATTCCACGGTTCAGTGTCGTCACCTGCAACCCTTCATCTCCGGAATGAAAAAAGAGGCCTGCAAGATAATTCTCAACAACCTTGTACAACTCAACTTTACCCGGGAAAACGCCTGTAAATACTGGGACGCTATTGTCAAACACGCTGAAAAAATGCAAGAGCACCTCAATCGTAAAGTGGGTCTTGCCACTGCCGCCTGCGACTACTTCAGCTCGATACAACCTTACCTTAACAATCCCAAACTGATTGAAATTTCCCGTTTTGAAGAAACTCTGAGATCAGCCTACCAGGATTTCCTCACTGGGTTGCTCTCTCGCTGGGCCTTCCAGAACTCCTTTGAGCAGGAAATCTCAAGAGCAAAACGCCACAACCAGGATGCCACAATTATCTTCTTCGACCTTGACACCTTCAAAAAAATCAACGACCGGCATGGGCACCTGGCAGGAGATGCCGTCTTAAAAGAAGTGGGGAGAATCCTCCTGCGCTCAAAGCGAAAAGAAGATATCGCCTGTCGCTATGGCGGTGATGAATTTGTCATTTTACTTCCCGAAACCAATAAATTCATGGGCCTGATGGTGGGGAAAAAGATCCTAGAACAGATTAACAAAACCATCATCTACTATGAAGGAGTAGAAATCCCCGTTTTCTGCAGTGCAGGCTTGGCCTCGTTCCCCCTCGACAGCCACGACGGGCCAGGTCTGATAACCTGCGCTGACCGGGCCATGTATCAGGCCAAGAGCCGTGGTACCCATGAACTCAACTTGTTCTCAGAAGAAAAAAGAATTTTTACGAGGGTTTGTTTTGATAAGAAAATTGGAATACGTTCTCTGGAACAAATGCAGGACGACGGAAGCGGCAGGTCAAAAAATATCAGCGAAAGCGGTATTCTGATCTCCTGCCATGAGTGTTACACCATTGGCACCCGACTGGAACTTAAGATACCAGTTCAAGACAGTTCATACCTGACTATCACCGGTTCCGTGGTTCGAGTTGAACAGTTTGACAGCAACCTGTTCGATATCGGTCTCAGCTTTCTCCACCTGAAATCCAACCGCGGCCCTACTACGGAGAGAGATGAATACATACTGCAGCAACTCGCCTCATAACAGGGCCCACCCTTAACCTCAGTACTCTTTTCTGTGGACAATAAAAACCAAAAACAGCCCCCTGAAACCAAACAACTCACAGAATTCCTGTCACTCCTCTATCTGGCCCTGAAGAATATCCAGCTCTACCCTGCCGGACACACCATGGTGAAAAATCGTCTTGCTGTGGCCCACCAGCTTCTCTCCCGGATACTCCTCAACAGAAAAACAATCCTCTTTGGCATTGCCAGAAACATCATCACATACAATGGCCAATCCATTGGTGCTGAATCGCAGTCATGCACAACCCTGGCAAAAATCCTCGGCCGCCACGAAATTGCCTCCATGACTTTTTCATACGGAATAATGCAACACGCCCTCTTTCTGTTTCTCAAAACAGTGGGGGTACTACCTGAACAAAATCAGTCAGGGAAAAGCATGCAGCAGCAACTCGCTTCTCTCAACCTGCCTCATATAGATGTGGAGATAATTAATTACGACTATTTTGATCGTACAGACGATACAGGTACTGCTGCAAAAAATGGAAAAACGCCCCCCCTTACATGGCTCTCATTCACGCAGAAGCTGACCAGTGGTATACTTGGGTTCTCCGATAACAGTAAGTCCGGCAATACAGCAAGAAGACTCGCAGCCCCCGAAACCCTGGCTGCAGCCATCAACCACCATGCCAGCAAACAGCCTGAGATTATGAAACTCTTTTCATCTCTTCTTGACCAGATGTTAAAACAGGACTCCGGAGACAGTCTGTCATCTGCCTCCTTTGGGGGCCGGGAATTCAGCAGAATCATCGCCTCACTCAACCCGCAGCTCCGGGCTCAGTTCCTCAACACAACCCTTGAGCGCTGTGACCAGAATATGACTCACGGAAATCCAGAAAAACTTCTTGAAACTTTTTCTGACACTGTTGTGCTCGATATGATCCAGCAGATCAATAAAAAGAATGTCCAGGTTTCTCCGGCACTGTTAAACCTGATCAAGAAAATTTCCAGAATTCGCTTCACGGCAAAAGCAACACCTCCCGGTGCTGTTGCCAGGCAAAGAGAAATAGACAATCTCCTTGATCCTGAACATTACACCATCAATGTCAGTGAAAAATATCACAACACACTCCAGGACCTGGCAGACAGCCCAGCAGCACCGACACCTCAACACGCTGTTTTCCCATTGGAAAAACATTTGCATACCCTGGAAGAGTCCCACCTGAACCGACAAATCGTCAGGGCAACCCTCCTCTTTATGCGACAGACAGAAGATGATACAGAATACCAGAGTCTTGCCACCAAACTCATTGAAATATGCCTAGTGCTCCCCGACAGTGGTGATTTCGACCTCCTGCAAACCGCAGTCAAACTCCTCCGCAAACAGGTGAAGAAAAAAAAATCAGCTGCCGTACGAAAGACTGCCGCAGATTGCCTGCAGCAACTGAAATCTCTCGATTTTATTGACTACATCTACTCAATCCTTGCAGAATGCACAGAAGAGGAACGACGAAATGCGGCAGGTCTTTTCAACCTCCTCTGTCCGGATATTCTGGACGAACTCCTCACGATATTCTCCATGAGTCAGAAGGTGGCAGAGAATGACCTGCTGGTCACCATTTTCAAGGTATACAGACTCGAAACACTTACCAAAATTTTCACTCTTCTTCCAAAAACAAAAACCAACAACAACATACTCAAACTCCTCTCCCTCATAGAGTCCCTTGGCATCCAAGGGACAGTCCGGCTCCTCCACCCCTTTTTAGACCATGAATATCCTGATATCAGAATGAAAGTAATGGGACTGCTGCTGCCAATCCATGACGAGGAAGCCATCGCAACACTTGAATCCATGCTGGAATCGAACAATGAAAACACTGTAAATACAGCAATAGAACTCTGTAATATTCACCATCCTGCGCCATGCATCCCTAGGCTGATAAAGCTCCTGGAGCATCAGTTCATAAAACAGACCAGCATTGAGAAAAACAAGAAACTCTTCATGATACTCAGCCACACTGGTGACAGCAGAGCGCTTCCCAGCCTTGAGAAAATTGCCTTTACCAAATGGCCCTTCCACAGAGAGCAGGTCACATCAATGAAACGAATCCTTTTTTATTCACTGAAAGGATACCCGGATCAGGAGCGTAGAGCTCTGGTTAAAAAAGGTCTCAAGATAAAAGACAAAGAAATTCAGAAAATTTGCAACGCCCTGCTCCCAGATCCTGCCAGGCATAGAGGCAAGGCATGAGACCGCAGCAGCGACAAGACACAAAGATGTATAAACAGGTATTTAACACCCTGTATCTATTGAGAGTAGTCATCAGTAATACCCGGCTTTATTCCCTGGATCATCCCAAAACAAAAGAGATGATCGCCAGGACTTTCAGCAGTCTGAACAAAACCCTGTTCACCGTAAGAGAACTCACCATCCTCATCATAGACAATGATCTGATTATCAACAACAGAGCAATTCGACCTGAAGAGTCTGATTATTTTTCTCTTTTCATCACCGTTCTCAAACAGAAAAGCATTGGGCATGTCTCCTTTAAAAGAGGACTTACCATGCGGGAACTGACCCTGTTCCTCTCTGATCTCTCTTCCAAAAGTGCCACCACGGTATACAACGGGCCGGGAATTTCTTCCGGGAAACTGGGCCTGAAAGAAGTCCCCCATGACGACAGCCTCACTCCTGATTCACCACTCTTCTCAGAAGGTGTCGACAATACGTCCAGGAGCAACCCTGAACTCATAGCCAAACTCAAATCCCTTTCCGGGAAACAGTTGCTTCTGGCCCAGGAGCTTTATCTTTCCATAAAAAAGAATCAGAATTTTGACCTGCGCGGAGTCCAGGACAGCATGGCCTCCTTTGTGACTCTCTTTTCAAGAAACCTGAACCCCCTCTCCCTTCTAACTCCATTAAAGTCAAACGATGATTACACATTTACCCATGTCATAAACGTGTGCATTCTAACTCTGGCCCAGGCAGAATCTCTCGGATTCAAAGATCAGAATCTTTATGATATCGGTATTACAGCTACACTCTATGATATTGGCAAGGGCTTCATTCCGGAAGAGATATTGAACAAGGCAGGAGCATTGAACCCAAAAGAACAAGAGATAATCAAAGAACACTCCGCAAAAGGGGCTGAATACCTGCTTGGTATCCCGGAAGCCCCCAAACTTGCGGTGCTGGCAGCACTGGAGCATCACATCCATTTTGCTGGCGGTGGCTACCCGAACATAGGCAAACGCTGGAAGACGAATATTGTTTCCCAGATGATTGCAGTAGCAGATACCTACGACGCCATGCGCTGTACAAGGCCCTACCGAAGACCAAGCTCTGAAAAAATAATCAGAGATCTCCTGGTCAGAGAAAAAGCAAAGATCTTCAATCCATTTCTGGTGGACAATTTCCTGTCCCTGCTTTCAAGGGATAATAATTAAACACTTCTTAAAATTCTTACCACTGATTACAAAAACAAAGAGTTGTGCACTTTCACCCTTAAATGCCACGTCACTGGCGAGGGTGAAAGTCCGACAGACTCCTAGGGGGTAATAACAGAGAAAAGAGTACTCCCAGAAACTCGATGCTTACTGGCCATGGGCGACGCATGACATGTCCGGTATACTGGGAGGAGTGTTCACCTGCCGAAGTAAGCGCCCAATAGTCATGAGGTTGCGCTTGTGTAACTATCCGGCCTAGGGGGGCAGTAAGGCAAATCCCGCTGCCTCAGTTACATTTCTTAGGTGTTGCAAAAAAAAAAATTCCGCGTTAAATGTATGTTCCCAACTGAGATGGGCTCGTGAAAATGTTAAAATCACAAACTCACCCCCAACAGATTCGATAAGTTACGGAACTTAAAATCTCTTAAATTGGACTTTTCACAAATCCATCTACCTAAATATAAACTATAAAGTATTACTTTATTTATTGGTTTCCAAGGAGAATATCATGACAATCATTACTATTTCCAGGGGATCTTACTGCCGAGGCAAAGAGGTAGCTGAGAAACTGGCTGAGAAACTAAATTACGAGTGTATCTCCAGGGAGATCGTCCTTGAAGCATGTGCTGAATTTAATATTCCTGAGATTAAACTCATTCGGGCCCTTCATGATACACCGACCGTGCTCGAACGTTTTCAATACGGTAAAGACAGATATTTGAGTTATTACCGCTACTCACTGCTCAAACACATAAAAAAAGATAATGTTGTCTTTCATGGCCTGGCTGGTCACTACCTTCTTCAGAATATTCCTCATGTTCTTAAAGTAAGAATCAATTCAGATATGAATCACCGGGTTCAAGAGGAAATGAAGAGGGCCAATATTACCGCCCAAGAAGCTCTGTTCATTCTGAAAAAAGATGACGAAGAACGGCGCAAATGGGGACTCCAGGTATACGGAACAGATACCTGGGACAGCAGGCTGTATGATATGGTTCTGAATATTAACAGTCTGACGATTGATGATGCCGTACAAATATTATACGATACGGCTCAGAAACCACATTTCCAGGCAACTCAAGAATCTCAAGACACTTTAGACCATATGGAAAAAACAGCAAAAATTCATGCACTGCTGGTCGAATATTCTGCAAAGGTCAATGTTGTGGTGGACGGTGATACGGCGAAGATCTCAAATATCAGAAAAGACCAGAAAGAGCGAGTCGAAAAACTTGTCTTGGCAGTTACAGGTATAACTGCTGTTCATTTTCAGGAGCCATTTGCTCCAACAACAGGTCATATCAACCCTTACTATAACATGATTTGAAGCAGACTAGGTGATAAACAATTGCTTTTAATGGGAAAGCCAGAGATAAGGAAGTACACTCAACACACTTGACAAGATCGTAAAAACCTAAATTTGTAGATGGCGAAGTAGAAAACTTCACATCCGAGGCGCAAATAATACACCTTTCCTTTACCCAGCGGACTGTCTGCAACTGTTTACAGGGTACTAAATTCAGTGCCTTCTATTTGGGCGATGTCTATGGTAAGGCCATCGTTCTCCCGTCGGCACCAAGAGGCCCTCTCTCCATGGGACTTGTAACAATCTCCTCAATCTGCTTTTCTCTCAAGTATTGCGCATTGTATTCCCCTTTATTTAATTTGCGCTGGCTCATAAAAGCCCGCATATGATTACGGGAACCCTTAACCAGATTCTGGTACACGATCCTGATATCTGTATTATCAGTGTTCTCCAGCTCATCAAGGAGATCCCTAATGTCGAGATCCTCTATGGTCATACCCGTCTGCAGGGGCATCTACCACAGACTTCCTGCCTTTCTCAACCAGAACCTCATACAACTTCTGCATTTCCGGATCTGCAAACACTCCTGCCGTATCATCTTGCACAGGATCTTTAATTGTATACTTATCCAGCAATACTTTTATCATAGACATATACTGCTGTTCCGCCAAGACAATATAGTTAAAGACAGGCACCACCCATTTTCTGTGTGCCTGCAGGATTTGCAGCCAGGGCATTAGAGCCAATTGTTAACAGACAATAAGCCCCAATGATGTAAATATCCTGCAAAAACAACTCTTCTTCATTTTATTTCCCTCTTTTAAGCGTTTATGTGCCACCATGGCAAA
This sequence comes from Deltaproteobacteria bacterium, assembly GCA_024280265.1. Taxonomy (GTDB): domain Bacteria; phylum Desulfobacterota; class Desulfobulbia; order Desulfobulbales; family Desulfocapsaceae; genus Desulfocapsa. The sequence goes on from JAJRQL010000266.1 coordinate 19,767, forward strand.
TTACAACAGGACAAACATTCTGTTTGTTCACGGAACGAGCAGAAACGCCACATCCCGGTTTCCCTTTGCACTGGAAATAAAGAGCAGACTCTTCCCGTCCGGGCTGACCTGGGGATACATATCAACACCTGTGACGGAAATCTTTACTGTGCTGTCTGTGTTCAGACCATATTTATACAGATTTGCCTTTCCATCAAGCCCCATCCGAAGAAAACATAACTCCACAGTCACCAAGGGTTTGTTTAGCATGAATAGTTCTAGTACTTGCAGTGGAGACCACACAGTTTTGTAATGTTTAGGATAGTTCAGATACGTGTCAATCTCCCATCCTCCAACTGCCAGGTTGTGTCGGCCACTCTCTTCACCTGATCCAGATAATGGCTGACCATCACTATGGTGCATTGTTGCTGGAGTGTCAGTAGCAGCTCTTCGATTACCTTGCAGGCCCGGGAATCCAAAGACGAGGTGGGCTCATCCAACAGCAGAACCTCAGGCTCCATGATCAGGGCTCGGGCAATGCAGAGGCGTTGTTGCTGGCCGCCGGACAGGATCAAGGCATTATCATCAAGCCGATCCTTGACTTCCTTCCAGAGAAAGGCCTGACGCAGAGCTGTTTTCACCTTATGATCAACCAGTTCACGGTCTTTAATGCCAGCCAGTTTCAGAGGGAAAGCCACGTTTCTGTAGATGGACATGGGCAGGGGGTTGGGGGTCTGAAAAAGCATTCCCACCTTACGTCGTAAGCTATCAGCTGGATAGGCAGAATCATAGATATCCTGTGGTGTCCCGTTAGTCCCGTTAAGCCAGACCTCGATCTTGCCGTGCAGATTAGTTGCCGGGATATCTTCCCACAGGCGGTTTATAATGGTAAGCAGGGTCGATTTGCCCTGGCCCGAAGGACCGACAATAGCGGTAATGCAGTGTTCTGCAAACTCCGCATTGATCTGCTTAAAAATCAGTTTATTACCATAGGAAAAGGAAATATCACTCAGTCTTATCTTGGTCTTCATAGGAGGGTGCCTTGTCCTGACTGTTCTGTCTGAAAGTTCACTTTGAGGGACTTTTTTCTGCGGTCTGGAGCTTTCATTATCCGTTGTGATATTCGCCGCTTGTCGCCGCTCCTGGCCGTGAACGTTAGTTCAAAGCGTGCCTTGATGTAAAAGGCCAGGCCAAAGAGCATTATACAGATGATGAGCAGAATGATGGCTGCCCCGTACCCGCTGGCCAGTTCCCGGGAATCGCTATACTGGGCCGATATGTAATAGATGTAAAAAGGCAAGGCCTCAAAACCAGCAAATATCGAGCGCGGCATTCCGGCACTGGCCACCACGCCGGTGAGCATGATAACTGCCGTGTCCTCGGCGCAACGTCCCATGGCCAATACAATGCCGCTCATCATGGCGGAAAGGGCATGGGGAAGTAGGACATGGCTGATATTCTGCAGTTTTGTGGCCCCCAGCGCCGGGGCGGTCTGGCGGATAGTCACGGGGATCGATTCCAGGGCCACCTGGGTGGTGCGGATAATATAGGGCAGCACCAGAAAGGCAAGGGACAGGGCGGCAATCAGCAGACATGGATAGATTCGTTCCGACAGGTTGTGGTGGAGAAACACGGCCACGGAAAAACCGAAGAGACCAACGACAATGGAGGGGATAGAGGCCAGGATGTCAAAAAACAGGCTGAACCACCCCTTCAATCGCCCTTTACCATACTCGGCCATATAAATACCGGCGGCAACGCCAAGGGGAATGGCAAAGATCAGGGCCAACAGAACCAGGGCCAGAGTGCCCACCATGGCCGGCAGCAGACCGTTAAAGACCTGGCGCCCCAGGAAAATGGCCTCCAGGGGGGCGGTGTCGCCGAAGATGAGGGCGAGATTGATGGTGGCCAGGCCTTTAAAGAGTAAATAACCGATAATTGTCGCCACACTCCCTGCAAGAAGCAGGCTGCAGAGCCAGGACAGGACAACAATAATACTTTCCTTAACTCTTTTCATCACCATCCTCTTACTCCTGCCCTGAAGTGAAGACTGCGAATGATAACGACCATGATAGAGGTCATGAGATAGAGAAGAAGGCCGCATGCAAAGAGGGCCTTGAATTCCAGGCTGTCAAAGTCAGCGGAAATGATCAGGCCAATATGACCGGTGAGGGTTCGGCTGGAATCCAGAATCGATTGGGGCAGTCCCACACTGTTGCCGGCCACCATCAGACTGATCATGGTATCCCCCATGGCGCGCCCCAGGGCCAGCACCAGACCGGTCACGATTCCCGGCCAGGAACAGGGCAGAATGACATGAATCAGCTTATCGATTCTGCTCCCCCCCAGGGCAGCAACCGCTGTTAAATATGATCTTGGCACCCTCTCAAAGCTGTCCACAAAAATCAGAATCATAGTGGGTGAAATCAGAATGGCCAGTAAGAGGGCGGCGGTGAGGATGGACATGCCGGAACCGTGGACAAAGAGCTCTCTGATAATGGGGACCAACAAAAAAATCCCCACGAAGCCATAGACCACAGTGGGGATAGCGGTCATGAAGCGGACCAGTCGTTTCATGGCCAGGGCAACTCCCCTGGGAGCCAGCACAGCGATTAAGACGCTGGTGCCAAGACTCAAGGGAAAGGCAAAGAGTAGACTCAAGAAAGAAATGGTCAGGCTTCCGACGATCATGGACCGGATGCCGTAGACCCCATGATCAGGTGACCAGGGGCCAGTGAGTAACTCGCTGAAATGGCCTGCCGTAAGAATGGGCAGGCCAAGGATAACCATGAAGACAAAAATGGAGACCGTACTCAGGCCACTGACCGTGGCAGCCAGCAACAAGGCCCTTTCGATCAGACGCGCTCTTGTCATTGAACCGGGATAAATCCCTTATCGGCCACAATGGCCTGCCCCTCAGGAGAAAGGAGGTAATCGAGAAGTTTTTTGGCTAGTCCGGAGGGCTCCCCGCGGGTATTGCTGTAGAGGCCGCGGGCGATTTTATAGTGCCCTGCTTTGATATTATCAAGGGTTGGCACCACGCCGTCCAAGGCCATTGGTGTCACGCTGCTGTCAATATAACCAACCGAGACATAGCCGATGGCATAGGGATCCTGGGAAACAGCGGCCTTCATGGCGCCATTGGAAACCACAAAATGGGCCCTGTCGGTTATGTCACCCTTGGCCAGTGCCTTTTTCCAGAAGACTGCCCTGGTACCGCTGGAGTTATCCCGGGTGAAGACGGTAATGGGTTTATCAGCTCCACCAAGGGCCTGCCAGTTACGAACCTTGCCGCTGTAGATATCTCTCAGTTGAGCGCTGGTGAGAGATGTTACCTGGTTGCGGGGGTTGACCACCACGGCCACGCCGTCAATAGCCCATTTACACATCTTGAGGTTATATTTGGCAATCTCGGTATCCTTGGCCTTCCGGCCGGAATTACCGATGTCCACCAAGCCTTCCCCCACCTGTTTAATGCCGACTCCGGAGCCGCCGCCGGCAATGGTGATGCGGATCTCGGGATTAAAGGTCATAATCCGTTTGGCTGCCTCTTTCATCACCGGGATATGGGCGGTGCCGCCGGAAACCTTGATAGTTCCGGTTTCACCTTGAAATGGGGTTAGGGAGTCGGCCATGGTGGGTGCCGCCACACTTAATAGACCCACAACCAATAGAGTGATAGCGGTAATGGTGTTTTGCCTCAGTTTTTGAATCATTTCATTTCTCCTTATTTTTTGAGTTCAGTGATTTCAGACACTATGCGGTTTTGTTTTTTTTGTACAGTCCCGCAAAGATCTCACGCAGCATCTGTTCATCAATTCTGGCCATGAGCTGTTCCTCGTATTCATCAATGTCCGGCTCTGTCTTGCGGGGGGTAACTGGCCCTTGGTTCTTTGTGGAACAACGCCTGGGAACAGGAGACGACTCGATTCCTTCGTGGTGTTCCCGATGGTTTTCTATCCAGCGCTGGTAATCGTCATGACTGCCGATGCAGGTAAAAATCAGCCGCCTGTCTCTCTTCAGGCTAACAAGGCGAAAACCGCAGGAGAGGTCGTATTTACGACAGTCCCTGAGTCGATGTTCGCCATAGTGGGTGCGTCGGCATTCCGTTTCTTCATGCAAGGGGTTATCCTGCAGGTCAACAAGGATCTTCTCGGCCCGCCTGGCAATAATTCGCTCATTTTTACCGACCTTGGCCAGGGCCTGTAACTGTTTGCTGAAACGGCGGGTCTGATGGATTTCCAGGGTTACGCGTTTCATGGTTTTCCGGCTTGTGCTGCCGCAACGATCTTATCCGCCTTTTTATAGCCGGGCAGCACCCGGCCATCCGGCATAATCAGGGGGGGGGTAGAGCTGATATTCAGCTCTTTGGCCAGGGCGATATTTTTATCTACCTGATCAGTTTCACACTCCGGAGCAGGCAGCGACTTGCCGGCAAGACTGTCGCTAAGCAGGACGCTGGCGCGGGCATTTGCCCCCCCCGTTTTTAGCACAGATAATGGTTCTGGCCTTGTCATAGGCATCCGGATGCATGGTCAGGGGAAACATCTTGATAAAGAAGGCAATGTCAGTATGCTCTTTGACAACTTGTTTCATTTCCCCATGGAGTTTGCTGCAATAGATGCACTCCGGGTCGTCAAAGACGATAATCTTGCGGGGCGCATCCGGATTACCGATAACAATGGCATCTTCCAGGGGAATACGGGAAATATCTACCCGGTTCATATTGGTAAAATTCTGCTGGGTCAGGTTCTCACCGCTGGCCAACCTGATGATATTGCCGCTGATCAGATACTGCTTGGAAAAATCGATATAGAGCGGCACCTTGTGCCCCTTATGGATAACCTCGACATCCCAGAGACCCGGCACCTGGCTGCGTTTGACGCCAATAACCTCGCTCACCTTGCCCTGCAACAGGGTGGCCGCCTCCTTCTTGCTCAAGGCGTGGCAGTCCTGGCAATCACCGGCCCCGCAACCTCCTTGCTGAAAGGCCAGGGCCGATGAGGAGAGCAGAAATGCAAACAAAATGATCATGAAACATCTTGTATTCGACATGGAAATACCTCTTTAGTAGTTAGCACCATGCAGGGCCGCGCCCCAGGCACCGGTGAGGTCCGGCAGCTCAGGGACAATCATGCGAGTTTCAGGGAGCTTTTCTTGCAACATCTGCACCATGCACGGGTTTCTGGCCACCCCACCGGAAAAGGCGATTTCCTCGCCATAACCAAGTCGGGCCAGCATGCCGGAAAGACGGTCTGCCACCGAAGCATGCACGGCTCTGGCAATATGCTCCCGGGGTACACCACGATTTTTCATGGAGATCACCTCAGATTCGGCAAAAACAGTACACATGGAGTTGATGGGTACCTCTTTGTCAGCTTTCAGGGCTGCCTGACCGAATTCTGCCAGGTCATAGGCCAGTGATCCAGCCATAATTTCCAGAAAACGGCCAGTACCCGCAGCACATTTATCATTCATCTGGAAATTGCTCACCTTACCTCTGGCATTTAAGGCAATGACCTTGGAGTCTTGACCACCGACATCGACAATGGTGGTGCAGTCAGGAAACTGATGATAGATCCCCAGTCCATGGGCCTTGATCTCGGTGATAACGTGATCGGCAAAATATTCGGCGGCCAGATGGCGGCCATAGCCTGTGGCTATTATGACGCTGGCCTTTACCCCGGCGACCATCTTTTCCGCCTGGCGATGCGGTTCAAAACCGGATTCGACGATTTTATGGTCAACCAGTCGTTCCCCGTCCCAGACCGCCATCTTAACGGTGCGGGAGCCCAAATCAATTCCGACAAACATTTTTTTCTCCCTCACGACTATTCAGCTTATACAAAGCAAGTAAACTTGTAGTGAAACAGCGCCAGTATCTCAACATAAACAGGGTTATTCTCCAATCTGCTCAAGGAAGGCTTCGATGCGAGTCTGGAGCTGGCCCATATCCTCGGAGGAATAGTCCGATTCAATGAACATATAGGGGATACCCTCTTTTTCACAGGCCTGACGGATCCGTATTTCTTCAATATTATAGGTATGACAGAATTGAAGAGAATAGTTTATGATTCCCTGAGCCTTGGATTCGTGAAATTCCCTAATGACCTGGTCCAGCCGCTCGTCATTGGGGGTAAAGCAGGAGCAGTCAATCTCCTTGTAGCGATCAGTCAGAGCCGCCAGCATATCATCCATGTCACTGACATTCTCAGCAATAAGATCCTTGAAATAACGGGTGCCGACACAGGACTCTTCGTTGACGATTACTGCCCCGGCTCCTTCAACCAGGTTGTGGATTTTCCAGTTGGGCAGTGCCATGGGAGTTCCGGCTATCATGACGCGAGTAGCATTTTTTGCGGGTACCGCCACGTTCTTCTGGATACGCTCTTCCAGTTCATCGCAGAGTTCGCCCACCTTTTCGGTGAACCGAACCGGTTCGTCAAAAAAGGCGATCTGCTCGACGAGCAGGCCGTCCTTGCCGGAGATAGGGCAAGGCTTATGATGACGCAGGGCATTTAAGCGCTGGAGAACACGGCGCTTATTGTTCATAATTTGAATGGCTCCGGCCAAATCGTCCGCGCTGATGGTTTTCCCTGCCACCTCTTCCACCTTGGCCTTGAAGTCCTTGACCTCTTCAAGCCAGAGGGCGATATCCCGGGGCTTTTTGCACTGGGGGATCTCCATGACATAGGTGGGCACCATCTGATCGAGGAGCTCCCAGGTTTTTTTCTTGGCATCGCAGGTGGTTTCGCCATAGACGAAGTCCACGGCCTGAAAATAGGGGCAGATCCGGCCATCCTTGAAACCAAAGGCCGATTTGACCATGGAGCAGATGTTGCGGGGCAGGATCTTTTCTGCATCTGGAATCGATCCCTGGGAACCGCCACAGAGGCCGACGCAAATTCCACCTGCAGCCAGGACCATCTCTTCCGGGATATAGACACAGAAGGTACCGATTACCGGCCGACCATCCTCTTTGGCAGCCAACAGTTCCTTGATGCGACCACCATGGAGCTCAGCTACCATATTGTCAAAATAGACCATGGCAGCAGGCCGATTCTCCTGGGAGAGAAAGGTCTTTTCATAGAGCTCCCCCAGCATGATTCGCATCTTATCGAAGCGCTCCACATCTATATCGAGAGACTGCCACATTTCGGGATAGGCCTTTATTTCAAAATTACTCATCACTCTTCTCCTTATCAGTAACTAGTATCTGTCCAGAAACGAGAATTTTCGTTCGAGTTCAAGGAGCATAGAAAAATAAAAGCACAACATAGTAGTAATATGTGAGCATTTTGTTTTTCGTAGCGACGCAGAAATCGAGTGAAAAGGCCGTTTCTGGATGGACACTACTAGCTGGATCTTTTTTAAAATAGTGGTCTTACTGGTTGTTTTGTCATCATTCTTGAGCTTCCCGGCCTGAGTGCCGCAGGCAAAGATGGTCGTGGGCCTCAATAGAGGTCATATCACACCTGATGGCCATTTCCGGCTCAATCTATTTCCTTTCCATCTCATTGTTTTTACTGTGCCAGTGCCCTGGTAGTTTGACAAAACAGCAATTATTCAAAGAGGCTTATACTGCAAAAAAAAAGACTTATTCCTTTTAGCCGCATGATCCGGAGTTGCAGGAACAGCCACCACTACTTCCGGATAATGACCTCTTGCTGGTTACAGCAAAGCCGCCATTACTGCCACAGCCGCAGGCGTCATCACTCTTTTTGATGTAATCAACCTTGATAGCCCCGCAGGCGACAAAGAGAGAGTTTTCTACCACAAAGCTGACTCCGTCATAGTCAAAGGTCTTGTCATGCTCCTTGATATTATCATCTATGGCATGTCCCAGGCTGGGCCCGGCGCAGCCGCCAGATACCTTGGTGATGCGGACAGGAGAGTCGATTTTCTCCTGGCTTATATAATTCTTGATGTTCGTAAGAGCCGGTTTTGTTACTTCAAACATAGTAATTCTCCTTTTTAAAATTAAAAATTGTTGCATGTGAAATTCAACAATTAGTAAGTTTCCGAGTCAGGCAAGGCTACTTAGTGCCTTATTACATTTTTTCGCTACCAGACCTGCAATTGTTTTTCTGGAAAAATCTCCGCCTGTGATCATTTCCTTGCTGGCGTTAATTAGACCGGCTACTGCCTGGGCCTAAGCGATGGTCTCATCCATAGACTTGGGCGAATGAGCCAGGCCACAGACATAGGTACCGTCCACCGACAGCTCTACTGGCTGCAGTTTGACATGGGCTTCCAGGAAGAATTTTTCAGCAGTTACCGGCACCTTGAGGATTTTTGCCAGAGTTGTCGGGTCTTCCGGAATAATGCCCACCGACAGAACCAGCATATCCATAACCAGCTCAACCGTATCATCAAGAAGAAGATCGAAATATTCAACATGGAGCGGATCGCTTTTGCTTTTTCCCAGTGTCACTTCAGGTTTATTGTCGATATTGTAACGGGAGAAAATAATCCCCAACTGCCGGGCTTTACGGTAATCATCTTCAAGGAAGCCGTAGGCCAGCATATCTCGATAAAGCACCATGATCTGCAGGTCCGGCTGGCGTTCTTTGAGACGAATTTCATTCTTCAGGGCCTGGCCGCAACAGACCCGGCTGCAATAGCTGAGATCATCGCCTCGGGAACCGACACATTGGATCATCACCACCTGCTTGGTTGACTCACCGTAATGATATTGTTTCGGTTTGTACGGTCTGCCGCCAGTGGCCAGGACTGTGATCCCGTGATTGATGATTTCACGGCCCTTTTTTCCCTCCACGGTGGTGGTGCAATTGCCGATATACCCTGAGACCGCTACCACCTCTGTTCCGGTATGAATGGCAATCTTTGGATGCTTGCTGGTTGTCTTCACCAGTTTCTGTATCGCTTGTCTGGAATCATTGCCATAGCGGTCGGCGCTGAGCAGCAGGGTCTTGCCGCCTAAGGTCTTGCTATGCTCCACAATGGTCACCACAAAGCCTTTGATCGGCAATGGCCAGGGCCGGCTGATCTCCCAGCCAGGCCACCGCCTACTACCAAGGCTGAAGGGGTCACTAATAACTGCTGATCCGTAAGTGAGCTGAGGTGGCAGGACTTGGCCACGGCCATGCATACCGCATCTTTGACCTTGTCGGTGGCCGCCTCGGGCTCGTGTATGTGAACCCAGGAGCATTGATCACGGATGTTGACCATCTCAAAAAGGGAACGGTTCAGCCCAGCCTCACGCAGGATGGCCTGGAAAAGGGGCTCGTGGGTGCGGGTGGTGCAGGCAGCCACCACCAACCGGTTGAGTTTATGCTTGTGAATGGTCTCCACAAGAATTTTCTGGGCATCTTGGGAGCAGGAATAGAGATTTCCAGAGGCGTAGGCCACATTGGGCAGGCTCTTGGCATGCTCGGCCACCCCAGAGACATTGACCACCCCACCGATCGCACCGGATCTTCCAAACAGGTAGACCTTGTAGCCCAATCCGGTAAGATCAAGGGCGATTTGGACATCAGCGACACCGCCACCTACCACCATAACTGCCCCGCTAATATCTGTATCAGAAGCAAGTTGCTGTCCTGCATCTATAAAAACTCCTTCTTACGTTCGTCGTTAACACTAACAGCCGTTATGATCCGGATTAATATTAATGATACAGGTTACAACGAAGCCCAAGGGCTACTTGAACAATCAAACATGCTCAAGGTGAACCTGAAAAATAAACAATTCAGACGGTTCTTTGCCCGTCTGATACCGTGCGTAAAAAGGAAACGTTGGCCAGGTTTAGGCCGGAGGGATCAGGAAGGGACGAAGGCGCCGTAGCTGACATCTTGTTGCTACCCGAACCGGGTTAGCAGCCATAATGACTTCTCACTTTCTGCGATAGGTATTCAGCACTTAATTATCCTTGTAAATGACTGGAACACTGAGGCCCTGCAAAAGATTACAAGTTGCAGAGCACAACCAGCAACTTGTTACGTTGCGTGACACATTACGACTTTTCTATTGTTTCTTGAATATTTCAAGAATTGCCTCCCTGTAGGAGGTATTGAAAATGACCTTTAGATACTGGCACAATATCTCCTATATTGCAAATAGGAAATACCTATATGGGCGACCTGTGATATCGGTATCACAGCTACACTCTATAATGTTGGCAAGGTCTTTATTCTGGAAGAGATATAAAACAAGGCAGGAGATCTTGACCCACAAGAACAGGGGATCATCAAAGAACACTCCGCAAAAGGGGATGAATACCTGCCTGGTATCCCAGAGGCCCCAAGCTTGCGGTGCTGGCAGCGCTGGAGCAGCACATCCATTTTGATACTGGTGGCTACCCGGACATAGGCAGACACTGGAAGACGAATATTATTTCCCAGATGATTGCAGCAGCAGATACCTACGACGCCATGCGCTGTAGAAGACCTTATCGAAGACCAAGCTCTGACAAATAATCAGAGATCCCCTGATCAGGGAAAATGCAAAGATCTTCAACCCATCTCTGATGGACAATGTCCTGTCCCTGCTTTCAAGGGATAATAATCAAGGGCCTTTTAAAATTCCAGATGCCGCTTCTGTCCGCACAATTACTTCTCCTCTTTTTTTGATCTCTGATACTTATAAACTGCCCGGTTATGCTCCCGCAGGGACTTTGAGAAATAGTGACTGCCATCATTCTTTGAAACAAAATAGAAAAAACTGCTCTCCTCCGGATGCAACACTGCACTGAGTGCCGCCTTTCCGGGATTGGAGATGGGAGCAATGGGCAGTCGCTTAATGGTGTAGGTATTATAGGGTGAAGGGGTACGCAGATCCTTACGACTCAGTTTTCCGGAAAATCCTTCAATACCATACATAACAGTGGGATCAGACTGCATCCGCATCCCCTTTTTAAGACGGTTCAAAAACACTCCTGCAATAAGTGGCCGTTCGCTGGCTTTGGCAGTTTCCTTTTCCACCATGGAAGCCAGTATAAGTACCTCATAGTCTGTAAGATCCATAGGAGCCGGGACCTTGATGGCGTCCCAGACCTCAAAAAAATGGCGCACCTGCATGCGAAGCAGATCAGCTGTGCTCTGCCCCTTTCTGGTAAGATAATAAGTATCCGGATACAAGTACCCCTCGAGACTGATCCGCGGTTCAAGTCCCAGGCTTTTTATAAAGAGAGGATCTTCTGCAAGACGGACGAATTCATCAACGTCACACCAGCCATCTTTTGCAAACACCTCTGCAATCTGAGCTATGGTCAAACCTTCACGAATGGTGATAGCGTGCTGAATCGCTTTTGCCGAAGTAAGCTCTTTCAATATCTCCTGGGGTGTCTGACCACGATGCAGTGCGAACTCTCCCGCCTGCAATTTTGCAGCAATCCCCAGATAGCGGGCCAGTATTGGAAAACGGACATCATTAGGCACTAGGCCAGCATCAGCCAATATAGCATTTATCTCCTTGACAGATGCCCCAAGGGGGATAATTACCGTTGCTGTTTCGGTTCTCTCTCCATCAGCTGCCTGACTTGCAAACTGAAGAAACCAGCCCCCCACCCCTAACAATGCCACAAAACATAAAAGGACCATTCCAAGGATGATCCTCTTGCAGCTAAAACAGCCGTCACAATTCCCGATATCAGACACCATCACCTACTACTGCTTTTCCCTGTCCTTCTTCACGGTACCGTTGAAAGCAATTTCCACTACTTCATCCATATCTTTCACCGGATAAAAAGTCATTTTTTTACGGATTTCAGCAGGAATCTCGACCAGATCTTTTTCATTTTGTGCCGGAATAATCACAGTGGTAAGATCGGCACGAACAGCAGCCAACGCCTTTTCCTTCAAGCCACCGATAGGCAGAACCCTGCCCCGCAGAGTCACCTCACCGGTCATAGCAAGTTTTTTCACCACTTTTTTGCCAGTGATGGCCGAATAGAGAGCAGTGGCCATTGTGATTCCCGCAGACGGTCCGTCTTTTGGAATGGCGCCAGCAGGAACATGCACATGAATGTCGTGCTTATCAAAATACCCTTCCTCCACCCCAAGATCATCACAGCGGCTGCGACAATAGGTGAGTGCGGCCTGCACCGACTCCTTCATCACATCACCAAGCTGTCCGGTGAGGGTCATTTTGCCTTTTCCAGGCATAAGATTTACTTCAATCTGCAGGATCTCTCCACCGACCTCCGTCCAGGCAAGACCTGTAACAAGACCCGGCTGATGTAACGCCTCAAGCTCTGATTCCGGTATTGTTTTGGGAGGCCCGAGATAGCGGTCAAGGGTATTGCGACTGATGGAATAAGGTCCCTTTCCACCTTCTGCAATCTTCCTTGCCACTTTACGACAAATCTTTCCTATTTCACGTTCCAGATTTCGCAAGCCCGCCTCATGGGTATAATGACTTACAATATACTCCAGCGCGCCATCGGCAAAACGAAGATGGCGCGTCTTGATGCCATTCTCTTTAATCTGGCGTGGCAAAAGATATTTCTTGGCAATAACCACCTTTTCTTCCAGGGTATAGCCAGACAACTCAATGATTTCCATCCGGTCAAGAAGCGGGCCAGGAATGGTGTCATATCTGTTGGCCGTGGTGATGAACATGACCTTAGAAAGATCAAAAGGCATATTCATATAGTGGTCAGAAAACTCATAATTCTGTTCTGGATCAAGTACTTCAAGCAATGCGGATGATGGATCGCCTCGGTAATCAGAACCAATTTTATCAACCTCATCCATCATGAAAATCGGATTATTAGAGTTCACATTCTTCAGCCCTTGGAGAATCCGACCCGGCATGGCTCCAATATAGGTACGACGGTGACCGCGTATTTCTGCTTCATCACGCATTCCACCCAGTGACAGCCTGTAAAACTTCCTTCCCATAGCCTTGGCAATAGACTGCCCCAGTGAAGTTTTTCCAACACCTGGAGGACCGACAAAACAGAGAATAGGTCCCTTGGTCTCGGGGTTTAGCTTTCGCACAGCCAGATACTCAAGAATCCGTTCTTTGATTTTATCAAGCCCAAAATGATCGTCGTCAAGAACTTTTTTGGCAACTTTAAGATCAAGCTGGTCTTTAGTGCCCTTTTTCCAGGGAAGATCAAGAATCCAATCAATATAAGTTCGGATAATGGTTGCCTCTGAAGAGTCAGGATGCATCATTTCCATGCGACCAATCTGCTTCTTGGCCTCCTTCCGGACGAGTTTGGGCATCTTGGTCTTCTTGAGTTTCCGCAACAGATCATCAATCTCCTGACCACGCTCATCACCATCGCCAAGCTCCTTCTGCAGTGCATGGAGCTGTTCACGCAAGTAATACTCACGCTGAGATTTACTCATTTCTTCTTTGGCATCAGACTGAATCTTTGCCTGAACTGTGGACACCTCAAGCTCTTTGGTGAGCAGTTCGTTCACCAGTTTCAATCGTTTTATGGGGTCATTCTCTTCCAGAATAGCCTGAGATTCCGTGATTTTGAGACGCAGGTTGGAACCAACAAGATCAGCTAACCTCCCCGGTTCCTCAATGTTGTTGATGATCATCATCAGATCAGCAGAAAGGATACCGCGCAGAGACATGATTTTTTCGGTCTGCTCACGAACTGTGCGCATCAGAGCCTCTGTGGCCACATCTGCCACCTCTACTTCTGCCTCAACAATGGGCTTGATTTTTACAAGACTGTAGGGATCAGTCTGTAAATATTTTTTCACTTTGGCCTTGGAAACTGCCTGAACAAGAACCTTCAGCCTGCCATCTGGAAGTTTCAGGGTTCGCATAACCATGCACACCATTCCAACTTTATACAGATCCTCCGGCTCCGGATTATCACGGGTTGCATCTTTCTGAGTAAGCAGCATGAGCAGTTTATCACCCTCAAGGGCTGCATTCACCGCCGCCACGGAACTGGGCCGCCCTACAAAAAGAGGGATGATCATATAATTAAACACAACCACATCCCGAACAGCCATCATTGGCAACTCATCGGGGATAACCATATGTTCATGGTCGGTAAAATCATCCATGCCTATGGATAACGAATCATTAAAATCCACAAAAACCTCCTGATATCAAAAAAACAGAAAAATCTATCATTATTTATATTTGTCACAGAAACGTAAACACTGCTAATATTGAAGTCAAGCCAGCAATCACACCTGATGCAGCTCACTTCATTTTTTCTTGTATATTTTTCTGTTTTCTTCCATACTGAATTTCTTCATATTCCCATAACAATACTTTATCCTGTTTTTCCCTGAGAGGAAAGAATGTTAAGCACAAAATCCTTTTTTGATCTATCCCAATTTCCACATCCGACACTTTTTGACAAGAACAAACCGGTGTGGGATGCCTTGAACAACCTGAAAACTTATATGGATGCACACAGTTACCCTGGCCTTGACCGAAACCTGCTCCCAGACGCAGCCCCCCTTCCCCATACTGTTATCTGGCATGAGAAAAGCTTTATACCTGCCAAAGAATGTTCCATAGAATATGGCGATACCAACAAGGGAGAGATACGGGTAAAAAAAGGTGCTACTGAACTCACAGGTGCAGCAGTGATCATGGCGGGTGCAATTCTCTGCGGAGACAGGATAGACATAGCAAAAGGTGTCTTTGTTGAAGGAGGAGCTCTGATAAAATCCCCTGCAATCATTGGTGAATGCACTGAGATCCGCCAGGGAGCGTATCTGCGCGGATATTGCCTCACCGGAAAGAGATGTGTTATAGGACACACCACTGAAGTAAAACACTCCATCTTTCTCAATGATGCCAAAGCTGGTCATTTCGCCTATCTTGGTGATTCCATCTTGGGCCAGGATGTAAACCTTGGGGCCGGCACCAAATTTGCCAACCTCAAATTTCTCGGTGATAACATCTCCATCCGGACAAAAGACGGAACTGTAGACACTGGCCGCAGAAAATTCGGCGCAATTCTTGGAGATTACGCCCAGACAGGGTGCAACTCCGTCACAAATCCAGGAACGATAATTGGCCAGGGTGGCATTCTCATGCCAAACACCACTGCCCCCTCCGGATACCATACCCCCAAAAAACTTATTCGGTGAGCGACCATTTTCAATTCTTTACTTCTGCTGACAGTATACTACTTTTCAGAGTTCGAAACTGTTTTTAAACACTTTTTTTTGAGAGGGAAACATGATCACCATCAGCAGCCAGAATTTCATCGATTCAATTGCAGACAGCCTGCAACATATCTCCTATACACACCCCATTGATTTTGTCCGCGCAATGTCAAGAGCCTATGAATTGGAAAAGAGTCAGGCGGCAAAGGATGCCATGGCCCAGATCTTGATCAACTCCCGCATGGCTGCCATGGGACAGCGCCCCATCTGCCAGGACACTGGCATCGTCACAATTTTTCTTGCCATTGGCATGGAATGTAGATTTGACACCTCAAAAGCCATTCAGGACATGGTTGATGAGGGGGTCGCCAAGGCCTATAACAATGTTGACAATCCTCTAAGGGCATCGGTGGTTACGGATCCTGCCGGCGAACGCCTCAATACCCACGACAACACTCCAGCAGTAGTCTACACAGAACTCGTCCCCGGGTCCACTGTTGATATCCGCATTGCCGCCAAAGGAGGCGGCTCGGAAAATAAGAGTAGATTCACCACTCTTAACCCTGGTGATTCCATTGTTGACTGGGTGCTTAAAACAGTTCCCGGTATGGGTGCCGGCTGGTGTCCCCCTGGAATTCTCGGCATTGGCATTGGGGGGACAGTGGACAAGGCCATGGTACTCGCCAAAGAGTCCCTGATGCAGCCCATTGACATCCAGGAACTACAGGAACGTGGAGCAGAAAACAATATTGAAGAACTCCGCCTGGAACTCTATGAGAAGGTAAACCAACTGGGTATTGGAGCCCAGGGACTTGGCGGACTGACCACAGCACTTGATGTTAAAATTCTGGACTGCCCCACCCATGCAGCTTCGCTCCCCGTGGCCATAATCCCCAACTGCGCCGCCACTAGGCATATTCATTTCACTCTCGATGGAAACGGTCCTGCAGAATTCGCCCCCCCACGCATCTCTGACTGGCCTGATATTCACTGGGAGGTAAGTGAGAATGTCAAACGGGTTCACCTCGATATTATCCAGAAGGGTGATATTGCATCATGGAAAGCTGGAGAAACCCTGCTGCTCAATGGCACTATTCTCACCGGCAGGGATGCGGCCCACAAAAGAATACAGGCTCTTCTCGAAGCAGGCCAACCACTGCCGGATGGAGTAAATTTTGAAGGCAAATTCATCTATTATGTTGGCCCTGTGGATCCCGTCAGAGACGAGGTTGTTGGTCCAGCCGGCCCCACCACAGCCACACGCATGGACAAGTATACAGATATGATGCTGGATAAAACCGGTCTCATCGGTATGATAGGAAAATCTGAACGCGGTGATGCCACCATCGACTCCATCCGTACGCATTCAGCGGTATATCTTATGGCAGTTGGGGGTGCAGCCTACCTGGTCTCAAAGGCAATTAAAGCTGCCAGAGTTGTCGCCTTTGCAGATCTCGGCATGGAGGCAATATATGAATTTGTGGTGGAAGATATGCCCGTTACGGTCGCAGTTGACAGCCTGGGAGAATCTGCCCATAAAACAGGTCCTGCTCTGTGGAGTCAAAAGATACGGGATCTCCGGGTTCACAGTTGACAGTTGACATCTTTTTTCATTGTTGACAAAACGCAGCTCAAGTGTTTTTTCAACAATTCTCATTGTTGACATTTGATGAGCTAGTAAAAACTGGAGATTGTAGATGACTAAGTACGACGCCATCACATTTGGAAACCAAATTTGATATGACAACACTTGCCCGGAAACTCACCTCAGCCCTCGAGGTTACCGCAGGATGTACAGAACCGGCAGCCATTGCCTTTTGTGCCAGCTTTGCCGGAAAATACCTTGATGAGACCCCGGAGGAAATTGTTCTCCGTATTGATCAGCGCACCTACAAAAATGCCTTTGGTGCAGGAATTCCACGTGCCGGTGAGCTTCGCGGCAGTGAATGGGCCTTACTCTTCGGCTTTGTTATGGCATGCCCTGAGAAAAGACTTTCCATCTTTTCAGGCCTTGAAAAAGACACCATTGTCAGGGCAAAGATACTCCAGGAAAAAGACATCCTTAAAGTTGAGCTGGTGGACATTGACACCCTGCTCATTGCTGTTTCAGCCCATGGCGAACAAACCAGACTGAAGTGTTGATTGAAGGAGGTCACACGCGAGTAACAAAGGTCACCGTGAATGATGAAGAGATTAGTATCTCACCGAGTAATGATGTCCAGGTTATCCCTGACACCTTCCTCTTTGATAATACCATTTACATTTCTCAAAACTGGCCGAACCTCATTGAAGAGTGTTACGAGGATCAAACCCTGCAGACCACTGTTCGCCAGGGTATTGCTTACAACATGGCGGCAGCTCTGCATGGCCAGAAATATATCAAAGGCGGAAGTGGTGTGGACTCTCTGGTGATGGGAGCCATCTACGCCAGAATGAACGGTGACTCGATTCCGGTTATGAGCTGTGCAGGATCCGGTAACAAAGGACTTACTTGCATGATACCTGTTGTTACCCACAGTAGAGAACTTGATCTTGGAGAAGAACTTGAAATAAAGGGAGTTCTGGCGGCAATATTGCTCACCAGCCTCATAACATCCCGGTTCGGGGAGGTCTCTTCTGTCTGTGGCGCACAATATGCTGCCGGAGCAGGTGTTATCGGCGGTCTGCTCTTCTTGAAAAAATAACTGGAGCTTTTTAATGGTGCCTACAATAATTTTATCTCTGCTATCGGTGGCGGGTTCTGTGATGGTGCCAAAGGGAGCTGCTCCATGCGTGGTAATGTTGCTGTGAGCACAGCCTTAACCGCCATCACCCACGCTGAAAACGGCTTTCTTGTCTCAGGCAGAGACGGATTTCTGGGTGACACCTTTCAGGATACCCTGGAACAC
>JAJRQL010000267.1 GCA_024280265.1 Deltaproteobacteria bacterium
CTCTAATGATCTTTTTTTCCTGCAAAACCCGGAGCAGTTTCACCTGCATGGTGAGTGGCATCTCACCGATTTCATCAAAAAGAACCACACCACCGGTCGCGGATTCAAGGAGCCCGCTACGCATTGCTCCGGCATCTGTATAGGCGTCTTTCTCATGCCCAAAAAGCTCGTTAACCATGAGATCTTCAGTCATGGCTCCACAGTTAATCGGGAGAAAACGTTTTTCTGACCGGGGACTCAACTCATAGATGGTTCGTGCCACGAGTTCTTTCCCTGTCCCCGTTTCACCAGTGATCAGAACGTTACAATCAAGTTGGGCAAAATGAGCAATGGAATCCTTGAGTTTAAGAATTTCAGGGTTCTGGCCAATAAACTGGGTAGTGCCATGCTGAGCCTTTATACGCTGTTTCAAACGACTGATTTCCCGCCTCAGCATCATTTTTTCTGTGGCCCGCAGAACCAATACGTGCAACTCCTTCAGCTTAATTGGTTTGGGCAGGTAGTAAAAAGCCCCCTCAGCCATAGCATTCACCGCAGAGTTCACTGTGGCATATCCGGTTACAATAATCACCTCTATTTCCGGAAAAAGTTCCTTAGCCATCTTCATGACCTGAACCCCATCAATATCTCCCATCTTCAGATCGGTTATCACAAGATCAAAATGGGAGTGCTGCATGAGATCAATGGCCTCATTTCCGCTTGCGGCAGTTGTTACAAAAAAACCCTGGTGTTCAAGAAAGTGTCCGACATTCTGGAGGTTTATCACCTCATCATCAACTAACAGGATTGAAATAACACTTGTATCTGACATATTCTATCCTGGCCTGTTACGCTTTAGGGGTTGATTTGCCGAGGTCACAATCACGATTCAACGGCAAGCTTACTGTAAAACGTGTCCCCTTCCCTCTCTCCGAATCTACCCAAATATGACCCTTCTGTTTTTTTATTATGCCATAAACTACAGCAAGCCCCAACCCTGTGCCATTTGCCGCCGTCTTTGTTGTAAAAAAGGGGTCAAATATTTTTTGAAGATGCTCCCTGTCTATACCTACCCCGGTATCACTTACAGTGATGATAGCATTTGCCCCATCCCCATCAACCTCTGCTGTAATCGAAACCTTACCCGGCGGTGAAGGGATTGCCTGAACTGCATTAATACAGAGATTTAACAATGCCTCCACAAGTTTTTGAACATCGATGAACAGTATTATGTCCTCGGGAATGTCTGTTTCCAGAGTAATCTCAGCTGGAACCTCACTGGCAACAAGAAGTCGAACTTTATCTATCACGGCTGCAAGGGGGTACGCCTGTAAGGAAAATGTCTGCGCCCTCGAGAATTCAAGGAGACCACGAACAATCTCACCAGCACGTTCTGTCTCCTGATTTATGGTATCAAGCATCTTTGCAAGCAGGGGACTCTGCTCGGGATCAACCTCGGTGAGTGCAAGCTGACACGACGTTGCTATGTTATTTAGAGGGTTATTGATCTGATGCGCAGTTCCTGAGGCCAACGTTCCTATGGATGAGAGTTTTTTGGCCTGAAAAAGCTGCTCCTGCTGCTCTTCCAGGTCTGTCACCATCTTATTGAAGGCTCGCAAGACACTCCTGATTTCACCTTTCTTTTCACCAACAAGAATATGCGAAAAAGTTCCATTAGCAATATCAATAGCAGCATTCTCTACCTTTTTCAGAGGATTGATAATGGAAAAATAGAGAAGAGCAATGGTAAAGATTGAAAGAAGAACAAGGGAGGCCGCAGCCTTCACAAGACGGGTTTTAAAATGCTCAATAAATGTTTCCATCTTGAGCTGTTCAAACAATACCAGATCTTTACTGATACTCACAAGATCCTGACCAAGACCACGAACTATTTCGCGTTGTGAACAATCCCTCATCTCTTCTGCAGACTCACACTCTTCCTTGAGAAATACGAAATTTTTTTCATAAGCCGCAAGCTTTGCTGTTAGATCTTCAAGGTGGGTTGGCTGCGGCATGATCTTCAAGTCTTCAACCACCTTTGGAACAGCCTGCTGCGCCTTATCTATATATTCCAGAACCTTCTTGAAATCTTCATGATCCTGACGGATAATAAAATTCTTTTCATAACGCCTTATCTCAAGACAAATATTACTGAGATCCCCTGCATGCATCAGCAATGTCACGTCATCATTGAACATATCAAAATCATTCAGAAGAACGGTGCCAAGAGCAATATAACAAAACAGATGGAGACAGAAACAACTTATCATCTTCTGCCGCAGGTTTAATGCTATCATTAGATTTCCTTCACGTATCCATAATCAGAACAGATACATTGTAAATTGAACAAGGTTGAGCTTTACCGCATTATTCGTAATCAAGAATACGTCAACATCACAGCAGCCCCTAAAAAAAATAGTTGCTTTCAGGCCATTCAAGCAAAATTAAGGCCAAGCATTTAAAAATTTACTTTCTCAAAACGGAATCTGAGGCTTCAGCCACACTACCTAGCATTCCAACACCTTTTGTCATCCCTCCCCCACCCGCAGCAAACAGTGTTGCATAATTTCAACACCGTTGCAACATGAAACGTTGCACCTTGCAACGACAAGCGCGTCAACAGGTGTAACCAGCCATTTCTTCGAATCATTTTTTTCTCAATGCTATTTTCTGGCAGCTCAATTTTCAAGCATTTAACAAACCGTTACATCCTGCAACAGCGGTGCTTTGCCACCAACGCAGATAATTCAACACTCATCTCATCCAGTCACTGAATAACTCGAACTGCAATCTTTAGCTATTTAACCAAAAATCGGCATACGGGTTGCACAACAAGTTTAAAATTTGATTCGTATTCACATATTGATCAAGAGAAAACTTCAACATCCGGCCTGAAAGCAATCTCAGGCCATTTATTTGGGTAGAAGAGAATGAGGGAGACAAAAGTGGCATTATGCAAGGGGGAACGAACCCATTCGGCACCAAGACCGATGTTTCACTATGCAACCAGGCCTCCTGACCCGCATTCTCAATAACCTTCCATTAGACCGCAATTTTATCATTTCCAACCAAAACGAGGAAACACAAACAATGACTTTACCAATTATTCTTGTCATGGCGGTGCTGGTCCTGGCAATTCTACTTTTTATATTTGAATGGGTTCGTGTCGATGTAGTCGGCATCATCATGATGATCATACTCCCACTACTTGGTTTGGTAACTCCAGCAGAGGCAATCAGCGGACTTTCCAGTAATGCTGTTGTGTCCATTATCGCTGTAATCATTATTGGTGCCGGGCTTGACAAAACTGGTGCCATGAATTCCCTGGCCCGGGTTCTTCTCAAGTTTGCTGGAAAAAGTGAAAGCAGAATCATGATTCTTATCTCTGGTACAGTGGCATTAATTTCCAGCTTCATGCAAAACATTGGTGCTGCTGCCCTCTTCATGCCTGCCGCGAAGCGTATCTGCCGGCAGACAAACATTCCGGTATCAAAAATCCTCATGCCCATGGGATTCTGCGCAATCATCGGTGGCTGTATTACTCTGATCGGCTCAAGCCCTCTCATTCTCATGAATGACGTAATGAAGATTTCAGATCCCAATGTGGAACCATTTGGCCTTTTTTCTGTAACACCCATCGGACTCGCCCTCATTGCTGCGGCATTGGTATACTTTGTAGTGTTCGGTCGCTTTATTCTTCCTTCAGGTCAGGGCGATGACACGACCTCCGGACCAATGTCCAAAGAGCTCGAGAGAACGTACCACGATATCGGAAACCTCTTTGAGATCAGAATTTCTGAATCTTTTTCCGGACCACAGACCCTGGAAGAACTCGACATCAGACCTATTTTCTTCACAACAATCCTTGGAATATCCACCAAAGGCGGGACAACCATTACCACCCCCGATTACTCTGATTCAGTACAAGGTGGAGACACCATCATTGTTGAAGGTCCACCTGATCTGGTCGCCAAAATGGTTCAGTCTTTTGGCTGGGAGTTAAAAAATGACCTTGAAGTATTTGTAGAAAGTTTCTCACCCAATAATGCCGGTATCATGGAAGCAATTATCACCCCCCGCTCAGAACTTGTCGGAAAAACCTTACGTTCTTTTTCATTCCGCAAGAAAAACGGGGTGACCCCGCTGGCTGTATTCCGAGAAGATCGTACCTATGTAGGTGACATATCGACCATGCCTCTTCGTGCCGGAGATGCACTGTTGCTTCAGGGGCCATGGGAAAAATTTCACTACATTAAAGATCGATCCGATTTGGCTCTCACCGAAGAAGTACAGGTAGAAATTCTCAGAACTGACAAAGTCAAGTTTGCCGTTGGTGGGCTGGTACTGGCTCTTGTAATGATTCTCGGCTTTCACGTACAACTCTCCATTGCCCTGCTTGCAGGCGCCATGTTTATGGTACTCACCAAAGTTCTCTCCATTGACGAGGCATATAATTCCGTTGACTGGATGACCGTTTTCCTTCTTGGCGGTCTTATCCCGCTGGGAATCGCCTTTGAAAAAACGGGGGCAGCAAAACTCATTGCTGAAACAATTATGGGAGGCCTTGGAGACGTATCACCTCTTGTCCTCCTCACAGTAATTGCGATTCTCACCTCCTTCTTCACCCTGGTTGCCTCAAATGTGGGTGCAACCGTGCTGATGGTACCTCTGGCCATGAACATGGCAGGGGCGGCAGGAGCTGACCCCCGTATTGCAGCCCTGGTTGTCGCAGTTGCCTGTTCCAACACCTTTATTCTGCCGACTCATCAGGTAAACGCCCTTATTATGCGCCCCGGTGGCTACAAGACTAAGGACTACTTCAGAGCCGGTGCTGGAATGACCGTCCTCTATCTGGTAGTTATGATGGCCGCAATTGCTCTTTTTTACGGACTGTAACATCCCGGTAAAACAGGAGAAACACACCTGACAGGAACCTTCTCCTGCAAATGCAACAGAAAGCTTTTGTCGGCCACAAAACAAGTGGCCAGGCCTCGCTCAGGAACCCGGGATGGATTCATAAACCACATCTACCACAGGATACCAATCCAATGAAATTTCTACCAATACTCTGCACCATCTTTTTTGGTGGTGCCAGCCAGGTGTTTGCCGCTACTCATGGTGGCAGAGAAACAGTGAGTCTGACCGCAACAACGTTTGGTTATGCCTCCCTGGCGCTCTTTGTTCTGGCATACATCCTCGTGATATTTGAGGAACAGACCCACCTCCGAAAAAGTAAGCCGGTGATGATGGCTGCAGGATTCATCTGGGTCCTCCTTGCTATCACCTATAAGCAAATGGGTATCCCCGCAGAGGAGGCCCACAATGCAATTATTAATAATATCACTGAGTATGCAGAGCTGCTGCTGTTCCTCCTTGCAGCGATGACTTATATCAATTCAATGGAGGAACGAAATGTCTTTCAGGCCCTTCGCTCTGTTCTAGTTTCAAAAGGTTTTTCACTGCGAATTGTCTTCTGGGTCACTGGTCTTCTCGCATTTCTTATCTCTCCGGTTGCAGACAACCTGACAACTGCCCTCCTCATGGGTGCTGTGGTCATGGCGGTGGCAAAAGACAACAAAAAATTCATCGCACTGGCCTGTATCAATATTGTAGTTGGGGCTAATGCTGGCGGCGCCTTTTCCCCATTTGGCGACATCACTACCCTGATGGTCTGGCAAAAAGGACAGGCAACATTTGGCCAGTTTTTTCTCCTCTTCTTCCCATCCCTCATCAACTGGATTATCCCTGCCACTATCATGAGCTTTTTTGTATCACAAGAAGTACCAGAGGCCATGGAAGAAAAAATATCCATGAAATTCGGCGCCAGACGGATCATCTTTCTCTTCCTGCTTACCATCGTAACTGCCGTATCGTTTCACAACTTCCTCGACTTACCACCTGCAGCTGGAATGATGCTGGGACTCTCCTATCTTGGATTTTTCACCTACTACATCAAGATGAGAGAAAAACGCTCCCTGGAATATGACAACCCCCTTGGTATTGCTGGCGTCAAACAAGACGCGCCCTTCGACATATTTCAACGTGTTGCCCACGCTGAGTGGGACACGTTGCTCTTCTTTTACGGTGTAATTCTCTGTGTTGGAGGCCTCTCCCAATTTGGTTACCTTTCTCTTGTTTCACACCAGATGTACGTGGGACTAGGTGCCACATATGCCAATATTCTGGTGGGTATACTCTCAGCCATCGTGGACAACATTCCTGTTATGTTCGCGGTTCTTACCATGGATCCGAGCATGCCACTTGGACAGTGGTTGCTCGTCACCCTGACAGCAGGAGTTGGCGGAAGCCTGTTATCTATTGGCTCTGCTGCAGGAGTTGCTCTCATGGGTACGGCACGTGGGACATACACCTTTGGAGCCCATCTCAAATGGGCACCAGTTGTGGCCCTTGGTTACGCGGCCAGTATCTTTGCCCATCTTTTTATTAACGCCAGTCTTTTTTAAGGAGGCGCATCATGAAGTACAGTGTACCTGAGGAAGTTATGGGTAAGGCTGAAATGAACGGCCCGGGAATACATGAAGAGTATATGAGTGAAATAATCAGCACTGTTTCTCGTTCTATACAAATATTCCACGACAACTACCTGCCCGATCCCATTGACCACCTTAAAGAGGTGATGAAAAAACATGGGCTTCGGAACAAAGATATGAGAATTCATATTGGCAGTTCCGGTAATGTCTGTTCCGTATTAAAACACCACAAGCCGCTTACCCTGAGAATGATACGTAACCTGTACAAATACCTCAGTATCCCGGCTGAAATCCTGATACAACCCTACGACTGTCATTGACAACAATCACCACACCCTGTCAAGGAGCAATTCTTTATTTCCTGACAGCAAACTTTTTTAGACGGATAATGTACCATGGGTTTTTTCTCAAAAAATGAAACTGCACCAAAAGCCGCTAATTTCAACGAGTCCTTCGGCTCCCGCCAGCTGGGCGAATTAAAAACTCGAGCTGACAACACAGACCTCCCCCCCTATGTCGCGAGACAGGTACGGACGGAACTTGAACGCCTTAAAAAAACAGACCCGGTTGCCACCGAGTTTGCCATCGCCGTAAACTATGTCGAATTACTCCTTAACCTCCCCTGGTTAAATGAGACCAAAGACAACCTTGATCTGAAACGGGCCGAATCCATTCTCAGTTCACACCATTTCGGACTCGATGCCGTCAAAGAGCGTGTTCTCGAGTTTCTTGCAGCCAAAACGCTGAAAAGCCAGCAACGCTCAAGAATTCTGATTGTTGATGATGAAGAGGTCGCCTGCGAGAACCTGCATCTTTACTTTTCAGAGCTTGGCCATACCACGGAGATGGCTGGCAATGGTGTTGAAGCCCTGCAAAAAATTGCAAAAGGTGACCATTTCGATATCATGATAACTGATCTCAAAATGGATAAAATGGATGGACTCACCCTGATTGACAAGGTGGCCAAAGTCTCTCCTGAGACCAACGTCATCATGGTTACAGGGTACGCCACCGTCTCCAATGCCGTTGATGCAATGCGCAAAGGAGCAACTCACTACTTAACAAAACCAGTTCAACTCGAAAAGCTGAAAGAGACGGTGGAGGAGATCCTTCATACTCAAAAACGCCTTCAGATCAGCCAAGGACCGGTACTCTGTTTTTCCGGCCCTCCAGGAACCGGAAAAACATCGATCGGTCAATCCATTGCCACTTCCCTGGGACGGGAATTTATTCGTCTCTCCATGGCAGGCTTGCGTGACGAAGCTGAAATCCGTGGCCACAGACGCACCTATGTCGGTGCCATGACAGGAAAAATTATCAGTGAAATCAAACGGGCTGGTGTCACCAACCCCTGTTTCATGCTTGATGAAATAGATAAAATCGGACAGGACTTCCGCGGTGATCCAGCTTCAGTTCTCCTGGAGGTCCTCGACCCCGAACAAAACAGAGCCTTTGTGGATCACTACATGGACATTCCATTTGACCTCTCTGGAGTCCTGTTCATTGCCACAGCCAACGATATCAGTAAACTCCCCGGCCCTCTACTTGACCGCCTCGAAGTAATAGAATTTTCCAGCTACTCCTTTCAGGAAAAACAGGTCATCGCCAGAAAATATCTCCTCCCAAAGCAACTCTCTGCCCATGGTCTCTCTGAAACAAAGCCGGAAATCACAGATAATGCACTCAGCAAACTGATAACCGATTACACCAGAGAGTCAGGAGTACGTGGTCTGAGCAGGATTATCGGCACTGTCTGCCGCAAGCTTGCCCTGCGGATTCTGCAGGAAGAAAAAAGCGATACACTTCTGCTGATAGACCAAGAGCAGATAACACCGATGCTGGGCCCCAGGAAATACCGCCAGGAAGCTGCAGAAGGAAAAGACAAAGCAGGTGTGGTCACTGGACTGGTCTGGACCCAGTTTGGCGGCGAAATAATGTTTATTGAAGCCCTTTCAATGCGGGGCAGTACCACCCTCATTCTCACCGGATCCCTTGGAGAAGTCCTGCGCGAATCAGCTCAAACTGCCTTGAGTTACATCAGAAGCAGCGCAAAAGAGTTGGGTATAGCGCCTGATTTTTACGACCACGCAGACATCCACATCCATCTGCCAGCTGGTGCTGTCGCAAAAGACGGGCCGTCAGCAGGTGTTGCCATGGCTGTTGCTCTTGTCTCCCTGCTCACAAATCGCCCTGCACATCGTAATGTTGCCATAACCGGAGAAATGACACTCACCGGACAGATTCTGGCAGTAGGAGGTGTTCGTGAGAAACTGCTTGCAGCCGTACGAACGGGATGTGTAAAAGCGGTTCTTCCCGCCAAAAACCAGGAAGACGTTGCCTCACTTGGCGAAGACGTAACAGCACACCTCGAAATTGCTTACGTTGACTCCCTTGACGAGGCAATCAACCATCTGATGGACTGAGAGCGCCTCCCAGGGACTCAACTTCCATAAATCACGAAACATTGTTGCATTCTGTTACGCAGTTACAGGGTGCAACATCCACCCCTCCGCAACACCTCAGGTAACACCCAGGAATAGCCGTATTTACAGCAGATTATACACAACACAACGTGTATGACATAAGGATTTCTCCACCATCCCCGGTACATAAACCGTTTCAAGCTGCAACACCCACCTAGCTCTGCAGCCAGATTCTTTTTCAAAACACACCTCCAAACAACTCCATCATGTCGACATAATTAGCTTTACAATAAAGACAAACATTCTGGCATGATCAATGCAATATCAATAGTAAAGAAACAACAAATACGTTTTCACAGATACTTAAACATAGAGGAGAACACCATGGGATTCGCAAATTGGTTCGGAAAGAAGAAAAATAAAGAAGTAAACATTGAAAAAGTAAAAAAACAATCTGTTGATATTGGTGCAATGGTTGCGAGTGGCCCTTCGGAAGCTGCGGGAGCACTTGCGAAAATGATGGATCATCAGAATGCGCCCACTAAGGTTCTCATGGTTCAAGATGGTGAGTACATGCAACAGGTAACTGATTATGCATTAAAAATGGCCCAGCGTCTTGACTGCGACATCATCGCCCTTGATGTAACTGATCGTCCGCTGCAGTTTTTTGGAGATCGCAAGGCACGTGAGACAACTCGGTTTCTTGAAATGGCAAATGACAACGCTGAGAAATTTTCATTCATGGCCAAGGCACAGGGAATCAATGTCAAACACATAGTTGAAGTCGCTGTCCCTGAAGAAGCTATTGCCAGTGTAAGTGCATCTGATGCCGGCATTCGTTACGTCTTAAGCAAACCTGAAAATGACGTAGTAGAAGCTGGTCAACAACGTAGTCATGTGCCGGTTTTCGATCTTCACTGTTCAAGACTTTAATCAGACACTTACTTTCTATACTCAACTTAAGAGGTACCTCATGGAACCCATTACAATTTTCGCCGCAATGGTTGGATTAATAGGAGCTATTCACCTCTTCTCAAGCGCTACTCAACGTTTTGGAAATGGAATTTACGACCAGGGCAATAAACAGGAAAAACGAGAAGACTGGTACTGCTTCTTTCAGCCATTAGACCTCCTTGGAGAAGAATGGGATGAAACAGATGACAATAAGCCTCAACAGCCTGCAATCGGTGACAATGAACACCTTGAACAGAGACGTCGCCAACAGGCAAATCGTCCTCGTCTTCAGGCTTGAGGTCCTTCCTGTCTCCTTAAGGATTCAGGAAATATCCTTACAAACCACGAAGAACAGCATCTTTTCTGAAAGTTCCATCACCAGTAGAGATGATATTCCCACAGCCAGGAGGATGATTGCTTCGTGATCCTCATTGTTGAAATCACCTGGGACCATAGCCTGTTTATCCCCAACGGATCAATACTGATCCAACTCGACGATAAGTTTATTTTCATGGGTACCAGTCCTGCCATTGATTCCCTGGCCACATCCATATATAATATACTTGAATCCGGCAACGACATTCAAACTGTGGTCCTCATAGGAGGAGGAAGTGTCGGCTTTATACTGGCCATACAGCTCGAGCAATCTCGTATTCGTGTCAAACTCATCAAAAGCAACAGGGATCGTTGTATCTTTCTTGCGGACAACCTCCAAGACAGCCTCATCCTCCATGGCGACGGTACAGATCTTGAGTTACTGGAAGAAGAGTCTGCTGGAGACGGACGTTATAGTTTGTATCACCGACAATGACGAAAGAAATTTCCTTTGCTGTCTGCTGATCATACAGTCTGGCATCCAAAAGGCATATCATTACCAGGGTCAGCAACAACTGCACCGCCCAGCTCTTCGAAAAAGTCGATATTGATGTGGTGGTTTCACCCAGAGAATCTGCTCTCACCGAGCTCCTCAACCGAGTCATGCAAAAGCATGTGACCATCCTGGCTCTGGAACTTCAAAAGAACAGAACGATTCCGGCACCAGCGCAAAGTCGCTTGATACAGAAAAACCCTCAGCTACCACATCGTACCATCATCCTTCCCCTACCGGGACCACCTCCAAATTCCCTTGACAGAGCGTATTTTTTTTTCATATTATCAAAAAGAGGGTCTCAGACACACCACCTACTGGAACACAGATGCAGAACCTTAGAAAACATGAACGTTTCGTCATCACTGAGGAAACCCGCGCCCTTGCCCATGACAGAGTTGCCCAGGTCATGGATATCAGCAGAGGTGGAATTTCTCTGCTTTTTCTCGATAAAAGCAATACTCTTTTCACCGGTGAACTTTCCTTTGACCTTTTATGCAGTGAGAAAGGACTGGATGCCCGGTAAATACCTGGAAAAATAGTCTGGAACCGGGAAGTCTCCTACTCAAACATTCCAGGGATGGTCTACAGGAAAGTTGGTATTCAATTCGGCTGTCTCTCCACAATGCAGCAGAAGCTGCTGACAACTTTTCTTTCAGACAACTACAAATCGTCCCTGGCTGCGAATGCATAACCGCTCCAGGAGGTACGCCCCCCTTGTCTCTTCGGCTGGAAGACTGGTAACTTTCCCTGTTTATCTCCCTGTTGCAGAAATAATTATAATATATTCTTAATCCATGCTAATCTAAGATATACACATTATTATTCAATGCCTGTCAGAAATGGCCTTTCTCCTAACTCTTCGTTGCTTTAAAAATTTAATCCTCGGAATATCAAATATATTCCTGCGGTAAAATTTCTTCTGCGCCTCGATTTAGAAGAAAAAATCTCATTTCTGGACGGACACCAGTCAGCATAATTTCCAACCACAATAAGAACAGAAACTAACAATGTCCCGACTCCTTCCTGAAAACTCTTTGAAAAAAGTTTTTTTCCTCCTGTTAGGCTCTATTCTCCTCCTTCCGCTACTCGCAAAACCCTGTGCAGCTCGAGAAATAAAAGTGGGAGTATATGACAACAAACCCCTTATCTTTCAGGATGAGCAAGGGAAATTCCAGGGTATCGCTCTTGATGTGCTTCGAGATATCGCAAACGCTGAAGGCTGGGATCTAACATTTGTCCCCGGCAACTGGTCTGAATGCTTGGAGAGACTGGAAAAAGGCGAGATAGACCTTCAAGTCGCCATTGCATTTTCCACAAGCCGTGAAGCCATTTTCAGTTTTCCCAACGAAACCTTGCTCACCAACTGGGGAAGACTCTACCGTAATCCCAAAATCACCGCATCCTCTTTCCTTGAGCTGGAGGGTAAGACCGTTGCACTGCAGAAAAATGACATCCATGCCACGGTGTTTCTTTCTCTCATGGAAAAATTCAACAGGCAATTCACTCCGCAGTTCTTTCTCACCTACAATGAAATCATGGAACAGGTGGAAGCTGGTACCGTTGACCTGGGCGTCATCAATCGTATGTATGCCATGCAGAACGCCTCCCGTTATAATGTAAAACCAACCCCAATGATTTTCAATCCCATAGAGGTGGGCTACGCCACTCCAAAAGGCAAGGGCGAAGATATTCGCCGGGCCATAGACCACCGTCTGGCACTGCTGCGCGAAGACAAAGGCTCTGTTTATTACAAATCCATAGAAAAATGGTTTGGCCAGGATAGCACCATGGCTACCCCAAACTGGGTCAAAGCCGCTCTTTTGGGCGGATGTGGACTCCTTCTTTTCATCTTTTCCGTATCCATCTTTCTCAGGAAACAGATCTCAATAAAGACAACAGATCTACAAACCGTTTTTGATTCTTCACCCACAGCAATTTTCATTCATACTATGGATGGAACTATCATTGATTTAAACCAGACCATGCTGGAAATGTATCGGGTCACAAAGAAGCAAGCTCTGAAGCTCTCCATTGCCTCTGATTATTCCTCTCCCCAAAATCCCCTTCACATGCTTCCTGCTTACTGGGATAAAGCTGACAAGGGGACTGCACAGCAGTTTGAATGGCTTGCTCAACGCCCCGGTGACAACTCAACATTCTGGGTCTTGGTGACCTTGAAAAAGATCCGTTATGATGGACAGGAAGTAATTTACGCCTCCGTCCAGGACATCACTGAGCACAAAAACACTGAAGAAAGACTAGCCTCAGAGCAGGAATGGCTCGCTGTGACCCTGCGATCCATTGGTGATGGGGTAATTGCAACCGACACCATGGGCGGTATTGTCTTTTTGAATAAGGTGGCAGAAGATCTCACCGGATGGAAAAACAGTGACGCACAGGGAAAGCCTTCTTCCGAAGTTTTCAATATAATCAATGAAAAAACAGGCGAAAAATGTGTCAGCCCAATCCAGCGAGTAATGGAACTTGGTCGAATAGTAGGCCTTGCCAACCATACCGCACTTATTGCCAGAGACGGTACCCAGAGAAGCATTGCAGACAGTGGTGCCCCCATTCGGGATCGGGAGAGTAAAATAGTCGGAGTCGTACTGGTGTTTCGCGATGTCAGTCACGAACAAAAGATGGAAGAAGAACTCCTCAAGATAAGAAAACTGGAATCCATTGGCGTACTTGCCGGAGGTATCGCCCACGACTTCAACAACATTCTGGCTGCCATCCTCGGCAATATCGAGCTCACCGCCTACCGGATCCCGAAAGAGGATACTCACAGCCTGGCTCTGCTTGAAGACGCCCAAAAAGCCACCAAAAGGGCTACGAAACTGACCCAGCAACTACTGACCTTTGCCAAAGGTGGAGCCCCGCTTAAAGAAGAAATACAGCTCCCTGAACTCATTACCGAATCTGCAGACTTTGTCCTCCACGGCAGCCTGGTGGCCTGTAATTACGATTTTCCAACCGACCTCTGGCGGGTGGATGTGGATAGTGGTCAGATAGGACAGGTTATTCAGAACATCATACTCAATGCCAAACATGCCATGCCCGAAGGTGGTACCATCAGGATTAAATGTGACAACCTTGATGATGCCGCCACGGAGTCACTGCTCAGTGTGGACCTTGGTAATTATGTACGAATTGTTATCCAGGACACCGGGGTCGGTATCCCAAAAGAAATCATAGATAAAATTTTTGACCCCTACTTTTCTACCAAACAGGAAGGAAGCGGACTCGGCCTTGCCATATGTCATTCTATTGTCAACAAGCATGAAGGCTACATCACTGTTGATTCAGTCTCCGGCAAAGGAACCAAATTCACCATTTACCTTCCTGCCACACTGCAGCAAAAAACTGGCATCAAAGAAGCCTGTGAAAAAACACACCCCGTAAAATCAGCACGAGTCATGGTGATGGATGATGAGCAGATGCTGCTTGATGTTGCCAGAGCCCAGTTGGTAGTCCTTGGCCATGAAGCGATACTGGTCAAAGAGGGCGCCCAGGCTGTCAACAAGTACCAGGAACTGCAGGATAACGGCACCCCGATTGACTTGGTTATCATGGACCTGACCATTCCAGGCGGCATGGGAGGTCAGGAAGCAGCACATAAGCTGCTGCAGATAGATCCTGATGCGAAAATCATTGTTGCCAGCGGCTATTCAAATGATCCTGTCATGTCAGATTACGGCGATTATGGATTTAAGGCAGCAATTGCAAAACCCTTCAACCTCAAAGAGTTGAATGCCTCGATCGCCGCCGTTCTCAAGGGTGACTGCTGACCCCCAAACCTTTCTTGCTGCAAAGAGAAGAAGCAATACTCAAGAAGGCCTCGACCTGGGGCAGATTCCTGTTTTTTTTCATGGTACAGATGCCAATGGAAAAAGACTCAAGCTGTGGAGTCACAGCAAGAATATCAATCTGTTCTTTTAAGGGACTCTTTGCAAGTACCAGTTCTGGCACCACAGCCACTCCACAACCAAGGGCGACCATGGCAATGATCGCCTCATTTCCAGCTACTTGGGCATAGATATTGGGCACAATGGATTTTTCACGAAACCACCTGTCCGTTCTCTCCCTGCTCAAGCCAAACTCGGCGGTAATAACAGGAGTCAACAGCCAGTCTATCTGCCCCCCTTGTAACACAACTGTTTCAGGAAAAGCTGAGGGACCGATAAAGACTAGTGGTGTCTCCAGAATTTTCAGAAACTCCACCTGCTCCGGCAAGGTATCAGGAAGGGCAGCAACCGT
Source organism: Deltaproteobacteria bacterium (assembly GCA_024280265.1). Taxonomy (GTDB): domain Bacteria; phylum Desulfobacterota; class Desulfobulbia; order Desulfobulbales; family Desulfocapsaceae; genus Desulfocapsa. Next base: position 14,976 of record JAJRQL010000267.1, read on the forward strand.
GATGTCAACTTCTCTATTCTGAAGCTTTGTGAGAGCCAGGGCCGCATCGCCGGTTTGAAGATTAACCTGTACGCCCGGATGCACAGAACGAAATTTCTGGAAAATAACCGGCAGAATAGAATAGGCTGCTGTCACAGAACAGTAGAGTGAGATTTCTCCGCCAAGATGGTCGGTCCGTAACAGATCCGCCTGCAGTACCTCATGGCGCTGTAAGGCATCTTCTGCATACGTCCGGAAAACCTTCCCTGCCGGAGTAAGCCGTACCGACCTGTTATCCCGCAGAAACAGTTTCTCACCCAACTCCTCTTCCAGTCGCTGAATAATGCGAGTGAGCGCAGAAGGCGTGACATGGCAGGCTCGGCTGCTCTTCCCAAAATGCAGACTCCCCGCCAGGTGTTTAAAAAGTCGTAATTCCCGAATGTCCATGACCGGAGACTAGCAAGTCGTTTCGCATTTCGCAATACTGTGTTACAAATAATTCACTTTACGCAACAAAAGTTCCTGGTATTCTGTCTCTGTATATTTTACTGTTTTTACGTTATATTTAAAAATAATATTTTTTATCATTTTATTGAAAGGAGTAGCATCATGTCAAACAACTATTTTAATAGTCTCCCCCTTCGCCTCCAGCTTGAAGAACTCGGCCAGTGCCGTTTCATGGACATCTCTGAGTTTGATGGTGTAGAGGCCCTCAAAGGAAAAAAAATCGTCATAGTCGGTTGTGGTGCTCAGGGACTCAACCAGGGACTCAATCTCCGCGATTCCGGTCTTGACGTATCCTACACCCTCCGAGATGCTGCCATTTCCGAAAAACGCCAATCCTGGAAGAACGCCTCTGAAAATGATTTCAAAGTCGGAACCTACGAAGAGATGCTCCCTGATGCTGATCTGGTCATCAACCTCACTCCAGACAAACAGCACTCCAGCGCTATCAACGCCGTGATGCCTTTTATGAAAAAAGGTTCCTGCCTCTCCTATTCCCACGGTTTCAATATTGTGGAAGAAGGGATGCAGATCCGTGATGACATCACCGTGGTCATGGTTGCTCCAAAATCACCTGGCACCGAGGTTCGCGAAGAGTATAAACGTGGTTTTGGTGTCCCCACACTGATTGCAGTTCATCGTGAAAACGATCCCCAGGGAATCGGCTGGGATGTTGCCAAAGCTTACGCTGCAGGAACCGGCGGCCATCGTGCAGGCTGCCTCCAGTCCTCTTTTGTGGCTGAGGTGAAATCCGATCTCATGGGTGAACAGACAATTCTCTGCGGAATGCTGCAGACCGGCTCTCTACTCTGTTATGATAAGATGACAGAACAGGGGATCGACGCTGCCTACGCCGTAAAACTGATCCAGTACGGCTGGGAAACCATCACCGAAGCACTGAAGCATGGCGGCATAACCAACATGATGGACAGACTCTCCAACCCCGCAAAGATCCGTGCCAACGAACTCTGTGAAGAGATGAAATCCATCCTCGAGCCCCTCTTCCATAAGCATATGGATGACATCATGTCCGGCCATTTCTCTCAAACCATGATGGAAGACTGGGCCAATGACGACGCCAACCTTCTCAAATGGCGTAAAGAAACCGGTGAGACTGCATTTGAGCAGACAGAGGCCGCAGACATTGAGATCAGTGAGCAGGAATACTTTGACAATGGCATACTCATGGTGGCCATAATTAAAGCAGGCGTCGAGCTTGCCTTCGACACCATGGTTGCAGCAGGAATCAAAGAGGAATCCGCCTACTACGAGTCCCTGCATGAGGTTCCACTCATTGCCAACCTCATTGCCCGAAAAAAACTTTACGAAATGAACGTGGTTATTTCAGACACTGCAGAATATGGCTGCTATCTCTTCAATCATGCAGCATTGCCACTGCTCACCGATTTCATGAAGACCGTGAACACCGATGTGATTGGAAAAACCATTGATGCCCAAGATAACAGTGTTAACAACGTGGAACTCATTGAAACCAACGAGTCCATCCGTTACACCGGTGTTGAGGCCATTGGAGAAGAATTACGTTCCTACATGAGCGCCATGAAACAGATCATCTAGTGTCCGCCTTCTTTCCTCCCGACCGGAGTGACTAAAATCTTCCGGTCGGGCCCCATATCCCTCTTATGAAACAACTCTTTCTGCCGCTTGGTCTCGCTTTGTCGGTTGTTTTTTCTTTTACTCTGCCAGATGGTGGAATCCTTATTGCAAACAACTACGGAACGAAAATTCTGGTATTCCTAATCTTCTTAGTCAGTGGGTACCAAACCGGTTCCAAAGGGCTTGCACTGGGAAAAGATCTCACTGCCACTTTCCTTGCAGCTGCGTTTATATCCCTGATCCTTGGCCCCATACTGGGACTGATTACGGCTAAGATCTTCAGTTTTCCATTTTACCTGGCCATGGGACTCATCATTGCGAGCACTGTCCCTCCAACACTCTCCTCGGGAGTAGTCATAACGGGAGTCAGCCGAGGCAACACCTCACTTGCTCTCTTTCTCACCATTACCCTTAACCTGCTGGGAATCATATCAATACCCTTTATCCTGGATCTCAGTCTCAAGGCCGCCGGACCGATTGACATTGACCAGTTCTCCCTTTTGGTGAAGATGCTGTTTTTTGTTCTGTTTCCCCTGCTCATTGGAAAAGTGGTCGCAATATTCTTCAAGAAAAATACACTTGTCCCCTTTCTACCTTATGTGAATTCAAGCTGCGTCATTCTGATTATTTATGCCTCCCTTGCCACATCCAGAGATGCCCTTGCGACCTTAACGCTACTGGAATACATACTGATACTCTCCGGAGTAGCCTCAGTTCATTTACTCCTGTTGCTGACCTGTTATTTTACTGGAATATCATTAAAACTAAACTCAGCAGACACTAAAGCCCTGGTTTTTGTCACCTCCCAGAAGACTCTGCCCATCGCCATTGCCATTCTTGCTAATATTAAAATAGATACCGGTAATGCCATTATTGTCTGCCTCATTTTTCATTTCTTTCAACTCTTTACCGACTCACTTCTTGCCGTCGCAACTCAAAATCGCTGATTTTCTTTTTTTTTACACAAGGGGCGCTTTGACAAGGATATTGTTCTTTGATACAATCTTTTGGTACCTTACTCCATAAAAACTGCAACAAGAAACAGGCAAGCGAGGTACGAGCAACCGTGAGAGATTTTTTGAAATCATAATGTTAGAGTTACCACCAAAACAGTTACACCCCTCAAAGTGGGTACAGAAAAAAGTTTTCCGACTTGTCTGGGTTAGGAAAGACGTTTCATTCCTGATGTTACAGATTTTTCTTCACAGACAGAAAACTCCACGTTACTGCTCCGGGCGAAAACCTCTATGACACATCAACACCAAACTGAAGGTTCTCTC
>JAJRQL010000030.1 GCA_024280265.1 Deltaproteobacteria bacterium
GCCTAATCCTTTTGACGGCATGCGATACCACTCACTTATTGTAGAAAAAGAATCGCTTCCCGATTGTTTTGAAATAAGTGCCTGGACGGATAAAGGAGAGATAATGGGATTGCGGCACAAGACACTGGATATAGAGGGCGTACAGTTTCATCCGGAATCCATAATGACACCTGATGGTATTTTACTTCTCAAAAATTTCATGGAAGGGAATGAGAAAAATGAATATTAAAGAAGCAATTTCACAAATTGTCCTGAACTGTGATCTCACAGAATCCAATATGGTTGAGGTGATGGGTGAAATAATGTCGGGCGAGGCGACAGATGCTCAGATCGGGGCATTTATCACTGCATTGCGCATGAAAGGGGAGACTGTTGAAGAAATAACGGGTGCCGTCCGGGTTATGAGAGAAAAGGCTACATCAATTGTGTCAGGAGTTGATACCAGCGCAGGTGGGATACTTGCTGATACCTGCGGAACTGGTGGTGATGGTTCCGGGACATTTAATGTCTCAACCACCACAGCTTTTGTTGTTGCAGGTGCAGGAATACCTGTTGCAAAGCATGGTAACCGTTCCGTATCGAGTAATTGCGGCAGTGCAGATGTACTCGAAGCAGCTGGTGTTTCACTGAGAATAGATGCGGATAAAACAGGTCAGTGTATCCGTGAGGTTGGTATCGGTTTTCTTTTTGCTCCAGCCCTGCATGGTGCAATGAAGTATGCCATAGGGCCACGTAAAGAGATGGGAATCCGTACCATATTCAACATTCTGGGCCCTTTGACAAATCCTGCAGGGGCTAATGTTCAGGTTCTCGGTGTTTTTGATGGCGAGTTGACCGAACCCCTTGCCAAAGTTCTTGCAAAACTGGGCTCGAAAAGAGCCCTGGTTGTTCATGGCGAAGGAAATCTAGATGAGTTGACAGTAACTGGAAAGAACCGGGTTTCCGAACTGAAAGATGGAAATGTAACGACCTACTGTGTAGATCCCCAGGAACTTGGGTTCACTAAAGCCAAAATAGCTGACTTGCAGGGTGGGGCAGACGCGGCTGAATCAGCAGCGCAGATGCGGACTGTGCTTAGCGGCGAGAAGGGTGCAAAAAGGGATATGGTTCTGTTGAACAGTGGGGCAACCCTCATGGTTGCTGGGGCCGCAGATAATTTGAAAGATGGCATTGAGTTGGCGGCGGCTACCATAGACTCCGGAAAGGCTCTTGCAAAACTTGACCTCCTGATCTCTTATTCTAACAAATAATTACCATCAGGTAATGCATTGTGTATTTATTATAGATTGTTGATATGGCGCACATATTAGATACTATCATTTCGAAAAAGAAAGAGGAGGTGGAGTTGCTCCGAAGCCGGGGGGTACACATTCCATCTCCTTACTCAGCGGTTGAAATCATGCCACCTCGTGGCTTTCGCCAGGCACTTCTTGATTATCCAGGAGTTGCAATTATCGCTGAGGCCAAAAAGGCATCCCCATCTAAAGGTCTGATTTGTCCTGATTTCGACCCTGTCAAAATTGCTATTGATTACGAGAAAAACGGGGCACAGGCAATCTCCGTTTTAACCGATGAAAATTTCTTTCAAGGTTCACTGCTTTATCTTCTTCAAGCTCGTGAACGTGTCTCCCTGCCAATTCTTCGTAAGGAGTTTATAATTGACCCCCTGCAGATCGAAGAAGCTCGAGTTTGCGGAGCAGATGCGATCTTACTTATGGCTTCAATACTGGATCTGTCTCAACTAAGAGATTTTATTGCTCTGGCTTCGTCTTACTCCATTGATTGTCTTGTTGAAGTACACGATGAGAAGGAACTTGAAACTGTCCTGGAAACAGAAGCTGACCTGATAGGTATTAACAATCGCAATCTTAAAGATTTTTCCATGGACACTGAGACTACATTTCGACTCAAAAAACTCATCCCGGATCATGTAGCTGTTGTTGGCGAATCAGGCTTGAAAACTCCTGAAGATATACAGATGTTACAAAATGCCGGCGTTTGCGCGGCACTCATAGGGGAGTCATTGATGCGGGGAAATAAAGGCGGTATCAGCCTGCAGGCACTAAGAGGAGAATAAGGAAAGATAATGCGCTCACGAACACGTATTAAAATGTGTGGTTTAACAAGGGAAAAAGATGTTATCGCTGGCGTGGATGTGGGTCTCGATGCCCTGGGTTTTATTTTTCACGACAGGAGTCCCCGCAATGTCTATCCTGATTTTGTGAGGGCGATTGTATCAAAGATTCCACCATTTATAAATTGTGTTGGGGTCTTTGTGGACCGGGATCGGGAAGAAGTTGAAGAGATTGTCGAGTATTGTGGACTTTCGCATGCCCAGTTACATGGTAGTGAAACACCGAAATACTGTGAACGGATAGAGCGCTTTGCAGCCCCATGCCATGTAGTTAAAGGTTTCCGAGTCTCCGACACAAGCAGAAAGGATGAATTCACTCCTTATGATGACCTGGTTCATGGATACCTGCTCGATACCTATGTAAAGGGAAGTCCAGGGGGGACAGGCAGCAGTTTTGATTGGAGTATCATTCAGCGCCTGGACCTGCAGCGCCCCATGATTCTAGCTGGGGGTCTTAATCCTGAAAATGTAGTCGAAGCAATCTCAACAGTTGCCCCCTTTGGAGTCGACGTTAACTCAGGCGTTGAGGTGGAGCCGGGAATAAAGGATCATGAGAGCCTTGCTGAGTTTGTCGGCAGAGTGCGACAGGCAGATACTGGCAAATTTTAGCGTGCCAGGACAAATGCTCCTCTGTACCCTTTGCTGATAAGTGCCTGTTCACTCCTCCGGGCACTGTTCAGAGTTTTCCCAACATACACCTGTACCCTGTAAAAAGTTTTCCCGTTCACCCGTGCTTTTTGTATCACCGCATGGTGGCCTGCATCGAGAAACTTCTCCTGCAACTTAATCCCATTGTATTTTTGTGTAAAAGCACCTATCTGCACATAATACTCGCCAGATCTGAGATCAGCATATTTTTTAAACCGTCCAGTATTTCCACTTGAATCCCTCTTCAGTTCTCCCAAGGCAGTTACCTTAACCCGAGCCGTACCGGAATGCACGATGGCAAGCTTCCTGGCCGCTCCGTAACTGAGGTCTATAATTCGTCCCTGAATAAAAGGCCCACGGTCATTAACTCTGACAACTGTCTCCCTGCCATTGTCGAGATTAGTGACCAGAAGCATGGTGTGCATAGGAAGAAGTTTGTGGGCAGCTGTTATGCCATGCATGTTATAGGTTTCTCCATTGGATGTGGGTTTCCCATGAAAATCATCCCCATACCATGACGCAATGCCATACTCTTCGTAGCCAACAGCAGAAGGCAGGGGAGAGTATAGCCGGTTGTTGATTATATAGGGCTTCTGGGTGGCGGGTATTCGTTTTTGTCTGGAGGCAATACCAGGTTCCGATGTTAAAAAAACAATAACAACGGAAAATAGGAGTATATGGAAAAATGGAGCTGCGAACCAGTGGGGTTTCTGCGAACAAAAGCAATGGCAAACAATCATTTTATTTTTCTGAGTCATTTTCTTTTTGGGATAAAACCTTGAGTCTTTCCAGGTAAAAAATTCCTGCCTCCCCTGTGGTATGTGGAATATATGGAACGAAGCCCTTGTTTTCAGAATTGGCCCTGGAAGTATCAAAACGCACTTCCTCATCTTCATCAAGCCAGGACAGAGAGATATCGAGCAGGGGACGCATAACCTGAAGTTTTCCAGTGGAATCAGGGCCGATGGTGATATTTTCCCATCGTCTTGTTTCGTATCCTTTGTACCAGAGTCCTGGTTTCGGCTCCCCGTTTATTTTATCAGTCATTACATGAGGTATTTCTTCAAGGTCAAAATCAAGATTGTTTTTCAGGATCTTTTCAACTTCAAAACTTCCCTGAACCGTCAGCCTGGAAAAATCGTCATATTCATCCAGGTCATTACGTAACAAATGGGTTCCCCTGTCATCAAAGGCCCATTGCGCATGACAGACCTGGCAACCAACAGAAGAATTATATTTTGCATGAGCAGGGTGTTGCATGACAGGGACGGGCATTGACTTACCGGTGGGAGTGGAAGTGAAAATAAATTGTTTGCTTTCCTTATTAAAAACAATGTTTGCAGGAGGCTTGTTTGCCAGACTGTCGGAATCATGGCAGTCTTCGCAGCGGATTGAATGATCAGTCTGGGCCATCAGTTCTTTTCCGGTGTGACAATCAACGCATACCATTCCATGTTGCTGGTGAACGTCTGTGCTGAGCTGATGGTATTCAATTCCATAAGGGCGAAAATATTCCTGGCTGGTGGTATAAGGAGTTCGGTATTCTTCATTCATGTCATGGTCATATCGGCCATAATAATCTGATCCGACCCAGTTTCCGTAATGACATTGCAGGCATTGACTGTCCCCGGGGAATTTTAGAAAAGAGTGGGAGACCAACTTCCCTTTGTAAAAATGAAGGTGGCAGGAGGCGCATCCAGTACCTCTGACGACCGCCGGGTACCGATCCCCTGAGTAGTATGGGTGGCACCGCAGGCAGCGACGCCTGAGAAGATCATCTGCGAGTTGCAAACTGGTCTGAGGATTGTCTGCCACCGGTATATCCAATATAGTAGCAATCTGCTGCTCTGCGCCAAAAGCTTCGCGAACCATATTAACGGCGTTATGGAGGGTGAAATGTTCGGAGTGGGCATTATCTTCAACCAGAGATCGGTGACACTCTCCGCAGATACGCATCATGTTGTCTGGGTGTGCGGGCTGAGAGAGAAGGCCTTTATGGGCAACACTCTTTTCGGCTGTGTCATCGCTTCCCAGGTGACATTTTGTACAGCTGAAATTATGGTTGGCATCAAGAGCATGCTCATGGCAGGAGGCACAACCAACTTTGGGGAGGGGAGTGATTATAGAAACATCCGCTACCATGGATTCGGTGTTTTTATCTGTATCTCTGTCCTCAGAACAGGAACAGAGAAAAAGCAGAATTAAAATAGAATAGAGTGCTTGTCGCATATGGACGATTCACCAACACGTGTGACACGGAAAAGGTTTGACTTTGGCCAGCTTGCTTGCTATACAGGCTTTGCAAAGAAAACATTGTTGCTATGTGAAGTCAAAACAAAAGATATTTTCAAGAAAAAATAGCCGACATAGCTCAGTTGGTAGAGCGACGCTCTCGTAAAGCGTAGGCCAGCGGTTCGATCCCGCTTGTCGGCTCCACTTTATGGTTGAAGACAGAGCGATTTCTGGTAACAGTTTTTTTGTTTATATTACAATATGACAAGCTCGTGAAAACCTGAAATTGTAGGTGGCTAATATAAAGAAAAAGCCCTTTCATAATGACACGTTATGAAAGGGCTTTTTCTTTTTTTTGAAACTCAGAAACAGTGACTCATTTTACTCGTCAATGTCAACTTTGATAATCCTGTCACCAGGTTGCAGGGCGTCGCCGACTTTGACAGAAACAACGGTAACAATACCGTCGATTTCAGTATTTATGGGGGTCTGCATCTTCATAGCCTCCATCACAGCCACCTTGTCCCCGGCAGACACTGTTTGACCTTCTTCAACCGAGATTTCACAGATATTTCCGGCAAAAGGAGCACGCATGTCACCAGCTTTGGCAAGATCAATGATTTACTCTTTGGAGATGGTATCCGGCTTCGCAACTGCGCCTTCAGCAAGTTCAGGTTCAAATGTGTAGACTCTCTGATGGTGATCAACATTCAGGTAGACACTGGTCTCTCCGTCCTCATCCTTAATGGAAGGACCGACCTCAACACGGTGTTCCTTGCCTGTATGATCAGTGAAACTGATGGTTTCTCCTGCTTCGAACCCACCTTCATGGAGAAAAATGGATGGTGGTAGAACATAAACTTTCCCGAATTTTGCCTCAAATTTGAAGAACTCGACAGCATCATTGGGGTGCTGGAGATAGAGGACAAGCTGTTGGTCTGTTGGTTCTTCACCAATACGATCAGCGAGAATCTCTTTTTCCTTATCGATATCCATATCGCTGATATCTTCAACACCACCTTCCTCTTCCAGGACTTTCTTCCAATCGCTGCCAAGCACCTTTTCAAAAATCCAATCTTCCGGCTCATAGAATGGGAAAGGACCATATTTCCCAAGAAGTAGATTTCTCAGATCTCCGGAAGCATTTCCGTAGCGTTCGCCACCTTGGATATTTGCTACGGCCGTTGTCCAGAGAATTTGAGATCCAGGAGTCACTGACCAATAGTTACCCAGTTCTTTCTGGACCCGTGGCATTTCTTTGTGGAGGATATCCGGCATTTTGTCAAGAAAGCCGCCTTTCACTGCCTGTTCAAGACTGGATCCCATGGCACCACCTGGTAGCTTGTGAATTTGAACAGTGGGCTGGAAACCTTTTATCTGGGATTCAAAGGCATGGTAATGCTGCCGTTCATCACGTATTACCTCTGAGGTCTCAATAACAGCCTCTTCATCAATAGTGGCGGCATTGTAACCAAGATCCTTTAGTGTCTGAACAACAGAAAGAATGGGGGCAGGGCCGTAGAAACCGGTAAAAGAAGCGTCGCCTGCATCAACAATTGTGGCACCATTTTGAACAGCAGCTACAATTCGGCCAATATCATTCCCGTCAGTGTTGTGACCATGGTAATGAATGGGAAGATCGGGGTATTTCTGGCGAATGTTATCAACCAGTTCGCCGATTCGCTTAGGAGTACCAAGACCACCATGATTTTTAATGCAGAGGATAATGTCAGAACCGGTGACGTCAAGAATCTCCTGGATTTTACCGAGATAGTACTTGTCAGTATGCTCAGGACCTGTTGAAAAGCAGATGCAGGGCTCATTGACCTTGCCGGCTTTGCCAACCTCTTCAAAGACTGCCTGCATATTGGGGATGTAGTTCATAAAGTCAAAGGTACGCCACACATCAACATACTTGGCAAACTCTTTGACTGTGAAACGGATAACATTTTGAGGGTAGGGCCTGTAGCCAAAGAGGTTCACACCACGACACAGAGTCTGAAACATGGTGGTCGGCATCTTTTTACGCAGAATATCCAGTTTCAGGAAGGGGTCAACCTGTTTACGGAGAATATCTACATGGACAGATGCTCCTCCTGTGATTTCCAGGGAAAAGTAGCCTGCGCGCTCTCTGGCATCTGCAGCCAGAAGATCTGTATGCAGAAGGATTCGGTTTTTAAAATCGGACTGGGAGAGATCACGGGCCGTGTTGGTGATATGATATCCATCTGAATTCTGTAATTGGCGAATCACCTCAGCAGGAGATGTTCCTTGTACAATTCGTTCCATAGTCATTCCTTCTCTATCAATGTCTGTCACCTGTGGGAAAAGCCTCGGCTGACAGATAAGTTTTATCTTATAATATTATTAAGACTAAGCCGCGTAGGGGTTGTGACCACAATGATGGATTTCTGCAATCAGGTTGGCAAGTTTACTTGCCTCATTCGCATTGTCCTCATAGTCAAACAGTTCAGGATGTTTATCAAGATAAGACGTGTCGAAATCCCCTTTGACGAAATCTGGATCTTTTACGATATTCAGATAGAAGGGGATGGTTGTTTTTGGGCCTGCTATAACAAAATTCTGCAGGCAGCGACGTAATCTGTCAACTGTTTCGTTCCAGGAAAAACCATGTACTGTCATTTTAACAAGCAGAGAGTCGTATACTTCTGGAATAGTGAACCCCTGATAAACAAAGCCATCAAGGCGAACTCCGTATCCACCTGGTGAACGATAAACAGAAACTGTTTTACCACCTTCTGGCATGAAATCGGCCTTTGGGTCTTCAGCATTGATACGCATCTCTATTGCATGACCACGCATTTTAATGTCATCCTGGCAGAATGAGAGCTTTTTACCCATGGCAAGTTTGATTTGGGTACGGACGATGTCAATACCTGTGATCATCTCAGTTACAGTGTGCTCAACCTGCACCCTGGTGTTGATCTCCATGAAATAATAGTTAAAATCTTTGTCAATCAGAAATTCAACGGTACCGGCATTGAAATAGTTGGCAGCTTTTGCAGCTTTCACCGCTGTTTCACAGATGGTATCAAGGAGTTTTTTGTCACTAATCATGGATGGCGCAATTTCAATCAGCTTCTGGTTTCTGCGCTGAATGGAACAGTCACGGGTACCTAAATGAACTGTTGTGCCTTCCTTGTCAGCCATGATCTGTACTTCAACATGCTTGGGTTCTATGACAACTTTTTCAAGATATACAGATTCATCATTGAAGGCAGCCTTAGCTTCAGCACGGGCAACTGGAATCTCTGATTTCATTTGGTCGTCAGATTCGATGAGTCTGATTCCACGTCCACCACCGCCTGAGGTCGCCTTAAGCATCACCGGGTATTTATAAGTGGCTGCAAAGGCAAGGGCCTCTTTGACTCCATCATCACCAGGTGAGAGGTTCTCGGTTCCTGGCACCATGGGAATATCGGCATCGGCCATAATCTGTCTGGCGATTACTTTATTTCCAAGATTGGAGACAACTTCTGAGGAAGGTCCAATGAAAATGATCCCCTCATCCTCACATGCTTTCACAAAATCAGGGTTCTCTGCAAGAAATCCATAGCCTGGGTGGATGGCTACAGCGCCAGATTTTTTAGCTGCATTTATGATTTTGTCAATGTTGAGATAATCACAACGGGGACCGTTTCCAAGCCAGACAGCTTCGTCGGCGATACGAATGTGTCGAGATTCTTTGTCGGGTGACTCGTATACAGCAACTGCTTCATAGTTCAGCTCCTGTATGGCTCGGATGAGTCTGATGGCTATTTCACCACGATTTGCAACAAGTATTTTTGTTTTCAAAGCAACTCCTTTCACGGATTAATTCAAAATTGTAACAGAATGACACGGAGGAAATTTCCCTGAAAATTTCAGGAAAAACAGGGTCGATTTTTTTTAAATTCCTTATTTAAAAAATCCAAATACGTGATATTTAGCATATTATAATTATAAAGGCAAGTAATACTGGTGGATTGACATAAGGGTGGCGGTGATCTGGTGGGAAGGTACCGTATTGTAAGAAACCACTAATCTCAAGAAATCACACAATATCCTTGACAGTATTTCCAGTGTCGATATAACAAAAACAGGCATACTGCTTTAGTGGAATTAACAGGTTCTGCTGTAGCAACTAACAACTCAATTTGAGAAACTGGTTACCAATATGGTTAAAGAAAGTATTCTAAAAACAGGCGGGACAAGCAAAAAACCTGCCGCTGCGAAACCAAAAAAGAAAAAGTTATATACTGTAATTTTTTTCAATAAATGGTGCAAATCGTGTGGACTCTGTTCTGCTCTTTGTCCCAAGAAAATAATCAAGTCAGACGAACTTGGGTTCCCTGCCATTGAAAACATGGATCGTTGCAGTGGATGTCGTTTCTGTGAAATCCATTGTCCGGATTTTTCAATCACAATAAAAGAAAGACATCCCAGGCGGAGGCGTACAAATGGAAAGCATTAATGAAAGTGAGCGAAAAAAAATCCTCCTCCAGGGAAATGAGGCCATAGTTGCTGGTGCTCTTGCGGCAGGATGTCGCTTCTTTGCAGGGTATCCAATCACCCCAGCTTCTGAGATCAGTGAAATTCTCTCTGTGAAATTACCTGAGGTAGGAGGGACATTCATCCAGATGGAAGATGAAATCGCTTCAATGGGCGCAGTGATAGGAGCCTCTCTTGCCGGAGTAAAGGCGATGACAGCAACCAGTGGTCCAGGGTTTTCACTTATCCAGGAAAATCTTGGTTATGGGTGCATTGCTGAGGTACCCTGTGTAATAGTTAATGTTATGCGAGGCGGGCCAAGCACTGGTCTTCCGACTAGTCCGTCTCAGGGTGATGTGCAGATGACGCGATGGGGAACCCATGGCGATCACCCCATTATTGTTCTTGCGGTTTCCTCTGTTGCTGATTGTTTTTCCGTCACCATCAAAGCTTTTAATTTATCTGAAAAATATCGTATTCCGGTCATTATTCTTTCGGATGAGGTTGTGGCACATACCAGAGAGTCTGTTACCCTGCCGGATCAGGATCAGATTAGAATTTTTGACCGAGTCAAACCGGATGTTCCATCGGATTGGTATAAACCTTATGCAGATAACAATCGTGGAGTTCCCGACATGGCTGCATTTGGAGATGGATACAGGCACCATGTCACAGGACTTGTCCATGACGAGAAGGGATTTCCTACCCAGGATTCCCAGGAAATAGATAAGTTTTTAAGAAGAATCCATACCAAAATCAGCAAGGGTTTTCAGGATATTCAAATCACCAAGACTCACCTTATGGAGGATGCTGAGGTATGTGTTATCGCTTATGGGTCAGTTGCGAGATCTGCGCTCAGGGCTGTTCGTGATGCACGTAAACTTGGAGTAAAGGCAGGACTTGTGCAGCTTGTCACTCTGTTTCCTTTCCCGCGGAAGGCCGTGGACACCTATTTGCGCCAATGCAGAGTTGTCATTGTCCCGGAAATGAATATGGGACAAATGAGTCGTGAAATAGGGCGGGTAAATCAGGCAGGATGTCGCATAGTAAAACATAATCGAATTGACGGACAACTGATTACTCCGGAAGAGATCCTCAAACACCTGACAACAGTATAATCTTACATATACATACAAGATTAAGGAGATATGAATACAATGCTTGAATGTGCTGAAATCATACGTAAAGAATACTTACGACACGATAAAAAATTTCCCCATGTCTGGTGCCCGGGTTGTGGAAATGGAATCGTTATGGGTGCCCTGCTACGTGCAGTACACAGCTTAGGGTTGGATAAGGACGAAGTGGTTTTAGCCTCCGGGATTGGCTGTTCTGGTCGCATGCCGACTTATGTGGATTTTAACACCATCCATACAACCCATGGCCGTGCACTCACTTTTTCCACAGGCATCAAACTTGCCCGGCCAGAACTCACTGTGATGACAGTGATGGGCGATGGTGATTCCACAGCCATTGGGGGAAATCATTTTATCCATGCAGCAAGGAGGAATTTAAACCTCACTGCTATCATTATTAACAACTCCACCTATGGGATGACCGGCGGGCAGTATTCCCCAACTACCCCATATGGTTCAAAATCAACAACATCTGTTTATGGTCACGTTGAGCATGCCTTCAATATCGCAGAGCTTGCCGCAACCGCGGGGGCTGCATTTGTTGCCAGAAGTACAGTTTACCACGCCACCCACATGGAGGAAATGCTCAAGAAAGGTATAGAAAAACGTGGGTTTTCAGTGATTGAAATTATTTCTAACTGCCATGTTCAACATGGGAGAAGAAATAAGCTTGGTGGTGCTGTTGAGATGATCAATGGCTTTAAGCAGCGCTCGGTAACCATAGAGAAAGCAACAAAGATGAGTGCTGATGAGCTTGAGGGGAAAATCACCATCGGGGTACTTGCTGATGTCGAAAAGCCTGTTTCCACGGAAGAATATCAACGCATTGTCGAAGAAGCAAAAAACAAGGCTGAAATTATTACCAAGGCCAAGGAAAAGAACGGAGTTAAACGCTATGAAGAGTGATGAACGATATGAAATCCGTTTCAGCGGATCCGGGGGTCAGGGGATAATTACCGCTGCCGTCGTCATGGCTGATGGGGTTGGGGCATATGACAATCAGCACGTGTGTCAAACGCAGAGTTATGGACCGGAGGCCCGTGGTGGAAAGAGCAAGGCTGAGGTGGTTATTTCAGGTTCTCCCATAGACTATCCTAAGGCATTACGGGTTGATTTATTGCTTGCAATGACCCAGGCTGCTTGCGATGCTTATTTTTCTGATATAAAATCTGATGGATTGCTAGTGGTTGATAGCGACCTTGTAAAACAACTCCCCACAAGCCGATCGGTTTCCATTCCTTTTACCCAGATAGCCAAAGAAAAAATCGGTCGTGAATTGGTGGCAAACATGGTTGCCCTAGGAGCAGTTGGATTTCTCTGTGGTCAGGTGTCACTTGAAGGGCTGGAAAAGGCACTGCTCTCCAGGGTACCCAAGGGAACTGAACAGATAAATTCTGAAGCATTGCACGCAGGAATAGAGGAAGCAAAGAAGATCAATTTTGATCTCCTTCCAAAATCTGTTTTTTCGGAATGGGAGGACGAATTATAACATAAATTCAAGAGAATGGGCGCAAGTATGAATGTTATTAACGAAGGTTATGGATGGATCGTTGTTGGTATTATTGCAGTCTGTCTTGCGCTGATAACTTTTATGAGTCCGAGCATGCGGACTCATATCAAGAAAGGGTGTATGTTGTTGCTTGTGGCCGGGGGGATTTCAGTCGGTTATTATCTTATTACCGGAAAATCGCCCACTGAGATACCCTCTGATGTGAACTATTTTTTTAACAAATCAAGAGAAGCGGATAGTAGCAGCAACAGGTACTACATTAACCCTGAGAAGAGGTATAAAGAGCTTAAAGAGTAGAATAGGAAAGGCTTACTTACTGAGTTTTTTCCCAATTGCAGCAGTATAGATTGCAGTTTCATCGTTTGAGTTGATACCCAGGATTTCGTTGATCTCATCATCGTAGAATGCTGCTACAGGACAGGCACTATTTCCGGTAGCTTCTGCTGCAATTAGCAGGTTTTGACAGACATGCCCAGCATCAAGAAAGATATAGCGCATTCCTCGATTACCATATTTACTCATGCAACGCCTGATAACTGCTGACCAGATGACGGTTACAGCTGATTGTGCCATAAACTTTTGATCCAGACAGGCCGCAGTCACTTTATCTGAGACGTCATGCTCTGTTAAGATATCAAGACAAAAATTTTCCACATCAAAATGATATAAGCCGGGGGAGACGTCTTTCACCCGGTGAATGCTGAGATAGGTTTCGACAGGATAAAGAGCCCCTCCTGATGGAGCAGTTCTGAATGTGTAACATCCTGATTTTGCAGTTATGCCCTGACTGGCCCAAAGCATAAAGGCAAGATCTTCAAGATCTATTACTTTGGGGTCAAATGTACGTTTGGAGCGTCTGTTCTGGAGAAGTGGCACTATGCGTGCTTCCTTTAACTGCCAACTGCGAGGAAGTTCCAACTTCTCTGTTTCGGGATATCTCTTGAAGGTGTCAACTTGGGCGATTGCAGGCCGTACCATACTTTTTATTGTTTCACGCTCATAGGCGGACTCAATTAAATATTTATAACCGGAACAAGTTTCAAGCTCAGGCATTTCGCTCCTCACTCAGTTTTTGTTTGGCAAGCTGTCCACAGGCTGCTGAAATATCTTCGCCGCGACTGGTTCGAATAAATACCGAATACCCAAGATCCCGCACAATTTTCTGAAAGACATATACTCGGTTTTCAGATGGACTCTTGAAAGGTAGGCCTGGAGATTCGTTGTATGGAAGGAGATTAATTTTGCAGGGAATATCCTTTAACAGCCGGGCAAGATCTCTGGCATTCTCGTCAGAATCATTGACTCCTTTCAGAAGAACATATTCAAACATGATCCGTTTTCTTTTGGCCATGGGGTAGTCGCGACAGGCCTGGAGAAGATCAGCAAGAGAATAACGAGTATTTACAGGCATAAGACTGTTGCGAGTATCATCGTCAACAGCGTGAAGTGAGATGGCCAGATTAACATCTGTTTTTTCGCCTAATTCTTTCATTTTGCTGGCGATACCACAGGTGGATACAGTAATTCGTCGGTTGGTCATATCAAGCCCACGCTGTTCAGTCAAAATGGAAATCGACTTGATGAGGTTCTCAAGATTATTCAGTGGTTCACCCATTCCCATAAAAACAATATTGGTTACCCTGGCCGGTCCAATCAGTTTTGATTTCGGCTGTTCACGCAGGTAGTCACCAACAGCACAAACCTGGTTGACAATTTCAGAGGGTAGCAGGTTCCTGGTGAAGCCTATGGTGGCAGTCAGGCAGAAAGAACAGCCCATGGCACACCCAACCTGAGATGATATACAGAGTGTATTCCTGTCTGGTTCCGGGATAAGAACTGACTCGATGAGCTTACCGTCGCTTAGGAGAAAGCCAAACTTGACGCAACCGTCCTTTGAGCGCTGAATAAGAGGGTCCTTGAAACTGGAAATATAGGCATTTTCAGAAAGAATACTCCTGAACTTCTTAGCAAGATCAGTCATCTGGGAGAACTCGACGATGCCGGGGCGGTAGAGCCAGGACATTATCTGCCGAGCGCGAAATGGTGGCTGCCCGAGAGATTCAACATAGCAAACGAGGTCTTCCTGAGTCAGGTTCCGCAGGTCGGTTTTAGGGTTCATGCAGGTTTCCTATAAGGACCGGAATTCTTCAGGAACCAGAGCGCGGTTCCCCAGAAGTGCCTGGGTGATGCTGTCAAGCATGTCTTCACGGTCACGTGGCAGGCGACCACTTAACGGAAGATAATTAGATGCATGATTAGCCATAAATTGCACAGGACTACAGTTTATATTCTGTATTAATTCCCGAAGTTCGAGAAGCATCTGGTTTGGATTGAGAAGTTGGAATTTACCAGTCTCAAACCGACTGCCAATTTCAGTGTTGGCCAAGGGCATCAGGCAGAGAGCGGCAATCTGATTCGGTCGCATTTCACTGAGCACCCTGGCGGTCTCAGCAGCATGCTGCAGGCTTTTCTGAACTCCGGCAAGCCCTATTAACACGGTGACGGACAGAAAGATACCAACATCTCTAACCAGGTGCGCAGCATGAATCATGGAAGCGGCTGTTTCACCTTTCTTGACCTGAGCCAAGACCGCATCATCACCACTTTCAAGCCCCATGTAAATACGGTGCAAACCAAGCTCCCGTAACTCCTTCAGTTCAGCCTTGGATTTGGCGCGTATTGCTTTGGCATTGCCATACAGGGCGATACGGTTTACCTGCGGGAGATGGGATTTTATATCCTTAACGAGTTTAACAAGGCGTTTTTGAGGCAAGATAAGAGCGTCACCATCAGCAAGAAAAACCCGTTTTTGCCTGCCGCAGTATTTACCAGCAAAAGTTATATTTTCGGTAACTTCGGCAGCGGTGCGTATTCTGAAATACTTATCTTTGTATGCACCACAGAACGTACAGCGATTGTGGGAACAGCCAACAGTTACCTGGATAACAATGGAGTCCGCCTCACTGGGTGGACGAATGATATCTCCGTCGTAGTTCATTGCTGATTCAGGGTTCAACCTTGGTTGGCTGACTCGAAGTTCTTCATAAACTCCACCAGTTTCACAACACCTTCACGAGGAAATGCATTATATATAGATGCCCGACAACCACCAATTGAACGATGGCCCTTAAGGCCGTTGAGGCCAAGTTCTGCGGCTTCTGCGATAAATTTGGCTTCAAGGTCTGAGTTGGGGAGGTTGAAGGGAATATTCATGAACGAGCGGGATGATTTTTCGGCATGTCCTCGGTAGTAATCTGTGGAATCTATGAAGTCATAGAGTAGAGTGGCTTTTTCAACGTTTCTGGTCTCTATAGCCTCAACCCCGCCTTGTTTTTTGAGCCATTTAAGGACCTCACCGACTGCATATATGGGAAAGCAGGGTGGGGTGTTGAACATTGAACCTTTGTCTGCATGGGTTTTGTAAGTTAGCATGGTGGGGGTTCCTGCTGGAGTTCTGTCGAGTAGGTCATCCCTGATGATGACAATGGTTACCCCTGAAGGGCCCATGTTTTTCTGGGCACCGGCAAAGATAATTCCAAATTTTGAGACATCAATCTTTCTGGATAAAATATCAGAGGACATATCTGATATCAGAATGCTGTCAGTTTCGGGAAACTTTGGAAATTGAGTACCGTAAATGGTGTTGTTGGATACAAAGTAAAAATATTCAGAATCAGGCGCGACAGTGTATTCGTCTTGCGTGGGGACACGGTTGAATGTCTGGTCCTCACTTGAAAAAGCAACGTCTATATCACCAAACAGTCTGGCTTCCTTAATGGCTTTTTTTGACCAGGTTCCTGTATTAAGATAGGTGGCTTTTTTGCCATCTCCGAGAAGGTTCATGGGGATCATGAAAAATTGGCTGGAAGCACCTCCCTGAAGAAAGAGAACTTTGTAATTGGCCGGTATTCCCATAAGTTCCCGAAGCAACTTCTCGGTATTTTCTGCAACTGCCATGAACTCCTTAGAACGGTGACTCATCTCTATGAGTCCAATTCCTGTCTCTTTAAAATTAACCACATCTTTTGCTGCTTGCTCAAGAACTTCCACCGGTAATGTTGCAGGACCTGGGCTGAAATTATATACACGATCGGCCATTTTTGACTCCTTTTGGAAATAATAATACCTGAACGATCCTGAATCTGTTAAATAACAATTTTCTAAAATCTCTGTGCGACGGAGATTCATCCAGAGATAACTTGAGATTACAGAGGGATATCAACAGGTATTCTTTGTTGTTTTGTCATAAGATAGTATTCGACTTATTATTGTAAACCTTGTTACCACATTCCAGGCTCTTCGTCACCTGTAGACTTCATGGAACATAACTCTGCAAAGCATTTTTTTTCAGATGGTGCCTGTCCAGATAGTATTTGGTGGCCTGCTTGCGCTAATGGATATGAGACGTAACAGTTGTACAGTTGGCTGTGACTGGGTTCTCATATAATACTGTTGTGTGCCTCCTGTTTACCCTCTGCCAATTGCGTGATATAGTACAATACCTGCTGTCATAGCAAGATTCAAACTTCTAATATTAGGGTTAGGCATGGGGAGGGTATAGCAGCGATCTGAATAAAGTTTAAGAAGTTTTTCCGGCAATCCTTTGGTCTCTTTCCCGAAAATAAGGAAATCTCCTGATTTAAAGGGTGCTTCAAGGTAGCTTCTATCTGTTTTGGTGGTGAGGAAATAAAGTCTGGTTTCGTCCTGAACTTGCAGGAATTCATCGAAGGAATCCCAGTAACGGATATCGACATACTTCCAGTAATCAAGGCCCGCACGCTTCAGATATTTGTCATCGGTTGAAAAACCAAGGGGGCGCACCAAGTGAAGGGTAGTATTTGTTGCGCCACACAAGCGTGCGATGGAGCCGGTGTTTGGCGGTATTTCGGGTTCAACAAGAACGACATTATAAGGTGTATTGCTGGTCATGGTAAGTTGTTGTAGGAAGTGAAGTTCTGTATCACTGCAGGGTGTTTTACTGTTTTAGAGTCTTACTCCATAAAAACTGTAAAAAAAACAGGTAGGCGAGGTACGAGACTCCGAAAATATATGAGAGAAACAATATTAAGATGTCACAAATAGCACCAAGCCACTTACACCCATCAAGGGGGTACAAAAAAGAGTCCAGCGACTCTAAAAAGTTTTTCGACTAGTCAGTGTCCGTCCAGAAATGAGATTTTTTCTTCTAAATCGAGGCGCAGAAGAAAATTTGCCGTAGGTATATATCCGATATTCCGATGATAAAATTTTTAAAGCAGCGAAAAGTTTGGAGAAAAAAGCCATTTCTTGATAGATACATGGTCAGATCAGTTATATTGACGATTCATCACTTTAGCACAAGTTCACAGTTTGTGAACCATGTAACTGTATAAATAACGAAAAGCCAGAGTTAATAACCTTGTGTCACTCCCAAGTAAGAATAAGTTGCATTTTTGCAGACAGGTACTAAATTGTAGTTATTCGAAAATTGAATAGATTGCATTTGGCTGATCCATTAACGGCAGACTTTCACCAGTCTGCCGTTAATTTTTCAATAGAGTGAGATATGTCGAGAGGAGCTTTGGGTAGATGGGGTTAATTGTACAGAAGTTTGGAGGGACCTCGGTGGGAGATCCCGAAAAAATCAAACAGGTCGCACAGCAGGTACTCAAGAAGAAAGAAGAGGGTAACCAGATGGTGATTGTACTCTCGGCCATGTCTGGTGAAACAAATCGCCTCACTGATTTTGCATTGCAGATGCAGGAAATTCCTGACCGCAGGGAAATGGACGTGCTTCTCTCATCTGGAGAACAGGTGACTATTTCTTTATTTGCAATGGCGGTTAAAGCATATGGAGATGATTGTATCTCGTATCTCGGAGATCAGGTAAAAATTTTAACAGACAACTCCCATACTAAAGCCCGTATAGAATGTATTGATACGGAAAGAATAACGTCTGATCTCGGAAAGGGGAAAGTTGTAGTTGTTGCAGGTTTTCAGGGAGTTGACAGCGACGGGAATATCACCACTCTTGGAAGAGGCGGATCAGACACCACTGCTGTTGCCCTTGCTGCAGTACTTCAGGCAGATGCATGTGAGATTTTCACCGATGTTGAGGGGGTGTATACTACAGACCCTAATATCTGTAACAAGGCTAGAAAAATTGATAGAATATCCTATGACGAGATGCTTGAGCTAGCCAGTCTTGGAGCGAAAGTTCTCGACATACGATCAGTTACCTTTGCAAAACAGTATAAAGTACCGATCCATGTCCGTTCCACCTTCACAGATACTGAGGGGACATGGGTTGTTGAGGAGGAGGAGGAAATGGAAGGACGGATAGTTTCAGGGGTTACCTATAATAGAAATGAAGCGCGCATAACTATCTCAGGTGTTCCTGATCAGCCGGGTATTGCTGCTAAAATTTTCACTCCCATCTCTGATGCTGACATAATTGTTGATATGATTATTCAGAATCAGGATACCGGTAACGGACTAACTGACATGACGTTCACGGTCTTGCGCAGTGATTACCAGAGAACCATGCAGTTGCTTGACTCTATTACGAAAGAAACTGGTGCAAACGGGGGGATTCACGGCTCCGATTCCATAACCAAGATATCTATCATTGGCGTTGGGATGCGGAACCATTCCGGTATTGCCTCTACCATGTTCAGCGTTCTGTTCAATGAAGGAATTAACATTTCCATGATTTCAACCTCTGAGATCAAGGTCTCCTGTATTATAGAAGAAAAGTATACGGAGCTTGCTATACGTGCTCTTCATGATGCCTTTGAGCTTGATAAGGATAATGTACCCGAAGAGGAATCTATCACATAAGCGGTGAACTCTATGACCAAGTCTGTGCAGATATACGATACGACCCTGAGAGATGGAACTCAGGCAGAAAATTTCAACCGTTCAGTGTCAGATAAAATCCGGATAAGTCACAAACTTGATGAGCTCGGAATTGACTTCATTGAAGGTGGCTGGCCAGGATCCAACCCTCTGGCGGTTGATTTTTTTAAGAGCATGCAGGATGAAACGCTGAAACATGCTAAACTTGCTGCCTTTGGGGCCACCCGTCTTTTTTCGAACAGCTGTGAAGAAGATAAAAATCTCAAGGCGTTAATTGACGCAAAAACACCTGTCATAACAATATTTGGCAAATCATGGGATATTCATGTCCACGATGCCTTACGTATTGAACTTGAAGATAATCTGGTGATTATTGAGGAGTCGCTGGCCTATTTAAAGCCCCATGTTGAAAGTCTTTTTTATGACGCCGAACACTTTTTTGATGGATTTAAAAAGAACCCTGACTATGCTCTTGCCACCCTGGACAAGGCTATTAAAGGTGGGGCAGAATGTATCATTCTCTGCGATACTAATGGTGGTATGCTACCACACGAAGTTCAACCCATCGTTGAAAGGGTACAGAGTTTTCTTGCCGAACGTGGTTCCGATGTCAAATTAGGTATTCATGCCCATAATGACTCCGAAACCGCTGTGGCCAACTCGCTGCTTGCCTTGAGTCTTGGGGTGATACAGGTACAGGGAACCATGAATGGTTATGGCGAACGGTGTGGCAACGGAAATCTAACCTCAATCATTCCCGCTCTAGGGATAAAAATGGGCTACGATTGTGAGGCCACCAGGAACATCGACAAGCTGTATGATACTGCCATGTTGGTGGATGAACTTGCCAACTTGCCACATGATAAATATCAGCCATATGTAGGGCGTTCTGCGTTTGCCCATAAAGGTGGCATTCATGTTTCTGCTGTAAAACGGAACCCCTTGACTTATGAACACATCGAGCCTGAGAAAGTTGGTAATATCAGAAGGATTTTGATTTCTGATCAGGCTGGCAAATCAAATGTTCTCCATAAAGCTGAAAAATTCGGGATTGAGCTAGATCCTAGCAGTCCCATTGCTGCATCCATTGTATCTGAGCTGAAAATCCTTGAGAATCAAGGCTTTCAATATGAGGGGGCAGAGGCATCCTTCGAATTACTCATGAGGCGTGCCCTTGGCGCGACGGCCAATTATTTCACCTTAAAAGGTTTCAGGGCCATTAACACAAAGAGGCAGATGGATCAGCCTCCTGAAACTGAGGCTACTATCAGGATTGAGGTTGGTGGTCAGGAAGTTCATACTGCTGCCATGGGTGATGGTACGGTTAATGCACTTGATCGCGCCATGCGTAAGGCTCTCATTCGTTTTTATCCAGCATTGGATGAAGTTGAGCTTGTTGACTATAAAGTTCGTGTTTTGTCCGGGCAGCAGGGGACTGGAGCCAAAGTCCGGGTATTGATCGAATCGAAAGATAAACATGAACAGTGGGGAACGGTTGGCGTATCTGTAAATATTATAGAGGCGTCATGGCAGGCCCTGGTTGATTCGATAACGTATAAGCTGATGCGAGATGAACAGCGTCACACCAAAAAAAACTGAATCATCCCATATGTTTAAAGAGGAAGTAGCGAGGAACAGTTTTGTTCTTTTTAGCTGCCTCCTCTTTTTTCTTTGGCTGCTATACTCCTCCGCGGGAATATCTTTTGGAGAGCTGCCCATCAGGAAAAACCTCATAATTTCAACTAAACACGCCACACCTGGAACTGAAGGGGGTAACATTTTAACCCTTGATGCTCCAGGGGCCCTTTCATCCCTGACAGAGCATAGCTTCAGTCCGTTCTTCTTTGCTCCAATCCTCATTAATTACTGTGACGCAGAGCTGCTGATGACAATCGATGGAATAGGGCCTGTTCTTGCTGGAAATATTCTTGCAACAAGGGTTAAAATCGGCGGATTTGCCTCAAAGCAAGACTTGCTCTTGGTAAATGGAATAGGGGAGAAACGTCTGGAACAGCTGGCGCCCTGTTTCAGCTTCAGGCAACTGCCGTGAAAGGTACTGGCTTTTTTCCCTGCCACGAGCCGATTGTGGTGCTTATCGGGCCAACAGCCATTGGCAAGACAGCCCTATCCATTAGTCTTGCCAGAGAGTTTGGTTTCGAAATTATCAGTGTTGATTCCATGCAAGTGTACCGCTATATGGATATCGGTACCGCCAAAATCAGCACAGAGGAAATGAATGGTGTTAAACATCATCTCATTAGTATTGTAGATCCCGATGCCAGTTATGATGCGGTAAGTTTCGAGAATGATGCCATTGAGGCAATGGTGCAAATAAAAACCACCGGAAAAAGAATACTTCTGACAGGTGGAACCGGACTTTACCTCAAAGCATTACTGGAAGGGCTCTCTGAAGAATTGCCAGCATTCCCTGAAATAAGAGCTGATCTCATGTTGCGAATCAAAGCAGGTGGACGTAATCTGATGCACGAAGAACTGCTTAGATGTGACCAAATTAGCGCTAAAAGGATTCACGAAAACGACAGTCACAGGTTGGTCCGGGCGCTCGAGATATACAGGGGTACCGGCAAACCCTGGTCGTGGCATATAAATAAGGACAGAGAAAGAAAAAAAGACTCTCGCTTTAGCAAGGTACAGGTGATAGGGCTGACCACAGATCGTTCCAGGCTCTATGCCAGAATAGAGAAAAGGTCGAGGGTCATGCTTGAATCCGGTTTTGAAGGGGAGGTGCGCGACCTGCTGAACAGGGGATATGGCGCACACTTAAAATCAATGCGATCTATTGGTTATAGTCACATGGTGAAGCATGTGCTTGGGGAGTGGAGTTGGGATGTGATGTTAGAAAATCTTGTTCGAGATACCAGGAGATACGCCAAAAGGCAGTATACGTGGTTTAGGAGATTAGATAATATCCAGTGGGTTGATACTTCAGAGCAGGATAGGGTGAGGCGTGATGTTGAGCGTTTCTTGTCCAGTAACTAGGGGGACAGGCCTGAACAGTTTTCTTATGTCTAAAATAAAACTCCCAGACGGGTCAAACCTTCATCCTATTGTTGAGCAAATACTTTTAAATAGGGGTATTTCCGACCCTGTTGATCTTTGCAGGTTCTTGTCGCCGAAGCTCAGTGAACTTCCCGTACCGTTCCTGCTAAAAGATATGGACATTGCGGTGGGTCTGATCTGCGAATCCCTGGTAGTGGGAAAAAACTTCCTCATATGGGGTGACTACGATGTAGACGGGACTACGGCTACCGCACTGCTTGTGAAATTCTTCTCACTGTTGAACAAAGAGGTAACGTACCATATCCCAAATCGGTTGTCTGATGGATATGGCCTGCAAAAAGATAGCCTTGCCCGAATCACCGAAGGTCTCAATCCAAAAGAAACCGTCTTGATAACAGTTGACAATGGAATTTCAGCACACCAGGCAGTGGACTACGCAAGAAGTATCGGCTATACCGTTGTTGTAACCGATCACCACACCCCTCCGGATTCAAGGGTTCACGCCCATGCGGTTATTAATCCTAATCAAAACGACTGTCCCTTCCCGGATAAGGATCTAGCAGGGGTCGGAGTTGCTTTTTACCTGACGATGGGAGTCAGAGCTGGACTGCTGGAAAGAGATTATTTTACGGACCAAGAAATCCCAAACCTAAAAGCTTTACTTGACCTGGTGGCTGTTGGAACCGTGGCCGACATGGTGCAACTCGGCAAAGTGAACAGGATTCTGGTCAAAGCTGGGCTTGAGGTGATTGCTGATGGCGGCAACCAGGGACTGACCGCACTGTGCCGAAAGGCAAACCTCGACACAGGCCTTATTAGATCTGAAGACATATCATTCCAGCTTGCACCAAAAATCAATGCAGCCGGCCGCCTTGGCAATGCAGGGAAAGCAGTGGAGCTCTTCCTGGCCAGTTCCAAGAAAGACGCTAATATACTTGCAAATAGTCTTCTGGTAGACAATGAAAAACGAAGATTCATAACATTAGACAATTATGCTAATGCAGAGCATGAGGTCAAGGCCACTGAGAAAAGAGACGTTTTAACAACGGTTGTCGTGGCAGGAAACTATCATGTGGGGGTTGCGGGTATTGTTGCCTCGAAACTTGTTGAGAGCTACCTTAAACCAAGTGTGGTTTTGTGTGATGTTGGTGATGGTTTGCTTAAAGGGTCGGCAAGATCTGTTCCAGGAGTAGATTTGTATAAAGTTCTCCATGATTGCAGGGATGTTTTGCTCGGATTTGGGGGGCACCCGATGGCTGGCGGAATGAGCATTAAGTCTAATAATGTCAATATGTTCAAGCTATTATTTGAGACTGCAGTGAAAAGCCAGGAGGTGCAAACAAAGAAAAGCACTGAAGGCGAATTTGATATTGAGGTAGAAGTTGGGGAGCTGTTTAAAGGGATAATTTTGAGACAACTACACATGATGGAACCTTTCGGACAAGGGAATCCTCAGCCAATTTTTTGTGACAGGCAATCAAGCTTTTCGGAATTATCGCAAGTAGGAAAGGATAAAGATCATTTGCGTTTTGTTATTACACAAAAACAGAGCCGTGTCCAGGGGGTGGCCTTTGGATTTGGACATGATTTTGATAAATGTCGAAACAACCTGCACAGAGAGATATTGTATACCCCGAGCATTAATTTTTTTCGTGGCAAGCGAAGCTGGCAGGTGAGAGTTGTTGGCATAGGCTACTAAGACATAACTTACTGACACAACAGGCGATAACAAAACTATACATAATATACATTATGCGACGTTTGCTGTTTGCAGGTTTTCTGGATCGACTAGGTAATTAGTGTGTCCGTTCAGAAGTGTAATCTTTTCTTCTAAATTTGTTTAATTTTCAAGCTGTGCTTGTTAAGAGTCTTCAGGATTAAACAACGTATTATTTTTCTTCGGTACTTTTGGTTTCCTGCTCTGCGCAATGGCTTAATGGCAAAAGAAATAAAAACATGTAGGGGCGTGAACAACTCTTTAAAGGACACGATATGGCGTTGGTGCTTTTTGATTTAGACAATACTTTGCTAGGTGGTGACAGTGATCATGAGTGGGGGAATTTTCTTGTAAAAAAGGGCCTTGTAGACGGCCCTTCCTATACTGCCGCTAATGATGCTTTTTATGAAAAATATAAGGCTGGTTGTCTGGATATTGTTGAATATTCTGCTTTCAGTTTTACGCCTCTCAGTCAACACAGTATGGCTGAACTGCAGGTGTTACACGCGGAGTTCATGGAGTCGGTTATTCGTCCAATGGTTGGTAAAAAGGCGAAACTACTGGTTGAAAAACATCGTCGCAAAGGTGATATTCTAGTGATTATTACCGCAACTAACAGCTTTGTTACCAAGCCCATTGCTGAGCTTTTCGGAATCGACAACTTGATAGCAACAGAAGTCCAAGTTGAAAATGGACGTTTTGTTAATAAGATAGATGGTATCCCCTGCTATCAGGAAGGAAAAGTTGAGCGCCTTCAAGATTGGTTGCTGAGCAACAGATTAACCTTGGAAAACAGTGTGTTTTACAGTGACTCCATAAATGACCTGCCATTGCTCGAAACTGTCGCATCTCCCGTTGCCGTTGACCCCGATCATAAACTGAAAGAAATTGCAAATCAACGAGGCTGGAAAATTATGTCGCTCCTTTAAAGATGCATCTCATGTATAGCATTAATAATCCTTGTATACACCCTGTTAGTACATAATTAAATGTCAGGACGATTTCCTTGTGATTTATGCACTGTGTCTGGTTTAATTTTCTGCAATTTAATGGTAAAAAAAAGGAAAATACCCATATGAAACCATCAATTTTATCTGGAGAAATAAATGAATAGGAATATATACCAGGAACCATTGGTAAGTCGTTATACCAGTCCCCAGATGCAGAAGCTCTTCTCTGAAGAGACCAAATTTACCAATTGGCGAAAATGCTGGTTGGCCTTGGCTGAATCTCAATACGAACTTGGACTGACTGATCTTGTTACAATGGAAATGATCGATGAGATGCGGGCAAATATTGATAATATCGATTTTGACCTTGCAGCTTCTAAAGAAAAGGAAATTCGGCATGATGTGATGGCTCATGTATATGAATTCGGAACAAAGTGCCCTAAAGCTGAAGGGATAATTCATTTGGGGGCTACCTCGCAATTTGTTGTGTGTAACTCTGATTTGATTGTTCAGAAACAGGCACTTGATTTTGTGAGAAAGGCGGTCTTGAAAGTTGTCTCTAATCTGGCAAAATTCTGCCTCGAACATAAAGACCTCCCTACCCTTGGCTTTACCCATTACCAGCCAGCCCAGCCAACGACTGTTGGGAAAAGAAATGCCTTATATATTCAGGATCTTGTAATGGATCTTGAATATATTGACTCCCTGTATGATCAGATAAAGGCTCGTGGAGCGAAGGGAACAGTTGGCACCCAGGCCACCTTTCTGGAGCTTTTTCATGGTGACAACGAGAAAGTGCGGGCACTGGATGAGCTGGTTTCGAAAAAACTTGGTTTTGACTCTGTATTTGCAGTTACAGGTCAAACGTACCCGCGAAAACTTGACATGAAACTTGCTGAAACATTAGCCGGGCTTGGGGCATCTGCACATAAGTTTGCCGTGGATATGCGGCTTCTCTCCAACTTGAAGGTTCAGGAAGAACCCTTTGCCAAGAATCAGACCGGATCCTCTGCTATGGCATACAAACGTAACCCGATGCGCTCAGAAAGAATGACCGGCTTAGCCAGGAAACTCATGGGCCTTCCGGTCAATTTTTCCGCAACCTATGCAAACCAATGGTTCGAGAGAACGCTTGATGACTCTGCCATCAGGAGGATGGATATTCCGCAGGCCTTTCTTCTTACGGATGCAATCCTCAAGCTATACATTAATATTACCAATCAAATGGTTGTGTTTCCGAAGCAGATTGAAAGGCACTTACGCATGGAGCTCCCTTTCATGTCAACTGAGAAGATCCTTATGGAAGCAGTCGAAAAAGGTGAGAGTCGTCAGGAGATGCATGAGGTTATCAAGGAACATTCGCTTGCAGCTGGAAGGGTCGTCAAAGAAGAAGGCTTGGACAACGACCTCCTGGACAGACTTGCCGATGACGACAGAATCCCCTTCTCACTCACGGAACTTAATAACCTGGTTGGAGACTATAGCCAATTCACCGGAAGAGCAGCTGCCCAGACAGATGAATACATCAGGGAAGTTGTTGTTCCCTTGCTTGCAAAAAGAGAACATCAGATGGGCGAGGTTGACTCCTCACTGTCTGTTTAGCTTCCTTCTTAAAAGAGTCTTGATAGAATGAATCTTAATCCCTTGTATCTGAGAATAGACCGACATAGATACCATTATTTGAAATTTATCCTTGAGGCCTACGGTGGGATTTGCCAGCTTTCCACGATTCCGAATCACAGGGGAACCGTTTGTATTCGGTACTCTTCCGGGCAGGCGAGCCTTCTGTTTTCGCTTCTTGCTGATATCTCGAACACTATAAAACCTCAAAACCTGCCGCATGGCAAAGGTGAAGAGTAAGCCAATATGCATTCCAGATCTTTTTATATTAAGACTTTCGGTTGCCAGATGAATGAGCGAGACTCTGAGATTATGGCTCAGCTCTTGTCCGAACATGGTTACATTGAAACTTCAGACTCTGACGATTCTGATTTGATAATCCTTAACACCTGTTCTATTCGTGCAAAAGCTGAACAGAAAGTGATGAGCCTACTTGGTGTTATTCGAAAACAGAAAAAGAAAAAGCCGAATTTGAAGATTTGTGTTGCAGGATGCGTGGCCCAACAGGAAGGTCGACAGATTATTGAACGCATGCCCCACGTTGATCTTGTGGTTGGAACCCAGAATATATATCAGCTTGCAGAGCTTTTGGAACATTGCGACAAGGACTCTGTGGCAACTAGCCTTGATGATCGCTACGATATACCGGCGTTTATCCCTGCCATGGTTGATGGGTCCAGTGAGCGACGTCCTGCAGCGTTTAAGAAGTTTCTTACCATCATGCAGGGGTGCAACAACTACTGCACCTATTGCGTTGTCCCCTATACGAGAGGGCGGGAAATGTCTCGTAAGGTCACCCACATACTGGAAGAAGCTAATGTACTGGTTGGTGCTGGCGTACGGGAAATTACACTCCTTGGACAGAATGTGAATTCTTATGGTAAAACCAATACGGTGAGCTCTTCAAAGCCTGATTACAGCTTTAGTGATTTGCTACGTGAAGTTGCCGCAATACCAGGGCTTGATCGTCTCCGTTTTACAAGTTCCAACCCGAAAGATCTCTCAGATGAGTTGATGAGGTGTTTTGCCGATGTGGAGAATCTATGCCCGCAATTTCATCTCCCTGTTCAATCAGGATCTGACAGAATTCTGACCCTTATGAACCGCAAATATACTCGGGAACTCTATCTTGATAAAGTTTCAGCCCTTCGATCCTATTCTCCAGATATTGCAATCACCACAGATATGATAATCGGTTTTCCAGGAGAAACTGAGCAGGATTTTGAGGACACCATGTCTTTGCTTGAAGATGTCAGGTTTCATGGTTCCTACTCTTTTAAATATTCTGATCGTCCAGGGACAAGATCTGCTGAACTTGAAGGTAAGGTTGATGAATCAGTGAAGGCTGAACGATTGCTCCGCTTCCAAACGAGGCAGAATGAGATTTGTCTGGAGCATAATCGTAATTATGTTGGGAAAGTACTGTCAGTGATGGTTGAAAAGGTTGAAGGGACTGCGCTGGTTACGAGAGCTACCACCAATCACCTGGTTCATATTGCCGATGGTATGCGTAAATATACTCCTGGAGAAACGCTTCTTGCGAAAATAGTTCGGGCCGGCCATCATTCCTTAAGTGGTGAACCCGGCTGATTATTTAAGTATTCAGGAGCATTCCCTATTTGATGGTGATGCAGCAGAACTGCAATTTTGACAAGCTCGTAAAAACCTTAAACTGTAGATGGCTAAGTAGATACACGTAGACTTCGAAAAACTTCAGATCCGAGGCGCAAACATTTTTAATTGTTTCGGTGTACTTATAAAATAGTACGTCGTAATGATTAAAAATGTGAAACAACGTAGGAGGTGAAGAGTTTTTACGACGCCGTCAATTTTGAATACTAACAAAACGTAGCGCCAGCAGAGTGTTCAAAAAAAAGGCATAAAAATTTACCTTCATTCAAACAAAAAAGAAGCTTAGGGAAAAGTTATTTTTTCGCAGTAGTTTTAGAATTGCGGATATCATCCATTCCCGGAAGAGGCAGGTTGACTTTTTTTCCTTTCGGCTTCTTCCCGGTTGCATCAACCACACGTCGAACAATTCTTGTGGAGACGCGTTTTCCCTTTGCAGCAGGCCCTTTTACCAGGTAATCATCAAAGAATATCTCAACCACATTGGTTTTGGCGCGCGGAGAAGGCACGAGACTTGCCCTGGCACTTTTTTCCTCACCCAGAGAGAGGAGGAGGATTTTTGATTTTTTGTGTTCCTCACAGAGTTTGTATTCTTTATCAAGGATAAATTTAGGGGTAGCGAATCGTTTCACATAACACAGGTTTTCCCGCCCTTCCCTGTATACAATATTGAATATCATCTCTTTTTTCAGTTTACCAATCCAGAGGATATCATGGCCCACAAAGAGTTTTTCTGCCACCTGCACGACTTTGTATTTTCCGGTCTCATAGATCAACAGCAGGCGGTCATATTCAGAACATGGAATGGAGAATTCACTGTCCCCATTACTTATTTTGATCTGGTGCCCTAAAAAACCTTCCTCCCTGTCGTAACAGACAGTAAGATTTGACAGGGCAACCTTACGAACACTGACTTCAGTGAATTCTGTCAATTCTGTCAGTCGTGGATAGTCTTTGCCATATTTTTTCAACAGTCCATCGATATAATCAGTAGTAAATCCTATCATATCTTTAAGGTGCTTACTTATAGCATTGATTTCAGAACGGATAGCTTTTATTTCTCTCTTCTGTTTGTTGATATCATAACGAGAGATGCGTTTTATTCTTATTTCCAGTAACTTCTCTATATCTTCAGTTGTTACAGGTCGTTTAAGTTCTTGTGTAAATTCTTCAAGTGCCTCATCAACACCTTTAATAACCGCCTTGTAACTGGTCTTCTCCTCTATCGTTTTGTAAATACGTTCTTCAATAAAGATCTGTTCCAGCAGGCGTGCATGGAGTTTATTCTCAAGACGTCCCTTGTCTATTTCCAGCTCACGGGTGAGATCAGCAACAAGTTTTTCAGTGTTATACCGTATGACCTCTTCCACTGTAGAGGTCCTTGGCACTCCATTTTGAACCAGGGTTAGATTTGGGCTGATGGGTACTTCGCAGTCTGTAAAGGCATATAGTGCCTTAATGGTGTCTTTGGCGTATATCCCCCGGGCAAGTTTAATTTCAATTTCAACGTTTTCAGCAGTATAGTCGTTGATAGAAACAATTTTAATCTTCCCTGCCTTTGATGCTTTTTCAACAGAATCAATGAGTGACTGGGTGGTAGTGGTATAGGGAATTTCCGTGATAATAATAGTTTTTTCGTTGATGGCCTCCATCCTGGCACGACAGCGGATTTTTCCATTTCCGTTGCTGTATAGAGATACATCGAGCATCCCTCCTTGTGGAAAATCCGGGAACAGGCAAAACTCTTCCTGCCGTAAAATCTTTTTCTGGGCTTCAAGGAGTTCGCAAAAATTATGGGGCATTATTTTTGTCGCCATTCCAACAGCAATACCGTCTGCTCCCTGAAGAAGTAATAGCGGGATTTTGCATGGCAGGCTCACAGGTTCCTGCATTCGGCCATCGTAGGAATCAATGAATTCCGTGAGATCCTTATTAAACATGATCTCACGGGCAAGGGGTGACAGGCGACACTCGATATAGCGTGGTGCAGAAGCAGAATCACCAGTGAAGATATTACCGTAGTTTCCCTGGCGATCAATAAGGTAGCCCTTGTTTGCCAGATTTACCAGTGCTGCAAATATGGACTGATCACCATGTGGATGCAGTTTCATAGTGGCACCCACTACGTTGGCAACTTTATGAAAACGTCCGTCATCCATATTGTGCAGAGTCTGCAAAATACGGCGTTGTACCGGTTTCAAGCCATCGTTGATGTCAGGAATGGCACGCTCTTTTATGACATAGGAGGTGTATTCAAGAAAATTATATTCGAAAAACTGTCGTAACTTACCGTGCTGTGAGTCCACTTGATGAATGTTACCGTAAAATTTTATAGTTCTAGAGGAGATTTTCCATAATATAGGCTTTTCTTTCTGGAGTATTTTTCCCCATATAAAATGACAAAACATCTGTCATCTCACTTACAGACCCCATATCAATCTGTTTCAGTATTATTTCAGGACCAATAAACTGTTTAAACTCTTTGGGTGATATCTCGCCAAGCCCTTTAAATCTTGTGGTTTCCACGTTCTTTTTAACCTTGCCTTTTCCTTGAAGCTTCCTGGTTATATGATCTTTTTCTTTTTCGCTGTAGCAATAGTGGGTCTCTTTTTTGTTACGTACTCGAAAAATGGGGGTTTCCAGGATATACACATGACCCAGTTTTACCAACGGTTCAAAATAGTGAAGAAAAAAGGTGAGCAGCAAGTT
Source organism: Deltaproteobacteria bacterium (assembly GCA_024280265.1). Classification (GTDB taxonomy): domain Bacteria; phylum Desulfobacterota; class Desulfobulbia; order Desulfobulbales; family Desulfocapsaceae; genus Desulfocapsa. Next base: position 30,635 of record JAJRQL010000030.1, read on the forward strand.
TCTGATATGAAGGCCATCAACATCAGCATCAGTAGCCAAAATAACCTTATCATAACGGAGTTCTGTGATTGATTCTTCAATATTCAGGGCCCGCATGAGCGAGTACATCTCTTCATTTTTATAAAGAAGAGCAAGTTTCTGGCCAAGGACATTCATTGGTTTTCCTTTTAAGGAAAAAACAGCCTGGGTCAATGGATCACGGGAGGAAACGATGGAACCGGCAGCCGATTGACCCTCTGTGATAAAGATCATATTCTCCCTACCTGCCGGGGATGGTTTGTTGCGGCTGGGGTGATGTTTGCAGTCTTTCAGCTGGGGAATTTTAAGAGCAACCTTTCTGGCCTTTGCCTTTGCCTCTTTGCGAACACTTTGCAGCTCTTTACGTACCTTCTGGTTTCGCTGGACCTTTTCAAGAAGTCTATCGGCAAGATCAGAATCTTTATACAGGGCACTCGAAACACAATCTTTGACTTTGTTGACAATCCAGGCCCGGATGTCAGTGTTACCAAGTTTGTTTTTGGTCTGAGATTCAAAGACCGGTTCAACAATTTTCACTGCAAGGGTGCCTACAATGCCATCACGAACATCGTTACCAGTAAACTTCTTATTGGAAAACTCATTAACACCCTTCAGGATACCTTCACGAAATGCGGACAGATGGGTTCCTCCCTCACTGGTGTAGGTTCCATTTACGAAACTGTAGTAGGTGTCGCTATATCCTTCACTATGTGAAAAGGCCAATTCCAAGGTCGAATCCAGGTAGTAAATAGGGTCGTAGATCCCCTGCCCTCCAAGCTCTTTGTCCAGTAAGTCAAGTAGACCGTTTTTTGAATGATAGCATGTTTTATCAAGATACAGTTTGAGACCGGCGTTGAGATAGGCGTATCTCCAGAGTCGCTTGTCCACATATTCAAGATCAAACTTGAAATCAGCAAAAAGTTCGGAATCTGGTAAGAATTCAATGAGTGTTCCGTTCACCTCTTTGGTTGTACCTTTTGTCTCCTTTTCAAGTTTACCGCCTGAAAAAACCGCAGAGGCAAATTTGCCATCACGAAAAGCTGTAACTTGAAAATACTCCGACATCGCATTGACAGCCTTTGTCCCGACACCATTAAGGCCAACTGAAAATTGAAAGACATCGGTTGAGTATTTAGCGCCTGTGTTTATCCGTGAAACACAGTCTACAATTTTTCCAAGGGGGATTCCACGTCCGTAATCCCGAACTCGTACAAGTCCTTCTTCTGAAATTTTTATATCGACCCTTTTTCCGGCTCCCATAATGAATTCATCAACGGCATTATCGATTACTTCCTTGAGAAGAATATAAATGCCATCATCAGGATGTGTCCCAGATCCAAGGCGGCCGATATACATACCTGGTCGTTTTCGGATATGTTCAAGGGAGCTGAGAGTCTTTACTTTACTTTCGTCGTAAACGGGTGCTTTTTGCGGCATGTTAAGAGGGCTGCATGGAGGTTTTTCTGATTATCAGTGTCTTACTCCATAAACTGAAGTTTAGAGTTTCACGCACCAATCCATCATCATGATGGAAGCGGATGACTTTCGGTTAAATTGTTCTTTGACATAAAGCCACTATGGCTTTTTATCATATATTCATCGTCTGGTGGAGGATTATCCTCAATTGGAGGTCGGAATATTCGATACTTTGGGTTCCACCAGTCCCGAATCCGAACATTGCTTAAAATCATTTGCAGGCCAAGGCGGACACGGCCAACTGTAACCTGATTTTCTTTTCTCCAGGGAGTCAACAGCATTA
>JAJRQL010000268.1 GCA_024280265.1 Deltaproteobacteria bacterium
ACCTCGGGGTTTGGGGCAGAGCCCCAACTCAGCATCTATTGCTGCCCCATTGGCACAGGTAAATTAATCAGGAAAAATGACGCTACCTGCCGTATTTTAATGTGACCAATTTCCGGGGAAATAAAAAGAACGACAACACATACCTCTGGCTCCGACTTCATTATCATCAGGGCCATTGAGATCTTGTAACACCAGATCGTATATGCTATTGTTATTATCAAGAATTTCACTGATCTTTGCCAACTCTTTCGCCTTGAGGTGATCAGTTGCGGCCTCTACCAGGGGGAACTGCTGAAAGCGTGCTTTTCGCATCGTTTTTGCGACTCTGGAAAATAGTTAATCAAGTAATTCTGGTGAGTTACATGGTTTCTATTTACCGTAATTTTGCGAAAATGTCACACCCGAAAATGTGATTTTCCCTTGTGAAGTCAAGTTGTTATTTCTGTGTGGATAGTCATTGAATAAGGTTATTCACCAGCACTGATTTTATTGGCCCTTCAGTATTGTAGCAGGAGAATTCGTAACCAAACATCCAACTCAGTTCACTATGTTTTCAATGAAAAAGCAGGGGAGGGAAGTCGTTGCTGCAACCAGTGAAGTTGACCTCACCTTTCTTCTGCTTCGAGTGTTCAGCCTTATCGGCGGCATTCTCTGGCTTCTAATTGTCCCACTTTCCCCTGGCGAAAAAACTACCCTGGCCAAAGCCCTTGTCTTTTTTTCTATTTACAGTGTCTTGTGTTATCTGGTTATTTTTTTCAGACCAGACTTGTTAAAGAAGGTATATCTGGCCTCCCTTGTTCTAGATATGATCTTTCTGTCAAATCTGGTTCATGCTGAAAAAAACTTTGAGAATAGCTTCTTTCTTGGTTATTACCTGCTTATCTGTCTGCATACCATCTATTTCGGCCGCAGTTTCGGCCTGCTGGTGGCTGTTGCTTCGACCCTCTGTTACGCCATCAGTATTTACCCCATGCTTACTCAAATCGAATGGACTGACCTGGTACTGAGGATCGGATTTTTCTTTTTTATCATGATACCGGTGGGATTGTTGACCGAGAAGGTGAAACGCGAAAAAAAGAAGGTAGAACATTTCAACAGGACCCTTGAGACCATGGTGGCTCAACGCACAGACAAGATCGGAACACTCCTTGATCAGGAAAAGTACCTTCGGGAAATTCTGGATACGGTTGCCCACATCAACAAATTACTGATTACAGCGCCCGATATCAGCAGTCTTTTAGAAAGAGCATGTACCAGATTTGCACAACATGGCCACTATGGTACCAGTTGGATCGGCTTGTTGGAAAAAGATGAAATTCAAACAGTCCATACCTCAAATACCACTGTTTCTTCTCTTATTTCTCCACCGTATAAAGTATACGATACCGATGATACTTTTTATCAAAACACTGCTGCTCAATGTATCAGGGAAAACCAAAGCGTTATCCGGCAAAGTGCACCCGAGGAACAGGATCCAACTCCATGGTGTGACCTGAATGAAATAAAAGGGTTTCATTCTGTCATCAGCCTACCACTGCGTGCTAATTATACAGCATCTCCCCTTGGAGTTTTGACCATATACACCTGGCGAAAGGAGGGGTTTGAACCTGAAGAAAAAGAGATGCTGAGTGAACTGGCCGGTGATATCGGTTTTGCAATAGATTCGTTCAGACAAAGAGGGGAGGTGGCAAAACTCACTGCACAACGCACAGCCAACTATGAGGAGACGATTTTCTCTTTTGTTGACATGATCGAGCAAAGGGATACCTATACCGCCGGTCATACCAAGCGTGTTGCCGAGTATTGCGAACTGATTGCCAAAGAAATTGGTATTGATGAAAACCAGGTAAGAAAACTCTATAAGGCCGCTATCCTGCATGATGTCGGTAAGGTTGCAACACCGGATTCTGTCCTGCTCAAACCCGGCCAATTGACCAGTCTTGATTATGACCTGATCAAACTCCACGCCTTTGCCGGTTATGAGATGCTATCAAATATCGAGATGTATCAGGAATTAGCGGTGGTTATCCTCCATCATCACGAAAGGTATGACGGTAAGGGGTATCCCAATGGTATTAAGGGTGATGAGATCCCTCTGCTATCCCGAATAATGACAGTGGGTGATGCCTTTGATGCAATGACCACCAACCGTATATATAAAGCGAAAAAAGAGATTCCCGAAGCCCTGGCCGAGCTTCAGACTTTCAGCGGCAGTCAATTTCACCCTGAAGTAGTCAAGGCAGCGGTCAAGGTGTTGAGTAAAGTGAAAATTTCTACGTCCATCAGTCAACTCCCGGTAAGCAATCTGGAGAAAAAAAGGTTCTCCTATTTTTTTAACGACAAATTGACAGGGTTATACAATGAAGATTATTTGGAAATCATCTTGAATAACCTGAGCTTGAATAAATATAAATGTCTACACATGCTGCACCTTTTAAATGTACCGAAGTACAACAAGCTCCATGGGTGGGATAAGGGAAACCAGCTTTTAAAAGAGTTTGCCGGCGAGCTTGTGGCCTGTTTTCCTGAAACGCTCGTTTTCAGAGCCTATGGAAACGATTTTGCCTTTATGTCCAGAACGCATCTTGAGATTGAAAGCAAAGCGCTGAACGTTTTCAGGTGCATCGCTGATACAGAAATTGAGGTCGAAGTTCACCACGTTGACCTCTCGGCAGAAAAAACGTACACCGTTGGTAAGCTGGACAAACTTGATATCCAGGCTTTTGATCGCCACCAGGAGGTGATCAGCACTATTCAGGAAGAACACAGGAACAGCTTTGTTTAGTGCTTTACTCTATAAAAACCGATATGAAAAAAACGGGTAAGCGAGACTCCGAGAACCGTGAGAGCTTTTTGAAATCAGAAGCTGAGGGTTACCAGCAAGGCACTTACACTCAAAGGGGTTCAAAAAAGAGTCCAGCAACTCTAAAAAGTTTTCCGACTTGTCGGGTCAGTTGTCATCAGGGAACCTTGAATAATTGATCTTCCAGAAATTGTCCAAAATAAATGATAAAAATTATCAACTCGTGCGATTATATCTGACCCTGCACTGATTCAATTCCTGCTCAATTCGGGAATATTTCCCGAATTGAGCAGGAATTTGTGATATTGGACGCACTTCACCTATGAACTGTACAA
>JAJRQL010000269.1 GCA_024280265.1 Deltaproteobacteria bacterium
CTCCCCGGCCTGGGACTGTTCTTTCTGAAACGGAGGCGAGGGGCCATGGGCTTACAATCATCGGGCAATACGATAACCTTTATATCCTCTGCCAATCCAGTGAAGGACTGGTGGTCATCGATCAGCATGCAGCTCATGAGCGATTGCTCTTTGAAAAACTCAAGAAACAGTTCCTTGAGGGGAGCATTACCCGGCAGACACTGCTCTTTCCAGAAACTGTGGATCTCTCAGGAGCCGACGCCAGAAAAGTCGAACAGTACGAGGATGAGCTCAACAAAATGGGTTTCAGCATACGGGAGTTCGGGGGTAACTCTTACGTTATCTCCGCTGTACCTGCCCTTGGAAGCCACATAACACCATCTGAACTCTTTCTCGATATCCTGGAACAGTTCGGGAGCAGTCTCAGTAAACAACGCAAAGGTTCGCTGCTGGAAGACGTACTGGCCTCCATGGCCTGTAAAGCCGCAGTAAAGGCTGGAGACCCACTTTCGGAAAGAGAGATGGAATCTCTTCTTGAAAACATGCTGCGGGCTGATCTTTTTTCCCACTGTCCCCATGGCAGACCAGTTCTGAAACAATTCTCGACAGGAGAGATCAAAAAATGGTTCCATCGTTCCTGAAACCAAATAAACGGGTGGCGGTACTCACATTTATCCTGTCTATCTTTATCCTTTTCGGCAGTAGTGGTTGTGCAAAAAAACCGGTTAGCCGTCTTATGGAGACCACCGCTTACTGCGGTTGTTCCAAATGCTGTTCCTGGGAACGCGGCTCCTGGACCTATCTGAAACTTGACTTCTGGAATCGGTATGTGAGTGCCGGAAAAGGAAAGGGCAGAGACTACACCGGGCAGACCGCCGACGGCTCCTATCCTGCTGAACCCGAAGAGGGTTTTTTCTCCATGGACAGCCTGAAGAGACCATGGATGATCCCCACCCGGCTCATCCTCTTTCCCTGGTATTTCCTCCCCGAAGACGGTACCATTGCAGCCGATACCAGATACTATCCATTTGGGACCAGAATGTACATTCCCGGCTATGGCTGGGGAGTGGTGCAGGATCGTGGGGGGGCCATAAAGGGCCCCAACCGCATCGACCTCTATTTCGACTCCCACTCTGATGCTCTGCAGTGGGGACGACGTAAACTTCATGTAACCATTGAAAAACACTAATAAAATGACAACAAAAAAGATACGAATCATCGGTGGCGGTCTGGCAGGCTGTGAGGCCGCATGGCAGGCAGCGGAACTGGGGTGTTCAGTTGTGCTTTTTGAAATGAAACCCGGGAAATTCAGCCCCGCCCACAGCTCGGAAGATCTGGCAGAACTGGTCTGCAGCAACTCCTTCCGCTCCAATGCCGCAACCTCTGCCGTGGGGCTGCTCAAGGAGGAGATGCGCCTCTCCGGTTCTCTTCTCATCCGCATCGCCGACAAAACAGCAGTACCGGCAGGACAGGCACTGGCAGTAAACAGAGACGATTTTGCAGCCAGAGTTACTGAGATTATTTCAGCCCATCCCCGGATAGAAATCATCCACGAAGAACAGGTTGAACTGCTTCGGAACCCGGAAATACCGACCATCCTTGCCACCGGCCCACTCACCTCATCTGACATGGCAGAAGCTCTGGCGCAACTGACCGGGCGCGAACGCCTCGCCTTCTATGATGCCATTGCCCCCATCGTCTCACGCGAATCACTCAACATGGATATCATCTACTCCAAGTCCCGCTGGCAGGATGGGCCGGGTGATTACCTGAACTGCCCTTTTACCAAAGAACAGTATCTAGCTTTCATTGATGCCCTTGGTAAGGGTAGCACAGTACCACTCAAAGAGTTTGAGGACGAAAAATATTTTGAAGGCTGCCTGCCGATCGAGGTGATGCTTTCAAGGGGGGAGGATACCCTTCGATACGGACCAATGAAACCGGTGGGACTCCGTGACCCGAAAACAGGTCAGGACCCGTATGCCGCAGTGCAGCTGCGCATGGAAAACAGGGTAGGAAGCACATATAACCTGGTGGGTTTTCAGACAAAGCTCACCTATCCGGAACAGAAGCGGATATTCAGGATGATTCCGGGAATGGAGAATGCCGATTTTGTGAGGCTTGGTTCAATTCACCGCAATACCTTTGTCTGCGCCCCAGATCTGCTTCTTCCAACTCTGCAGCTGAAAGATGCACCTGAAATATATCTTGCTGGTCAGCTCTCCGGAGTAGAAGGCTACGTGGAATCCATGGCAATGGGGATGCTCGCCGGACAAAATGCAGCCCGGTCTCTTCTCGGCAAAACCGTTGTTCCGCCTCCACCCCAGTCTGCATTGGGTGCCCTTATCAGTCATCTCACCCAGACTGACCCGAAATGTTTCCAACCCTCAAATGTTAATTTTGGACTCTTTCCGGCCTGGGAAGAAAAGGTCCCGAAAAAACTTCGGGGTGAAAAACGACTGGGAATCTCTATGGCTGCTCTTAAAGAGTGGCATAAACGACTCCTCCCCGCCTGACACCTACTCACCGGGTTCACACTATAACAGTTTAGGCATCCCACATTCTCCTGCAATCCTCCTTACTTCTTTCTAACTCCATTCGTCACCTGCCTCAGTAATAATCAATTTTCTGTTATTTTTCGAAATGAGCTGATACCATGGAGATATACCCATTACCTTCAGGGTAGCCTCCAGAGAGGACTCCTGCCAACGGGCTACAAGCCGACGACAAACAACAATGCCAGATATCTCCAAACAATATATCACTGAAAAGAGAAAAGTTGTCATCGTTGTGATTTTGTTGATATTCTGCCTTTGCACTGGATTCAGCGGTTATATCTTCGTCCATGGCCACGCTGCCATAAACCGCCAGATTGAGATACAGGTAAAGGATATCCGGACACTTGCCAGAATTATTGAAAAATCCTCCACTGAAAAACACCGAAAACGCATAAAAAGTTTTTTAAACACCAAAGCAGGATCCGGCCGGGAAAAAGTTATCCAAAACTTTGCCAAAAAGGATCGCAATGAACTGTTACGACTCTCCAGGCCTTACTTCAACCTACTGAAAAAAGAAGATAAAAACTTTTTTACCTTTGTCTGGTTTCTCGCAGACAATCATGTCTTTCTGAGGGTGCCAAAACCAGAAATGTTTGGAGATGATATCAGCCACGTGCGACCCGATGTGGTCAAGGCAAATAGAGATCTCAGCTCCATATCGGGTTACCTCACGGCATATTCCGGGCTGGATTACCGTATCGTTGAGCCAGTCATATACAAAGGTCAGCATTTGGGTGCCATTCAGTTTGGCCTCAAAGACACTTTCCTGATAGATGCCATTGAAAACGAGCTTCGGGTTTCAGTGGCCCAGGTAATGCCATCTGAAAAATTTAAGGTTATTACCTTCTCAGAACTTCCGCATATCAGCTCCGGTTCCTACACCATCCAGGCACGCAATATTAAATTTATTGAAAGTATAGCCCAGCAAATCGACTGGAACCTTCCCAGGCAAAAGGTTTCCGGCAACGGCAGGGTATATGTTGTCAATAAAGTAAAAACCCTCAACAACTATAAAGGTGCCCCTGAAGGGTGGATTTTCTCCTTTCTCGATATCACCACAGAGCAGGCCGCAATGCGCTCAAATGTTCTTAACGTTGCACTGGCAAGCATCGTCCTGATCATCATCATTTCACTTCTCATCACCAGAAGTTACAACAGGCTCATACTCAGAGCAGAAGAGTTAAATCAGAAGCTGAACAATACAAATCTACTCCTTGAGGACAAGGTTCTGGAGCGCACCACAGAACTCCGCAATGAACAGGAAAAACTCTATGTCACCCTCCGTTCCATCGGTGATGGCGTTATCACCACTGACACTAACGGTAATATTGTATTAATCAACAAGATAACGGAACAGCTCACCGGATGGTCTCAGCAGGAAGCCATTGGTCAGCCGCTGCAGAAGGTTTTCAACATCACCCATGAAGAAACCGGAGTCCCCTGTACCAACCCTGTTGACAACGTATTGCTCTCAGGTCGTATCCTTGTTTCTGAGAACCAGGCGGTCCTCATTTCAAGAGATGGGACAGTATGCTCAATTGAAGATAGTAGCGCCCCTATCTTTGACAAAGACAGCAACTGCATCGGGACAGTACTGGTTTTTCGTGATGTAACGGAGAAGAAAAAAACTGCAAAAGAGTTGCTCAAGATCGAAAAACTTGAGTCAATCGGACTGCTGGCCGGTGGCATCGCCCATGATTTCAATAATATTTTGACAGCAATCATTGGCAATATCGACCTGGCTGGCATGTGTGTCGATCCCGACAGTGAAGCCTACCCACTCCTGCTGGAGGCAACCAAAGCCTCTGTCAGAGCAAAAAAACTGACCCAGCAGTTACTCACCTTTTCCAAGGGTGGTGATCCTGTAAAAAAGACAAGCTCCATCGCAGAAATATTAATATCCTCAGCAGAGTTCGTGCTGCGTGGCAGCCATGTTTCCTGCCACTTTACAATCCCGGAAGATCTTTTCCTGGTTGATATTGATGCAGGGCAAATAAGTCAGGTTATCCAGAATCTTGTTATCAACGCCAAGCATGCCATGGTGGACGGGGGGGAAATCAGCATCAAATGCTGCAATGTCACAGATATCAACCAGGAAGGGGTTATGGAACTGGAGCGCAGGGCCCATATCAAAATAACTGTCTCGGACACAGGAAGTGGTATCTCCGACAATTGCCTCACGAAAATTTTTGACCCTTATTTTACAACCAAAGAAGAGGGTAGCGGACTTGGGCTGGCCATATCTCATTCCATTATTAAAAAACATCATGGTCATATTTCTGTACAGTCTGTACCCGACAAGAGTACAACCTTCACCATCTACCTGCCGGCATCAGAAAAACAAAACGCTCCAGTGGGTGTCCCCGAACGGGATGAAGCAGGACACAACAATGCCACGATAATGATCATGGATGATGACTCTTTTGTGCAGGATATTACAGAACAGATGCTCATACGCATGGGTCACGATGTACTTCTTGCTGATAACGGCACCCAGGCAATCGAGATCTACCGGCAACGCTTTAACGAAAGAAACACTGTTGATGTAATTATCATGGATCTGACCATCCCCGGTGGCATGGGGGGGTAAAGAGGCTCTGGTCGAGATACTGAAAATTGACGGCGAAGCAAAAGTCATTGTCTCAAGTGGATACTCCAATGACCCGATCATGGCAAATTGTAAAAAACATGGTTTCAAGGCCGCAATCAGTAAACCTTTCCTCCTGGCTGATTTACAGAAAGTTATCAATACTGTATTGGTATAATGTGTCCCGGATATAACAAGCGCCCTCTACTCAATACTAAGCCGGAGTATCTGCCCTACAGAACGTTCCCTGCCAGACATCCTGCAAGAAAAGAAGTACCTGAACCTGTACAAGGAACACACGGTTTTCCCGCAAAAGAGGAGCGTTGTAACTCCTGCGCAACACCCCCTTCTTAACAAGTTCCTGTCCAGAAATGGCTTTTTCCTCCTGACTCTTCGTTGCATTAAAAATTCACCCACAGGATATCAGATATATACCTGCGGTAAAATTTCTTCTGCACCTCTATTTAGAAGAAAAAATCTCATTTCTGGACGGATACTGACAAGCAGTGAAAAAACCTACTTCTTTTGGTTCTTACGGTCAGGACAAGTGCGTTTCAGGAGCTTATTTACACTGATCCGCATTCTGTCAATGGAGTTGGCAAGCCCGCCAATCTCATCACTTGAATCTGTATGAATAGAATCACAGAGATTCTTCCCGATACTGATATCTTTTGCAGATTCAGACAGGCGGATGATGGGTGCCACAACCACCCTGTCAAGAAATACCCATATACAGAGAATAGTCACCAGCAGACAGCCAATACCCACAAAAAAGATCTTCATGGCAGACTGTTTTGCATCAGCCAGGGTCTTGGATATTGAAATGTAAACAATGGAGGTTCCAACTGTAGAACCCATTTTCCAGTTGTAGCCATTCTCCGTACCGTAAATTTCACGCTGATCTGCCGGGGCATCAGCAGGATCCCCATGGCAGGTCAAACAAAAAGGCTTGGTTACTTTAATGGGACGTGCAGTGTAAAAGTATTTATCACCGCCCTTATCCATCACCCCCTGCTGCTCTGTCTCATCAGGATGAGTGGCGAAATATTCAATAACCTTCTCCTCTTCCCGATCTGCTCTGTTATCAGGCCAGAGAGGATCAAGGGTTGCCTGTTTAAAGACATATCCTTCAAGCGTTTCCTGAAAAATCTCATACTCCATACGATTTACAACAAAGCGGGACATGAGTTCAGGAATAAAGACATCCTTATCGTCTATGAGGTCCTTAATCAACGGATACTGCTCTTTTCCAAAGAATCTGGAACTGGCTTCAATGTAGTTATAGATAATCTCGCCTTTACTTTTAGCCTCGGCGATTGCACTCTGACGGCTAAGCATATAGCTTGTATAACCAATTGCAATCGTTGCCAGTAAACTCAATACAGTTATAATAATGATAAACTTTGACCTGATTCCCATTCTCTTCTCCTGTCTCCTGTAAAACTTTATTTATCCATGACAAGTCTCCTCAGCACTTGTCAAACTCCCTGAAAGTATAGCATCTCTTCTTTTAAAAGAAACGAAGAAATCGATAAACTAGTTGTTTTTTCAGGGTTATTAAAGAAAAAAAGACAGTACTTACACTTGACCCTTTGGCAGTCAAACAAGCCTTTCTCCTTGACAAACAGGCTAAAACTCTACTAAAAATAAGGTAGGAGAAGGAATACGTTCATTTAGGAAAATCTACTGAATTTCTTTCGGTAGTTTTACAGGGAGAAACCATGATAAAGCGTTATACGATGATCGGTCTAACCGGTGCATTGCTTTCAGCACAAATGTTTACGGGTGCCGCATTTGCCGGGGAACCCACACCTTCACAGCAAGAGCTCATTAATGAGATCAACATGTTAAAAAATATTGTCATGGATCTCAATGAACGTCTGGCAGGTGCTGAGGAAATGTTGATGATGACTCTTGAAATGAAAGAGCAACAAGACACTCAAAATATCGAAGTTATCGATGTTATTGATGAGCTGGATGAGCGACTCAGCGACGCCGAAAAACATACAGCACTTGACAGAATCAGTATGGGTGTGGAACTTGAAACCCAGTTCAACTCCCTTGATATGGACGTGGCATCCATTCCGGCAGCGACCCAGATCCAGATCAACCAGATGGCTCTTGCTGGTGCCCAGTTTTCGGCCGCTGAACTCAATCAATTCCAACAGACGCTCAGACAGCAGGGCATCGAAAATCAGAACATAAAAAACAGCTCCCTCTTTACCAGCCGTATCCGCCTTGATCTCAGAGGAAAACCCACCAGGAACCTCTCCTTTGTGGGGCGACTTTCTGCCGCAAAGGTATTTGGCGACTCTACCGGCGTGAAGTGGTATAACGGCGGCCCTAATGCGGTAACCATGGATGGCAATGTTCACAGTACTGGTAGCGACTCGGCCCTCAGGGTTGAACGTGCCTTTTTCACATACTTTGGCGAAATGGGCGAAATACCATATCATTTTTCCCTCGGAAGACGACCCGCCATTGGTGGAGCACCAACAGAATTTTCCACCTCCAGTGTAGTTGGCGGATCTCCCATGGCCCATGGTATCAACTGGCAGTTTGACGGGGCCTCCCTTGGATTCAAACTTGCTGACCTCACAGGTATTCCCGGCCTTGACTTTAAGCTCTGCTGGGGAGTCGGGTTTGAATCGGGTGTCGGATCGGGTAACTCCTATTCCATGTCCTATAATTCCGATGTCGATGACATGCAGTTTGCGGGCTGGATAGCTAACCTGTATGAGGATGAAGACACAAAGATTGTGAACATGTATGCCCATGCCATGGACATAACCGATGGCTTCACCGGACTGGTTGTCATGCCATTCACCCTGACTGGGCAAGACTTCAACGGTGATGGAAGATACGATCAGTACCAGATGAATGCCAACACAGGTGGCTTCATAAGCCGTACCGAGCCAACAGCCAATATTGGTTCAATTGATCTTGTAACTCTCCTTGGACAATCTAAAATCGGCGATGTGGGATTCTTTGTTGACCTTGCCCTGAGTCATGCACGCCCGTCAGGTATTTCAGCAAACCCGATGATGCAGTTTCTCGGAACAGATGCCCTGCTGAATTCCAACGGGGAACAGAATGACCGCACCGGTTACTCTGTGTGGGCCGGTCTAAAAACAGAACTCCCCTGGCAGGCCACCATCGGAGTTGAATACAACTGGGGTTCTGAATACTGGATCTCCTTTACCGGAGGTGAAGATAATCCTGCCGGTTCTAAACTTGCCACCCGCGGTAGTGTCTATGAAATATTCTACAATCACCCAATGGTTGAAGGGAAACTTATTCTTTCCGTTGGAGCTCAGTACTACGACTATGAGTACTCTGGAAGTGGCAATCCTATGGGAGCCCCTGTCAAGATTGCAGACTTGAACTCTCTTGATGCCTTTTTGCCAGTCACAGACACCATGTGGAACTACTACATGAACCTCGTCTATCGCTGGTAAAAGTTGCTTCTCGTCTGGTCATGATTTTCGTTAAGGGCAGGCCGATATACCATCGGCCTGCCCCTTTTTTTGTCTGGTAATCAAGATGGCGTCGTAAAAACTCTTCACCTCCTTCGTTGCTTCACATTTTCAATCATTACGACGTACTCCAGTACGCCGAAACAATTGAAACTGTTTGCGCCTCTGATGTGAAGTTTTTCGAAGTCTACACTTATCTACTTAGCCATCTACAATTTCAAGTTTTTACGAACTTGTCAATTAAAGAAGACCCACAATAAATCCTACTGGAGATATTCATGTTCTCTACGAAAACTGCTACCCTTTTTCTACTTTCCTTTCTTGGCCTCGCATTCTTTTCAGTACCCGCTGCATCCTCCTCTGAACTAAGCCAGTGTGCTCTGTGCCACATTGATTCAGGATTAATTGATGAACTCACCGAGGAAGCCATCATGTATGGTGACGACAAACCTGAGGTTTCTTCTCTACAAAAGGGAAAAGGATACATGGTACAGCAGGCTCCTTTTGATCTTTACGAAAAGGTGCTTGTCAGTGAGTCATTTCTCTCCTCCACCCATGGCCAGATTCCCTGCCAGCTTTGTCACCTTGGCGATCCGGACACCAGCAATCCCGAGAAAGCTCATCAGGGAATGATTAAAGACCCGAGCCTGGACAGCGACAACACCTGTGGCCAATGCCACCAGGATATCGTGTCCATGGCAGCCAAGTCTCTCCACATGGACCCCGCGCCACTGTACAGGGCACTTAACAAACGCTGCAGCACCTCGCAGGTTGAGACCCTGGAGCAGGGTACTCTACAGGGCCAGTGTCTCAGTTGCCATCAGGGAAGTTGTGGTTCCTGTCATGTCAGCAGGCCCAAGGTCAGTGGTGGAGGGTTACGTGACGGGCACATTTTCAGCAAAAAACCGGACTTTGTCTTCCAGTGTCTACCCTGCCACACCTCTCCCACAGGAACAGACTTCACAGGAAAGAAAGGAAAAGGGGATGTCCACTATCGAAGTCACCAGATGACCTGCTCGGACTGTCATACAGGAAAGGAACTGCATGCCTCTGCCGATGGAGCCAGAGATCGCTACCACTTTGAACAGCGTATTCAGTGTACCGATTGCCATGAAAACATATCAGAAGGCCCAATACCGGAACACGTAACCCACACAAATGTTTCCTGCTATGTCTGCCATGCCGCACCCTATCAGAACTGCAACTCCTGCCACACAGGAACTGACAATGATGGCATCAGCTACTCCCAGTCACCTCCTCCTGAAAAAAACATCCGGATAGGACTAAATCCTGACAAAACCGGCCCCCGTTATGTTCTCATTCGGGAAGTTGGTATTGATCGTAACACCTTTACAGCAGATATCGGGCGGATGAATAAATTCTCAGCGCTCCCCACGTATAAAAAAGCCACCCCCCACACCATCCAGCGCAGAACCTGGCAGACAGCAGACTGCAACCACTGCCATGGAAACAAAGAACTCTTTCTCACTCAGGATTCTATTCCCTTTGATGAAATTGTCGCAAACAATCATGTGCTGCTGAAGGCAAAAGATGTGCCGAAAAAAGTTTTGGCAAAACGCACCTTTATTCTCTCGCCCACGGATCCGGACCCTGCCATGAAAGTAACAGCCACCTGGCTAAAAAAGCACAGCAAAGATAAAAATATTCTCATCCTGGATACCCGTACCAAAGCACAATACGAGAAAGGCCATATCCCCGGGGCATACCATCTCTGCTTTTGCCTGTTCCGAACTGGTGCCGATGCAAGCCCACCCTACATGATGCAACCTGCAGAAACTCTGGCGAAAATATTCGGCAGCAGTCGGCTTGGGCTCACCCCCAATAAAAGAATAGTTATTTACGATGATGGTCACAGTGGGCGTGGTATTGCATTTCTTGCCCTTAAACTGCTGGGTCATAAACAGGTCTCTTTTCTGGATGGCAACATATCGTCATGGGAAAGAAGCGGATTCAAACTTGCATCAGGAAAAGCGCCAAAGACAAAAGTCACCAAACACCCTGTTCGCGCTAAAAAACTTCTGGTTGACAACCTGGGAATTATCGAAGGCATGGGGACGGGAAAGGCCATGGTTGTTGATGTTCGCAATGTGGCTCAACATAACGGTGACATGAACAGAGCTGATATCGCTAAAAAAGGAGGCGCTATCCCAGACTCATTAAGCTTTCCCCTCCAGACTCTCCTGGAGAGCAATGGTACATTTTATCCCGACGAGCAGCTCTCCTGGCTTCTGTCAACAGCAGGCATCACTCAATCAAAAGATAAAAAAATCATTGTCACCTGCAACACAAACATGCTTGCGGCAGAATTCTACATGATTTTGACCTACCTCGGTTATGAAAACGTTCTGGTCCATGATGGCTCATGGGCAGAATGGTCTGCTGAATTTGAGTAGTCAACCACAACACGCCCACACTTTCACCCCTCATTTATTTGCTCCAGCACCATGGCTTTTCGCGGTGCTGGAGCAATACTTCCACAGCACGTTCCCGCTGTATCTTCTGGCGATATCCCGCCACCTCTACATCGAGGTATCTCCTACAGGGAAACCAATCGGGAACAGTCCATTACTGGTTATTCAGGCAGACATGTCAAATTAACGAAGAGAGTATTCATCGAGAGGTGAAAGCATCTTTCTTCTGAAAAGAGCATATTTCAGTATAAAAAAAGGCCCTCTCCGTTTCCGGAAAGGGCCGTTAGAAGATCCTTTGTGCCACGATGAGACCTTAACTATTCACAAGTCTTTGGTTTTTCGGCATCAAGGGCATACTTCCTGAAAAACTGATGCAGGTGCTCCATCTGTGACACAGAATACTTGTAGGTGTCGAATTTGGGCATAGCCTTCTTAAACTTTCTAAAGTCATTTGCAAAAAAGCGGTCCCAAGCCTTTTTCGTCCGATCTCCCGGGGAAACAATGGGTACCTTTTTCTTTTTATGACAGGAAAGACACTTGCGAAAAATATAACGCCCTTTTCCGGCATCGCCAGCAGCCATATCAAATTTCTTTCCGTCACCTTTGGCACTGCTTGCTGTCTTTACTTTAGATGATCTGATTGTAGTTTTCCCGGCAGTCTTCCCCGTGGCAGCTCCACTTCCCTTAGCCGCTGTCTCCACAAGATAACGATGGATATTTTCCAGCTGGCGGTCATTGATCCCAACCGCAGCAAAATCATGGTCCATTTCTCTCAGTTTCTTATAGTCGTCCGTAAAAAACTCTTTCCATTTCTTCACACTCCGCTCAGTGGGATCCAGAGCGGTAAGACCTTTTTCCTTATGACAGGAACGGCAGGTCTGAATGGCATATTTCCCCCAGAGAGCATTGCCTCCCTGTGCATCAAATGCCTGAGCATCCTGCTGCCAAATAAACAATAAACCAGTGATAATAACCGATGCAAATATTTTCATAACAGGCTCCTCTCCCAGACGTTCTTATTCATTAAAACCACGCAAATACTTATCTCTTCTCCTGTCTGGAAAATACATGACTGAAGCCAAAATTACCAAACAATTTTACCCAAAGCCTTCTGCTACTTATCACTTTTCCCTGAATTCGTGACGGATCCATGACCACATCCACTCAAGCCACTGTTTTATCGACATAAAACCAACAGCAAGTAGAGGTGAACAATTCGCTCGCCTCTCTTAGATGGGCGTTCTCAGCCAGTGTTTCCAGGTTTTCCTTAAACCTAATGAGATTTATTCTTACTATCTGGAGTTTAGAGTTTCGTGCTGATGTAGCCTAAGATTCAACTAAAATTACATCCGCATAAAAAATAATAAAATTTAACGAAAAAACACATAAATATATTGACATAATAATACGATAGCGGTAGCCGCGCTTTCTCAGC
>JAJRQL010000270.1 GCA_024280265.1 Deltaproteobacteria bacterium
GAACCGTATGCGTATCTGCGTTATATTTTTGAAAAGTTACCCATGGCAGAGACCCTGGAAGACTACGAAGCCCTATTGCCAGGGAATATTACCCGGGAACAACTGGATTCACCGGCAGTGGTGGAATGTGCTTAATGTGGCGCTTACATTATCTCTCGTAACTCATATTGATGTTAAGCCTGCCGACAAACATGATACCCGCGCTCTGCTTCCTGCAATCGAAGAACTGAGAAAAAAGGGCATTAACCCCCATGAATTTCTTGCCGACTCAATTTATGGCAGCACTTCCAATTGCGATAAAGCAAAAGATGATCACGGGGTTGAAGTGATCGCACCGCTCATGCCTGGTAATCAAAAGTATTTTCATCTCTCATTGTTTGCATTTGATAAAAGTGGCTGTATCACCTCATGTCCCTGTGGAACAGTACCACAATTGGTTAAGCCAACCAGGAAAGGTTTCAGTGCAGCCTTTCCAACAGATACCTGCCTTTCTTGTGAGAGTTTTGATTGCTGCCCTGTAAAGAAAGGACGCAAAGCTTGCTACTATAGGTACACAGCAGATGATGGCATCCTTGCCCATCATCCGGAAAGTTTCTCTTTTACACTGTTATAGGAGTTTACAGCTACAATTCTTGTCTGTCCTTCACCTCAACCTTCCATGACTGATATCAGTACTTAATCTTGAAGATTTACTTTATGTTCTTGGGTTCATGTGGTACAATTCAAATAATTATCCAACATTTAAGCACTTCGTTCCCTATGTAACTTATACTATGAGTGAAGATCCATCTCTTATAGCCTGTCATGCGTGTGACCTGTTACTGAAAAAACCAGTTACAAGCCCTGGAAAAAAGCTGATTTGTCCCCGTTGCAAATCGACACTCTATCATAAAAAGATTGACTCAGTGAATAAGGTCATGGCCATCTCGTTCAGTGGCTTGCTCCTCTACTACCCTGCGATCTTTGCACCTCTGTTAACTCTCAGCTCCGCAGGAATGACCCAGAAAGGATCTGTATTTGACGCTTTTTTGAGTTTTTACCATCAGGAGTATTACTTTGTTGCTGTGATCCTTTTTCTTACCAGTATCTTTTTTCCACTTTTTAAACTCAGTCTTCTGCTCTCCATAACAATACAGATTAAACTGCAAATCTACAGCCGGTCACTTCCCTTTCTTTTTCGGACCGCAAATTCCCTGGACGAGTGGAGCATGCCCGATGTCTATCTTATCGCAATCCTGGTCAGCATCATAAAAATCAGTGGCATTGCCACGATCCATTACAATCTTGGTTTTGTCAGTTTCGTCTTTCTCACCATAATGACCAGAGCCACTGCTTCAGCCATTGATTCTGAATTATTCTGGCAGAAAGTTTTCCAGCTGAAGAAAAGTGTAAAGGGAGTACCTGCCAATGGCTGAAAAATACGGCAAGAGACAGACAGCAATGGAGTCAGGGTTTATTACCTGTCATGACTGCGGTAATCTCGTCAGAGCCGGAACGCCACCTGAGGTATCCCATCTTGGATGCCCTCGTTGTAACGCCTTAATTCATGCACGAAAGCCTCACTCCCTGTCTCGAACATGGGCCCTTATCATTACCTCTGCCGTGCTTTTCTTCCCTGCAAACCTGCTCCCTATCATGCGCGTTGACTTTATGGGATCACAGCAATACTCGACCATCATGGATGGCATCTTCTATTTCTTTCATGAAAAAGAATATGGTATAGGGGTTATTATCTTCACAGCATCTATCCTTGTACCATTCTTTAAGATAATCGGGATGACACTTATCCTCCTGTCCATTCAATTCAACTGGAAAAGCTGGCTTCGTCACAAAACCGCCATGTTCCATTTTATTGAATTTATCGGACGTTGGTCCATGCTTGATATTTTTGTCATCGCACTGATGGCAACCCTTGTCAATTTCGGTTCCCTCACGTCTACTCAAGCAGCCCCGGCCGCTTCCTATTTCACCGCAGTTGTTCTCTGTACCATGTTTGCAGCTCTCACATTTGACTCAAGACTCCTCTGGGATACAGATGTCTCATCCCCATAACCTCAACTAACCATCACTAACCATGGAAACCGCTGTTATCAAAACAAAAAATGGAATATCTCCAATCTGGATTCTCCCCATTGTTGCAATTATCATAGGCATGGGCCTCCTCTATAAAGACTACACAGAATCAGGATTCATGATCACCGTCCAAATCAAAGACGCCAGTGGATTAACCGCTGGAAAGACTCAGGTGATGTTTAAAGGCCTTCCAGTAGGTATACTGAAATCGTTCAAGGTCACCCCAGATCTGTTATCTATAAATGCGGAAATTGAAATGATCAGGGAGTCTGAAGAGCGATTGACCAAAGACACAAAAATATGGGTTGTCCGACCCGAATTCTCAACAAATCGCATCACAGGATTGGACACCTTGGTCAGTGGCAGCTATTTCGAAATTCGGCCGGGAACAGACAAGGAGTTGGCAACCTTTGTTGTGGCCCTTGAAGAGGCCCCTCCAATCTCTACAAGGGTACCTGGGTTACACTTGACCCTGACCACAAAACAATCAGTTGCCCTGACCCCGGGCTCTCCAGTAAATTTCAAAAAAATTCCAGTTGGCGAAATTGTTTCCAATGTTCTGAAAAACGACGGCAGCATCGAGACCAGAATTCTTATCTATCCCAAGTTTAAAAGCCATGTCAATGAAAGCTCCTTATTTTTTATTGACAGTGGCATAAAACTCGAGATGAACCTCCCAAAAATCTCCCTGAAGATAGATCCTCTGAAAACAATTATCAGGGGAGGGATAAGCTTTATCACTCCTGACGATAATGGGAAAGCCATTGAGGACACACCAAAGCTCCTTCGCCTTTACTCTAATTATAACACTGCGATACACAGTAATGACATTGAAATAGAACTTACTTTCGCAATAGAGCATGGCCTGGAAATTGGTTCTGAGATACGTTACAACGGTATAAAAATTGGCTCCATCAAAAGTATGAAGCTCTCCGACGACATGACAACCATTCACGCCAAGGCTTATATTCGTAAATCCCTTGAGCATCTGCTAAGGAGTAACACCTATATCTGGTCGGTGAATGCCAAATTCAATGCTGATGGAATCTCAAATTTAAACACCCTGCTAAAAGGAGCGCACCTGGCCCTCATTCCTGGAGACGGGGAACCCACAAAAAAATTTACTATCCATGACAAACGTCCGACAAATATGACAGTGAAAGATGGCTTAAACATTGTCCTTGAAACCGACAGGCTAGGCTCCCTTGGATACGACAAACCTGTCTATTTCAGACAGGTACAGGTTGGACACACCACCGGATACGAGCTGTCACCCACTGGGCAGACAGTGCTGATTTATCTCAACATTCATAAACCGTATGTTAACCTTATTCGTGAAAACACCAAATTCTGGAACACCTCAGGCTTTCGTGTAAAGGGTGGCTTAATGACGGAGATGAAAATCAGCACAGAATCACTGGCCGCCGGTATCGGTGGGGGAATTTCACTCAGTACACCTGACGAAAAAAAGATGGGCAAACGGATCCGGGATGGCCACCATTTCACTCTATATAACGACCCGGATGATAAATGGCTCAACTGGAGCCCTGCTCTGGAAATTGGGGTCTCTGACCGCCTTTTGAAAAGCAACGCTGACGAGAAAAAGCACAAACCTTCAGACATTAAGCTTCAGGAAGACAATTTATAGGTTGTGGATCACCCACTACTTTACCGCTCTGGAATAATCCTATGACACTCCAAAAGCATTATATGACCAACACATTGACCACAGTACTCCTTCTTCTCATCTGCATCTGCTTTGCAGAGGTACCATCCTCACTGGCCACAGAAAGTCGTTTTACAAAACTGGAGGATGGCACCATAAAAGATGCCAGAAACGGACTTATCTGGGCACCGCAGGACAATGGCACATCCGTTATCTGGTCACAGGCTATTTCTTATTGTGAAAATTTTTCATTGGGAGGACATAACGACTGGAGGATTCCCACTTCTGAAGAACTTGCCACCCTCTATGGGAACACCCCGAAAGTAAAAGGAAAAGACTACCAACAGACCATCGATGTAGCTACCCCTCTCATCACAGTCACTGCACCATGGGTCTGGACAGCAAAAAGAGCCCCGAAAAATAAGGCCATCGCCTTTGGCTTCAACTATGGTACCACAAGAAGACTGCACCGGGGCAGCGGTGGTAACCGTAGAGCCCTACCAGTCCGTTCTGTACCGTAACGATATGCCAAACACGACAAAGCACTACTGTCGGGTGTCCGTCCAGAAAATTCAAGACACTCCCCTGACAAGTTGGAAAACTTTTTAGAGTCGCTGGACTCTTTTCTGTACCCCAAGGGGGTGTAAGTGCCTTGGGGGTATAACTCTAAACTTCTGATTCCATAAACCTCTCACGGCTTCTCGGAGTCTCGTAACTCGTAAGCGCCACATTAAGCACATTCCACCACTGCCGGTGAATCCAGTTGTTCCCGGGTAATATTCCCTGGCAATAGGGATTCGTAAAGTGCCTTCGATGAAAAGTGTTCGGCAACTTCTACGGTAAGACGATCATTCAGGAGGATTTTTATTCCCGAGACCGATGCGGACTTATCGAATGTTCTTGTTTTCACTGGAACCGGAACCAGCTGAGTATGCTGCCGGCA
>JAJRQL010000001.1 GCA_024280265.1 Deltaproteobacteria bacterium
ATATTGTATATTCAACAGTATACTTCATTTCGCTTCATATTCCAAGTCATCAATAAACATGCTATTTTAAATATCTTCACACATGGATTTTCATGTAACTAACTTAAATACCTTTGATTTATGCTTTTCGGCCAAGCACTACTTAGCCATCTACAACTTCAGGTTTTTACGATCCCATCAAAATTAATTACATCATATTTCCCAGTGCTTTGTCAGTTTTCCGTATCCTTTTCAGTTGGTCCTGAAGGTCTGCAATTTCTGTTTTCCAGTATTCTGCAGAGCCAAAACCGGGGACGATGGGGGCAGCGCCATCTGCGACGTATTGATGTGTCAACCAGGCAATATAGTGGAGGAAGCGCATGGCGCGAAGAGGCTCTATCAGGTTCAGGCTACGTCGGTTGAAGTGGTGGAATGTTTCGTACCCTTCCAGAAAAAAGTCAATCTCGAGGAGTGATTCCTGTGGGGTACCGGGCAGCAGCATCCAGAGGTCTTGAATGGGAGTCCCCATGACCATATCATCAAAATCGATCAGGAAAAATGACTCGTCCGGCCGGTAAATGATGTTTGAAAAATGGCAGTCTCCATGAATTCTGCCAAGTGGTATTTCCTCAAACAGAGGGGCTATCTCAGAGAGCAGTTCCTGGCAGAGGTCAGAAAATGAAGTGGCAAGGTGCTGCTGGGGAATAACATCACTTTCCAGAATAAAAATGATCTGATCTTTTGTGGAGTGGTCAGGAGTCATGGTTATTCTGTCTTTTGCTGGATGCACGGCACCAACTGCATGGCAGCGACCGAGCAGTCGCCCTATCTCCAGCCATTGATCTTCATCAAATTCGTCATAACTGCGTCCGCCGCAACGCGGAAAGACACAGAAATAGAGATTGTTATATTCCCCGAGGGTCTCATGGTTTTGCAGTGTCAGAGGGGGAACAACCGGAATTTCCTGGACGTTAAGTTCCAGGAGGAAATCATGCTCATCCTGCAGGGCTGCTTTTGACCAGCGGCCGGGTCGGTAAAACTTTACCACTAAGCCCTTGCCATCAACTGTTTCAAGTTCATAGACGCGATTAATGTAGCTGTTGAGCTGCCGGCAGAGGTTGTTGCAGGAGAGGCCAAGGACGCTTTCAACGAGGTTGAGTATGGTTTCCGGGTCAAGTTGTGGAAAAGCGCAGGGATGGTTGCTGTTTTTGGGATTAATCATGTTCTACCGTTTGTGTTTGTCAGTTTTTACGTATAGTGTGCTATTATAGCAACAGTCTGAGCCAGTGACGGATTATTGAACGCCCTGATATGCTATATTATTATCAAATAGTTCAAAAAGACAAGACCACATTACCACTATATGTTCATGGATTCAGGAATAACTAATACCATATGCTGATCTTTTTTGGCATGTTCAGGGTTTTGTTAGCTGCTGTAGAGGTCAGGAGAACTGATGAATTGATAGAGAGGACGATAGAATGGTTATGGGTGAAAAGTCTGCATGGAAATCTGAACTGGAGCGTCTTGAACATATTCGTGAAAAATTAAAAAGGGTAGATACGCCTTCTCGACCTGAACAGGGTGAACCGCACCGTATTAATCCCAGCCTCTCCCTTTTTACGTCCGGATGGCGCCATCTTCCTGAATATCTTCATGATAAGGATGGGAAAGATGATCCTGAAAAAGGACAGGAGTTTGTGCTTGTCTACAAAACTCCGGATGAGGGAGCCATACGGGTTGTTTCGGCAACAGATTCGCAGCTTCTTGCTCTGAAACTGCACACAGAGGAACTGGATAGGTATGCGGTGGCTGAAGAGGCAGGGGTCGCTGTGGGAATAGTGGATGCAGCTTTTGAGGATGCCTGTACCAGTGGAATTATTCTGGCACCTCCCTCAAAACTTGTCCGTTCTGCGAGGCATTATCCTGAGGCCGGAATAGCTGGCTGGAGGCGCCATCTTCACTCCGATTATTTTACCTTGCAGTGGCATGTGACCCAGGCCTGTGATCTGCACTGCAAACACTGTTATGACAGATCAACAATTTCTCCCTTAACCTTGGGTCAGGGGATAACCATACTTGATCAATTCAGGGACTTTGTACTTGAACAGAACGTGCATGGTCAGGTAACTTTTACCGGTGGAAATCCGTTGCTGTATACCCACTTTGAGGAATTGTATAAAGAGGCGGCAGACCGTAATTTTAACATTGCAATCCTTGGTAATCCAACGAACCGTGAGGTGGTAGAGTCTTTACAAAGTATTCAGCCGCTCTCTTTTTATCAGGTGAGCCTGGAAGGATTACCCGAACATAATGACTCAATCAGGGGAGATGGTCACTTTGATCGAATCGTGGAATTTCTTACAATCCTGGATGATCTCTCCATTTACTCCATGGTAATGCTGACCTTGACCAGGGAGAATATGGGGCAGGTCTTGGAGCTGGCAGATTTTCTCAAGGGTAAGGTGGATCTTTTTACTTTTAACCGGCTTTCCCAGACAGGAGAAGGGGCTGCTTTAGCCACGGCGGAAAGGGAGGAGTACCATGGGTTTCTGCATGATTACCTGGAGGCTGCAAAGTTGAACCCCACAATGGCTTTAAAGGATAATCTTATCAACATAATAAAAGCGGATAACCAGGAAAAACCCTTTGGGGGCTGTACTGGTTTTGGCTGTGGAGCTGCTTTTAATTTCTGTTCCATCCTGCCAAATGGTGATATGCATGCCTGCCGTAAATTTCAGTCTCCTATTGGCAATGTACTGCAGTTGTCTCTTCTCGAGCTGTACAATTCGAAGGCCGCAGAGCAATACCGAATTGGGCCATCGGAGTGTAAAGGCTGCAGGATTCGCCCTGTTTGTGGTGGGTGTCAGGCGGTTATTCAGTCAAGTGGTCTTGATATAACCCAGCACAGAGATCCTTATTGTTTTATTGATTTGGAAAGAGATGGTGGTGTTGGCTGAAGTATAAAGTTTTGTCAGAGCGTGGGTGGACAGGTATTTCTGGGCTAATGTCTGTTCCTGTGTATGAACACTGGTGCTGTCCTTGAGAGAACAGGTCTGAGTTGAGATATAAAAAGCGCGGGTTTACCAGTCTGGCGGCATGAACCTCTTGTTTTCCGGCGTGAGCCATCACCCCCTCAGGTTCTGTTTTTCAGGTCTTTTTGAAAGATTCGGTGAACTTCTTTTAACAGTTTTTTTACCTCCATGGCTGCATCTGAGCTGCGGTTGTGTTCGATAACTGATTTTCCGTGCATAAGGGACTGGGCGTACGCAACCCGGTTGTGAAGCCGTGACTGGAGCAGGGGGACAGTGTAGAGTTCACGGATGTAGGTACCGATCTCTTTGCTGAGTTTGGTTCGCGGGTTCACCCTGTTGAGTAAAAAATAGCAGGGTATCTCATGGCCCACCTTTTTCTGCACCTTCTGGCAGGCATCAACGGTGCGCTTGGCGGAGTGGATATCCAGAGGTGACGCCTGCAGGGGGATAATAATGAAATCAGATGCTGCCATGGCTTTATACATAATGTGGTGGCTGTGCGGCGGGGTGTCGATGAAGATAAAGTGGAAATCATCCGTCAAGGTGGCCACGAGATCGCCAACATTTTTACCAGCCTCATATATGCTGAGGTTTGGTTTGGGGTAATCCTGCAGGGTATCAAGACAACTCCTCTGTACATCTGCATCAATGAGGGCAGTTTTGTAATTCAGTGCCGCTGTTCCCAAGGCAAGATTCATGGTTGCGGTACTCTTTCCACAGCCGCCCTTCTGGTTGGTCAGTGTGATAATCATTGTTTATTCCTGAGGATTAAGTCGATAATTACACCTACTATATTGAAAAAGTCGTATATTTTCAATGGGAAAGAAATGATGTAATACAGAAAAACCCGGATTAAAATGAAAAGATGTTGAAGAATGGTAACTATTCAGCGAATATAGCGAAAACACAGCTATTTTTCTCTTGACAGGGTTTTAGCCGGGTTTTTATAAAAACGACATCGCTTGCACTCCGGACTGAAGTGAGGGAAGACGACCCATATGTGTCCGAACACTTAGCAAGAACAAAAGACAACACCATCCCCCGAG
>JAJRQL010000031.1 GCA_024280265.1 Deltaproteobacteria bacterium
GGTTTCATCGGATTTTCAGTGAAACACCAGCTCGGTGACCCGGTTCGTGACCTTGTCGGGGTGTCTGTATCTGTTCAGGAACGAGAAATTCTGCGTCAGGAACTGGGACTGAATGACCCCTTTTTAGTACAGTATGGCCGCATTTTGAAAAACGCCCTGCATGGTGATCTCGGTCATTCCTTTTTCTTCAAGAGGCCGGCTCTGGATGTGATTTTCTCGAAAGCACCAGCCACCATTGAGCTTGTTTTGGCAGCAAGTGTTATAATTTTACTGGTTTCCGTGCCAGTGGGATTGTACTCAGCCATTTATCCCCGGCATCTTTTTTCCCGTTTTGCCATGGGGGTATCCATTGTGGGAGTGTCAATTCCGGTGTTTTTGACAGCCATTGTGCTTATTTACATCTTTTCCGTGCAGCTGCACTGGCTGCCATCCTATGGGCGTGGAGAAACGGTGAATATAATGGGCTGGGAGAGCGGTCTGCTCACTCTGGATGGCCTGCAGCACCTGGTTCTGCCCTCCATTGCCCTCTCTTCAATTATGCTGCCTCTCTTTATCCGTCTTATCCGTTCCGAGATGATGGAGGTGTTGGAAACGGAATACATAAAATATGCCTGGGCCAAGGGGTTGAGTCGAAAACGAATCTGGTTGGTGCATGCCTTTAAAAACACCCTGCTTCCAGTGATTACCGTTGGTGGGGTTCAGCTCGGTATTCTCATTGCGTTCACAATCCTCACAGAGACCGTATTTCAGTGGCAGGGAATGGGCTTCATGTTTCTGGAAGCGGTGGAACGTTCTGATACTGCCCTGCTGGTTGCATATCTAGTGGTGGTTGGAGCTCTTTTCGTGGTCGTAAATACGGTTGTTGCTATTATTTACGGTATAATTAATCCAACGGTAACCATAGCCTCACGCTGATGCAGAGCAGACGACAAAAATTCAGGGAGTCCTATCTCCTATACAGTTTTAAGCAGGACAAAGTAGCAAAAATCAGCTTTGCTGTTCTTGCTCTGCTGCTCCTTATGGCGCTCTTTGCCCCCGTGTTGGCACCCTACGATCCTTACGACACGGCTTCCATCGATATCATGGATTCTGAGATTCCTCCGTCCTGGATGGAAGGGGGTGATTCCCGGTTTTTTCTTGGTACGGATATCCAGGGAAGAGATCTTGTCTCAACCATGCTTTATGGTCTGCGAACTTCTGTCCTGATCGGAATTGGTGCTGTTATCCTGCAGGCTATTATTGGTATCGGTGTCGGTCTGATTTCTGGTTATGTGGGGGGAAAGATAGATGCGGTGCTGATGCGCATTGCAGACGTACAGCTCTCTTTCTCTACTCTGATGGTGGCCATCATTGTGAGTGCTATTGTGCAGCTGATGTTTGGGGCCGGCCGTTATGAACAGCTTGCTGTGCCTATTCTCATTGTTGTCATCGGGATTGCCGAATGGCCGCAGTATGCACGAACAGTTCGGGCCTCGGTCCTTGGAGAAAAGAAAAAGGAATATGTTGAAGCTGCCCGAGTCATCGGTCTTGACTCAGGACGAATCATGTTTTCCCATATTCTGCCAAACACCCTTTCTCCGGTACTGGTTATTTCCACGGTGCAGGTGGCAAATGCGGTGATGAGTGAGGCGGCACTCTCTTTCCTGGGTCTGGGAATGCCTGTATCCAAACCGTCAATTGGTTCTCTTATAGATGCCGGCTTCGAGTATATCTTTTCAGGGGCATGGTGGATTACCTTTTTTCCAGCCATCCTCCTTATTGTTTTTATCTTGGTAATCAATCTCTTAGGCGACTGGCTGCGTGATGTTCTTAACCCCAAACTCTATAAAGGTTGACCCATGTCGCTGCTGGAAGTGAAAAATCTTGAGGTTAGTTTTGCACTGCGCAATGGTGCTTTGGTTGCCCTCAATGATGTCTCCTTTACCCTTGATAAGCGGGAGCGGCTCGGGGTGGTAGGGGAGTCAGGGGCAGGAAAATCTGTTACCGGATTTGCTGTTATTAACCTGATCTCTAAACCGGGTCATATCAGCAAAGGAGAGATACTCTTTGATGGACAGCGTCTGGATAGATTTTCTGAAGCAGAAATGCGTGATGTCCGTGGCAATCGCATTGCCATGATTTTTCAAGATCCCATGATGACCTTGAATCCGGTACTCACCATTGGTACCCAGATGGTTGAGACCCTGCAGGCGCATCAGAATATCAGCCGGGAAGCGGCTGAGACCATCGCAGTCAGAAAGCTTGAACTTGTTCATATCCCATCTCCAAAACGACGCCTTTCCCAGTATCCCCATGAGTTCTCCGGTGGAATGCGGCAGCGGATTGTCATTGCCATCGCCCTGCTTAATGATCCTGCCATTATTATAGCAGATGAGCCGACTACTGCACTTGATGTAACCATTCAGGCTGAAATTATGGATCTCCTTCTGGAGCTTTGTGATTTGCAGGATATGGGGCTTATGCTGATTACACATGACCTTGGGGTTGTGGCCGAAGTCACAGAACGGGTGATGGTGATGTATGCCGGAAAGGTTATTGAGACTGCCAGAACAGAGGATCTTGTGAAAAACCCCATGCACCCATATACCAGAGGGTTGATTAATGCCTTGCCGGGACATGGTGAATGTGACCGGAAAAATCGTTTGGAGCAGATTCCAGGTTCTATGCCAAATCTCACAGAGATTGCACCGGGATGTTCGTTTCATCCACGCTGCAGTTTTTGTCGGGAGATCTGTAAACGAGAAGTGCCTCTGCTGCAAAATGTTCCCGGTGAAAATGATCGGCAGGTGAGTTGTCATTTTCCAGCTGGAGGAAGCCACTGATGATCGCTCCCATTGTCGCAGTAGATAATCTGGTGAAGTACTTTGACATTTCCGGGGGATTTCTGGAGAGACTTCAGCTTAAATCAGGAAAGATTGCACTTGCCAAGATAGAGGTAAAGGCTGTGAATGGGGTCAGCCTTGAAGTTGCATCCGGTGAAACTCTTGCGGTAGTGGGAGAATCCGGTTGTGGTAAGTCAACCCTTGCCAGGACTGTTATGGGGCTCTATCCACCAACTTCCGGGAAGGTGTTTTATCGGGGGGAACGCATTGATACTCTGAATGCCAGGGAAATGCTGCCCTATCGTCGTCGTATGCAGATGATCTTTCAGGATCCGTACGCCTCGCTGAATCCGCGGAAGAGCGTACGTCAGACTCTTGAAGAACCGCTGCGCTTTCATCAAAGAAAAATAACGGCTCCAGAGGTGGATGAACGGCTGGCAGAAGTGATGGAGCAGGTTGGAGTGAATCCCGGGTGGCGTGACAGATTTCCCCACGAGTTTTCAGGGGGACAGCGGCAGCGCATCGCAATTGCCAGGGCCTTGGTTATTGATCCCGAATTTATTGTGGCGGATGAACCGGTATCTGCTCTTGATGTTTCCATTCAGGCCCAGATTCTGAATCTGCTAATGGATGCCCAGGAGCAGCGTGGACTGACCTATCTCTTTATCACCCATGATCTTTCTGTGGTGCGCCATGTCGCCAGCCGGGTAGCAGTTATGTACCTTGGCACACTTTGCGAGCTGGCTGTTACCCAGGATCTGTTTGAAACACCGTGCCATCCTTACACCAGGGCTCTTCTTTCTGCCATCCCACGGGTGGATGGTACGAAACAGCAGCATATTAAACTTAGAGGTGAGATCCCCACCCCTATCCATCTTCCACCCGGTTGTGTCTTCCACGGACGCTGTATCCACTCGGATTCGCGTTGTAAAAGCGAAATTCCTGAGCTGCTTCCCGCCTCTGGTGCATCAGGAACCCTTGTTGCCTGCCACGCAGTAGCAGAGGGAAGAGTGTAGCCCAATTAAATGATGAACAGTAAGAGCAATCTGAAGTTTCCCGGTTATATTTTTATGGTCTAATTGAGTTGACGCTGTATGTTATCGAAATATCATCCGTTTTATTCCTCGTCGATTTTCTATATCCAGAGGGAATAAAATAGGGTTTTGCTACTTGTGAGGCATAACCCA
>JAJRQL010000271.1 GCA_024280265.1 Deltaproteobacteria bacterium
GGTTAGTTTCTGTAGCTACCACAAGCATAACCAGTGACGCGCCACAGAGTGCGGATGATTCAGGAGAGCATGAAATGAATGAAAAAGAACGGATCATGGCCCTTGATTCTGTAACTCTTGGCCTGGCCGCATTGAAGAAGGCATATGGATTAACAGATGATCAGTTTGAGGCACTTTCCAGCTTTGCTGGTGCCCATGCTATTTTGAGAAAAGAGCCTGAGGCAGTGGCTACTCCTACGGCTCCTGTTGCTCCTGCTGCTCCGGTCGTTGTATCAGGTGATGATTCTGCTGAAAAAGAAAAATCCGCAGCAGAGGCAAAAGCCAAGGTTGAAGCCGAAGCTGCCAAGGCTGCAGATGAAGCAAAAGCTGAAGAAGCTGCAAAAGCTGAAGAAACTGCAAAAGCAGAAGCTGCCGCGAAAGAAAAGGAAAAGGCAGTAGCAGAAGCTGCGGCCAAGGTTGCGGCAGGTGAAAAAGCTGCTGAGGAAATAAAAGCCAAGGCAGAAGCAGAAGTTAAAGCAAAAGAGGAAACATCAGTAAAAGAGACTCCATCTACACCAGCTATTGAAAGCAGTGTTCCAAGTCTCACCAAAGAGGAAGTCCCTCTTGCCGATCGTTCTACCAAGGTACTACCTAACACATATGAAACCCAATACACTGGAATTATCCGTCCCGTTAAAATGGGTAATGACGGTAACGAAATACTGGTCGGCGGCTCCGCATCAATGCCATTCCAGCTCTTTGAGGGAGATCACCCACATAAGCCACTCATAGCAATGGAAGTTGCGGATGTTAAGCCTGAAGAGTGGCCAGAAACGTTGAGCCAGCATTTCAGTGATGTATTTGATAACCCTGTTGCTTGGGCTCAGAAATGTGTCAAAACATATGGTGCGGAAGCCATCGCGATCTCCCTCGGATCAACAGATCCCAACGGTATGAATCGTTCAGCTGCAGACGCAGCGAAGACAGATGCTGAAGTAATTGCTGCTGTGGATGTCCCTGTAATCGTTTGGGGTTGTGGAAATTCTGATAAGGATACTGAGACATTAAGAGGTATTACCTCTGTTATTGGTGACAAGAAAGTATGTCTTGCTCCGCTTGAGGACTCTAACTACAGAACAATCGGGGCAACAGCCATGGCTACACAGCATCCTGTTGTTGCTGCATCTCCCATTGATGTAAATCTTGCCAAACAGCTTAATATTCTCCTTGAAAACCTGGGTGTTTCTCTTGACACCGTTCTCATGGATCCATCCGTCGGTTCTCTGGGGTATGGAATTGAATATACCTACTCAGTAATGGAGCGTATTCGTATCGCAGCTCTCACTCAGCAGGACGAAAAACTTCAGGTACCCATCATCTGTAACCTTGGTTGTGAAGTTTGGAAAGCTAAAGAGACCAAACTGCCAAGTGATGACATGATAGGTGATCAGGAAACCCGTGGAATTATGATGGAGGCAATCACCGCAAGCTGTATGCTTATGGCTGGTGGCGAAGTGATGATTATGCGTCATCCAAGAGCCATTGCTCTAACTAAGGCAATTATTGCAGGACTTATGGATTAAAGAGTCCTGTCCCCCATTTGAATAAAATGTTATTAATACAGCTTAATACAGCTATTACAGGAGTTTAAGATATGTCGAAAATAATTTGTTCAGCTGCAATTCGCGGTGCACAAAAAATTATAGATATGGCTGAGAGCAGCTATGAAGATGCTGTCAAAAAATTTGGAGAAGACAAAGAAGTCTCTTTTCCCAATACTGCATATTTTCTGCCAATTATCTACAGTATACTTGGTGCCAAAGTTGGGAAGCTTGGAGACATGAAAGATATTTTCCAGGAATGTCGCTCTCTTATGCCGGCAATCGTCACTGAGGATATCTGGCTTCCATATCTGGCTCCTGCCCTTGATGCTGGTATGGCAACGTTTTTTGCGGAGGAGATGTATGAAGCTATCAGATATCTCAATGAGCCCAATCGTTATACCACCACTGAGGATCCCACTGCAGATAACTTCTGGCTTGGAGCTGCTGATGATGTGATTTTCAGGAAACGTGGTGTTGAATTTGTCGATGGCTCAGCTCCAGGTTTTGCTGCTATTTTAGGAACTCCAAAAGATCCGGAGATGGCTGCCAAAATAGCTCTTGAGCTTCAGGAAAAGAATCTCTATATCTTTATGCACGATCAGACAGATGGCATTAGTCTTCCTGACCAGTTGCTCAAGCAGAAACAGCAAGTTGGTTGGGGAACACGTCTGGTTCCTTTTGGTCGTGAATATACGACTGCTGTCTTTGCAATAGGTTTTGCCTGTCGTGTAGCGCTTGCGTTTGGTGGTGTAAAACCCGGTGATTATGCAGGAAACCTCAAGTACAACAAAGATCGTACATTTGCTTTTATTATGGCTTTTGGTGAGGTCAGTGATGAATGGTATGCAAATGCTGCCGGTGCTATCAACTGGGGATTCCCAACAATTTCCGATTATGATATACCAGAGATTCTTCCCACAGGAATCTGTACCTATGAGCACGTTGTCTCAAATATTCCTCACGAGGAAATCGTACAGAAGTCCATTGAGGTTCGTGGCCTGAAGGTGAATGTAACCAAAATTGATATTCCAATGTCCTTTGGTCCCGCATTTGAGGGAGAGCGTGTACGTAAGGACGATCTTTTTATGGAATGTGGTGGCGGTCGTACCCCTGGAATTGAAGTGCTTATTTCCAAGGAGATGGACGAGATTGAGGATGGTCTTGTTACCCTTGAAGGTCCTGATATCTCAGATATTGAGCAGGGACAGAATCTTCCACTTGGTATTCTTGTTGAGGTTGCCGGTCGTGAAATGCAATCTGACTTTGAACCTATCCTTGAGCGCCAGTTTCATCATCTGATGAACTACATTCAAGGTATCATGCACATGGGACAGCGAAATATCATGTGGCTTCGTATAGGGAAGGCTGCTGTTGAAAAAGGTTTTTCGTTTAAACATCTTGGTAAGGTATTGCATGGAAAACTGCATCAGGAGTTTGGGGCCATTGTGGACAAAATTCAAGTCAAACTGTTTACAGAGGTAGATGGTGTTCAGAGTGTTGCTGATCTTGCAGCTTCCGTCTACACTGAGCGTGACCTTCGTCTTGGTGCAATGACTGATGAAACCGAAGATGTATTCTACTCATGTACCCTGTGTCAGTCATTTGCCCCAAGTCATGTCTGTGTTATTACTCCTGAGCGTATAGGAATGTGTGGCGCATACAACTGGCTAGACGGCAAAGCGTCCTACAATATCAATCCGACCGGTCCTAACCAGCCCATTCCCAAAGGTGAATGTACCGATGAGGACAATGGATACTATACCGGTATCAACGAATTTGTGAACCAGGCATCCCGTGGTGCAGTTCCCGAGGTGAGCTGTTATTCCCTGATGAATAACCCGATGACCGCATGTGGTTGTTTCGAAGCCATTGCTGCTATGCTGCCAACCTGTAACGGTATCATGGTTGTTAATCGTGATTTCCTCGGAATGACCCCATCAGGAATGAAGTTTACCTCGCTTGCCGGTATGGCCGGTGGTGGTATGCAGACTCCTGGTTTTATGGGAGTCAGTAAGCATTACATGACCTCTAAAAAGCTGTTTAAGGCAGAAGGTGGTCTTAAACGTGTTGTGTGGCTGCCAAAGATGCTTAAAGATGAGATTGCAGACAAATTAAAAGAGGTTTGTGAGGGTATCGGAATGCCTGAGCTCTTTGATATGATAGCTACTGAAGAGCAGGGCACCACCGAAGAGGAAATTCTCGAGTTTCTCAAAGAGAAGGGACATCCAGCACTTGAGATGGAAACCGCTGTATAGGCTCTTGCACGATTACCCACTGTAACAGTGAAGAACACAAGTTAAAATACAAATATATTATATAAATTCAACTGCATAGAGAACCGGAGGAATCACCATGGCTTTAACAGGTATTCAGATCCTGAAGATGCTGCCCAAGAAAAATTGTGGCGAATGCAGCATCCCTACCTGCCTCGCATTTGCTATGAAAGTAGCGGCAGGTCAGGTGGAAATTGATGAATGTCCATACGTTTCTGATGAGGCCAAGGCCACCATTAGCGAGGCATCCGCGCCACCTATCAAGACTGTTAAGATGGGTGCCGGTGACGACAGTTTTACCGCTGGTGGTGAGACGTGTATGTATCGCCATGATAAGCGTTTTGAAAACCAGACTGGTATTGCAGTGCTCGTAACTACAGCCATGAGCGATGCTGACGTTGATGGTCGTATCGAACGCTTTAACAAGTTTGAGTATGAGCGTGTTGGGGTTATCATGCGCACTGACCTTATAGCTGTCAAAGATGCTGACAATGACGAGGCATCTTTTGTGGCTCTTACTCAGAAGGTCGTTGATGGTTCTTCCAGAGCTGCAATTATTCTTATGAGTGAATCTGCAACCAACCTTGAGGCTGCGGCAAAGGTTTGTGGCGACCGAACTCCCCTGCTATACGGTGCAACCCTTGATAATGCTGACGATATGGCAAAGCTTGGATTGTCCGTCAAGGCTCCCATAGGTGTGAAGGGTACTAATCTTGACAACTGTGTTGAGATTTCTGAAAAACTTTCAGCTGCTGGCCTGAAAGATATGGTTATAGACACTGGGGCCCGTACTCTTCGCGCTGCCTTTGAGGACAATGTTGTTGCGAGGAGGGCAGCTGTTACATCAAAGTTTAAACCACTTGGATTTCCAACAATTACTTTTCCCTGCGAAATAACAGATGATCCTATGCTTGAAGCAATGGTTGCCTCTGTTCTCATTGCAAAGTATGCAGGGATTATTGTGCTTTCAGATCTCCAGGGCGATCTGATATTTCCGCTCTTTCTTGAACGGATGAATATATTCACCGATCCGCAAAGGCCCATGGTTGTTACTGAGGACATCTATCCTCTCACCGGGCCAGATGAGAATTCTCCGGTTGTTATCACCTGTAATTTCTCACTTACTTACTTCATTGTATCTGGTGAAATTGAAGGTTCCAAAGTACCTACCTGGCTCCTTATTAAAGATACAGAGGGACTTTCTGTTCTTACTGCATGGGCTGCTGGAAAATTTGGAGCTGATCTTATTGCGCAGTTTGTGAAGAAAGGTGGTATCGAAGAAAAGGTCAAACATCGCGATCTTATTATACCTGGCTATCTTGCATCACTTAAAGGAGAGCTTGAGGAAGAACTGCCCGATTGGAATATTATCATTGGACCTCGAGAAGCCGGACATCTTCCAGTGTTTCTTAAAGAATGGAAACCTTCTAACTAGCAGGTATTGATGAACACTGTTACACTTACTATTAATGGCAAAGAAATAGTCGCAGAAACAGGCCTGACGATCCTTGAAGTAGCTGGAAGAGCGGATATTACCATACCGACTCTTTGCTTTGTAAAGGATAAACCAACTGACAGACCATGTGAGATTTGCGTGGTAGAAGTTGAAGGTGAAGATGAGCTTATGCGTTCCTGTGTTACCCTTGCTCGTGAAGGAATGCAGGTTCAAAGTGAATCCGAACGTGTCATTAGCCATCGTCAGGATAGACTCGCTGTTATTTCAGAGACTCATTTTGGGGACTGCAAGGCGCCCTGTAATCTCACCTGTCCAGGACAGATTAATGTGCAGGGCTATATAGCCCATGTTGCAAAAGGAGAATATGAGGAGGCTTTGCGCCTAGTGATGGAGCGTAACCCCGTGCCATTTTCAGTGGGCCGGGTATGCCCTCGCTTTTGTGAGACGCGCTGTCGTCGTCTTCTTATTGATGAACCTGTTTCCATAAATCACCTGAAAAGGTTTGTGGCTGACTGGTGTATGCGTCATGAAATTGACCTCAAAATTCCTAAAAATAAACCCACAGGGAAAAGGATTGCTGTGATTGGTGGCGGACCATCCGGGCTTACCGCAGCATGGTTTCTTACCAGAAAAGGCCATGAGGTAACAATATTTGAGGCTGCGCCAAAACTTGGTGGTGCCCTTCGCTATGGTTTTCCCGATTATAAAATTCCACGGGAAATAGTTGACTATGAAGTAAATGCGATCCTCCGCATGGGTATAAATATCCGTCTTTCGCAGCGGTGGGGGCAGGACTTTACACTTCAGGATTTGAAAGATACTGGTTTTGACGCAACATTCATTGCCATTGGTGCTACCGTTGATATCCCCTTTGATGTGCCCTGTACTGACAAAGAGAACGTCTATACTGCCACCAACTTTTTGAGGATGATTAACGAAGGTAAAAAGCTTGATCTTGGCCGTAAGGCTGCCGTAATTGGTGGAAATAATATCGCGATGGAGGTCGCTCGTGCCCTTGTTCGAGAGGGAGTTGAGCAGGTAACCATAGTGTATCCACGTTCACGTCTTGAAATGCCGGCAAATCAGAGAAATGTAAAAGAGGCCGAAACCGAAGGGATTCAGTTCCTGCTCATGGCCTCA
>JAJRQL010000272.1 GCA_024280265.1 Deltaproteobacteria bacterium
CTTGCCAATTGCGCCTGGATTTTGTTCAATCTCCGTCTGTTTTGTGTGTTACCATCTGGATTCTCCTCGGTTGTGGTTGTGATGGAATCCATCATGACACAATGCTATCGGAGAAAAAAGATGGGGTTGTTGTGGCGCTTACCGTAACTCGATAACATATTTTTTTTACAGATTTCATGGAATAAGGCACTAAAAATCAATCTGGAAACTGTACACGCCCTCTTCCACTGAACTCTGTACTTTATAGCCGGAGTGATTAAAAATTGCCTGCATTCGTTTATTGTCACGCAGTACTTCAGCAGTAAACCCGGTGATGCCACTGGCCTTGGCCAGGGTTATCAGATGTTTGAACATAAAAGTCCCCAACCCCTTGTTCTGCCATTCATCGCGGATAACAAAGGCAACCTCGGCTCTGTTACTACGCTCATCGAGATAGTATCTTCCCACAGCAACAATATCATCACCATGCGCTTCAGGCAGGGTGCCAACTATGGCGACATCCTTACGATGGTCCACATAGACAAAATTCTGGATTTCACGCTGACCGAAGTGGGTGTTATGGCTCATAAAACGGTAATAAAGAGTCTCCTGTGACAGATCATAGAGCAGGTCACGCATCAGAGGTTCATCTGTGGGATGTATGGGTCTGAAATACACCTCCGTGCCGTCGTCCATCAGATAAGTTGCTTTCATCATATCCTGCGATGCCACCACAAATTTCCCTTCCACCTTTTCAAAGTCCTGACGAATATACTTCGCCTCAATGGCCTCCTTAAGCAGTTGCTCACGATGATCAGGATGGGCAATGGAAATCAGGGCTAGAGTTCTGTCCTGTACTGACTTACCGTGAAGATATGCAACCCCATATTCACTCACCACATAATGAACTGTGGCCCGACTCACCACCACACCAGCACCGGAACTCAGGCGGGAACGGATACGCGACTTTCCATCACGGGTGGTGGATGGAATAGTTATGATGGCACGACCACCATCAGATCGGGCAGCACCGCGGTTAAAGTCTACCTGGCCTCCGACTCCGGAATAGAAAACCCCATCTTCTGAGTCAGAGCAAACCTGACCGGTGAGATCAATCTCGAGTGCCATATTTATAGACACCATCCGCTTCTGCTTTCCAATCACATTGGAATCGTTAACGTACTCTGTTGGACGAAAGGAGAAGAGAGGATTATCATCTATAAAGTCATAGAGTTCTCGACTCCCCATGCAGAAACTGGCAACCAGTTTGCCACGATCAACTGATTTCCTTTTTCCTGTAACTGCACCACTGTTAATCAAATCCAATATATCATCAGTTATAAGCTCTGTGTGGATACCAAGATCATGTTTTCCCTTGAGTGCAGCTATCACTGCCTGAGGCACCCTGCCCACACCAGGAACACGACCAATACCAAACTCAACAGTAGAGCCATTTTGGACAAGACCAGCTACAAACTCCGCTATTTTTTTGCTTATTGGGTGGGGAGGTTTTGATTTTCGCTCCAGCAGAGGAACATCAGCCGGAACCAGAATGTCAAGATCATAAACATCAATAAGGCTGTCACCACGTGTCCATGGCATTTGCGGGTTTACCTGGGCTATGACCAGAGAAGCATTTTCGGCGGCACTCTTTACAATGTCAACAGAGACCCCTAGACTCATCTTACCCCGGGCATCAGGCGGTGTTACCTGGATCAAGGCTACATCGAGGGGCAGTTGCCCCGAGTCAAAAAGGCGAGGAATATCTGACATCAGAACAGGTGTGTAATCACCCCTTCCTTCCTGGATGACCTCACGCACGTTGTGACCAATAAAAAAAGAGTTGATCTTAAAACAGGGGGCAAACTTTTTTTCAGCATAAGGCGCGTTTCCCTTGGTGAGAAGCTCCACAATTTCCCCATCGGCGAGTTTACCTGCGATCTTTGTCATGGCCTCAACCAGGACAGTGGGTTCGCCGCAACCAGTGCCGAGAAAGACTCGATGACCTGATTTCAACTGAGACAGAGCCCTCTTCGGAGTCTTTATCATATCTTTATAGGTCTCTTTCCAATTGGCATCATATTCCATTATCTACTCCTACTTCTCTTCCGGCAATGGTGCCAGTGTCATTCGTGCATCAGCCACCACCGGTTCGGAGCCGAATTCACCAACGATAAAGTGGTTGATATCAAGCTCCAGCATCTGTGGGAAGTCTGTTGTCAACTGGCTGATACGCTGCAGGCCAGAAGCAATTGCCGAAATATCAACACCTTCCTGACCACGCCTCCCCTGAAGCATGGCGTACGATCTGGTAGATTTCAGCATCTGAATTGCCTCCTGCTCACTGATGGGAGCAAGATGGAAGGTTACATCCTTCATCACCTCAACAAATATTCCTCCAAGACCAAACATCAGCATTGGCCCAAACTGAGGATCGCGGGTCATTCCGATAATCACCTCAAGCCCTTTGCTGGCCATCTTTTCAACATAGACCCCTTCAACTCTGGCCTCAGGAACTTTTTTTCGGATTTTCAGTGTCATGAGATCGTAGGTATCTTCAGCAGCTTCGCTGTTTGCCACATTCAGAAAGACCCCACCAAGATCGCTCTTGTGAACAATATCCGGAGAAACAATTTTCATCGCAACAGGATAGCCGATACGTTCAGCTATCTCCACTGCCTCACTAGCATTTGAAGCAAGCGCTCCATTTGGAACACGAAACCCATACGCTCCCAGGACATCCTTTCCTTTCACCTCGCCAAGCTGCAGCATTCCTGTCCGCTGGCGGCGCGAGAGGATTCGTTCCACCCTGCGTCTATTTACCTTAAAACGTGTAACAGTACGAGGGGGCCGCTGTTTCCACGCAGAATACTCTCGCATGCCTTTAAGTGCAATCACAGCTCTTTCCGGTGATTTATATATGGGTAGACCAGCTTCGATCAAGTCCTGGTGAGAAATCATTGAAGCACAGCTCCCCATGAACACAGCCAGCAGGGGTTTAATCCCATCAATGCATGCTGCTATGGACTCAGCTATTTCAGCAGGACGCCTTACTGCCTGGGGGGCAAGAACAACCAGGATGGCGTCAACCGTACCGTCGGCCTGAGCTGATTTAATTGCGGCTGTATAAAGTGCCGTATCCGCATCACCTAATATCTTAATGGGATTTACAGGGGAAGAAGCATATTTCTGAGATTGACTCGAATCCTCACTATCAATGGCACTGCAGCCACTGACCCTCATCCCCGCAAGCTCAACGGCATCGGCCGTTATAATGCCGGTGCCACCGGTATTGGTAATAATACGAATATTATCGCCCTTTGGTAACGGCTGTAAAGCCAAGGCAGCGGCGTAATCAAATAATGATTCAAATGTGTCGGCCCTAATGATACCAGATCGTTTAAAAGCTGCCCCATAGGCAGTGTCCGCACTAGCCATTATGCCTGTATGAGATACAGTCGCCTTAAACCCTGCCTCGGTTACCCCTGATTTAAGAATAATTAGCGGCTTTTTAGAAGCAACATCCTCTGCAGCCTTTATAAAGTTCTGACCGGTAACAATATCCTCAAGGTAGCCCACAACCACCTTTGTTTCATCATCCTGTGCGAGATAGGAAAGAAGATCCACCCCGGCAATGTCAGCCTTGTTACCAATACTGATCAATTTGGCCATCCCTAGATGGCGATCTTTGGCCATGTCAAGCATCACGCTGCACAGTGCCCCCGATTGTGAAAAGGCGGTGACACCACCTTTTTTCGGAAGCGCACCCGCAAACGATGCATTGAGACTGTTGGCAGTATTTATAAAACCGAGACAGTTAGGGCCAAGAAGCCTGAGATCCCTGCGACGACAGAGCTCAACCAGTTCCTGCTCATATTGTGCCCCTTCAGGCCCACTTTCGCGGAAACCGCTGGCAACGACAATAATTGCCTTTGCCTTCACCTTTGGACACTCATCGACCAACTTTTTCACCTGAGATGCCGGAAGAGCAGAGATCACAAGATCAACGTCACAATTGCAGTCAGACAGGGTTGGATAACAGGGAAGACCGAACAACTCATCAATTGCAGGATTGACAGGTATAACGATCCCCCGATAGCCGCCTTCCATAATATTGGCAAGTATGGTCCTGCCAATTTTCCCCTCTGTTCTTGATGCACCCACAACTGCTATGCTTTCGGGATTAAACAGCGTCTCAATACTCATAGTTATCCTCATCCCCCAACAGTTGCAGGAGTATAAATGAAGGTATGAAATGCATGTGTCACTTGTCTCCTGAAATCGGGTCAGCCTTTTTTGACAGTGAATCCATTTTCTTCCAGTAAATCCAGAACAGCGGCAATTTTAAAGGTATTAATCCTGACATAGATAGTATTACCTGCCTGTTTATCATAAATTCGCAGCAATCTTGTAAAAGGAATTTTCTCTTTTTCAAGAAAAATGACGAGCCGAGTCATAATATCGTCGCTGCCATCATCAACAATGCCAATAAGAACAGCTCCCTTTTCACCAACTCCAAAAAGTATTCTATAGGCTGCATTAAGATCTCTGATGGAAAAAATACCCACCACCCGCTCGCCATCGAGAACCGGAAGTGCTCCAAGCTTGTCACGATCAAAAAGGAACAATGCATCATCAAGTGTTGAATCTGTCCCCAAGGTTACACAGTCCGTGGACATAATCTCTGAAACCGTTGTCTCCTGAACCCTTTCATAGACCAGGTGGCGTTCGCTGTCTGTCAACACAGAAGACGGATAGGCAGATCGCAGGTCACGGTCCGTTAAAATTCCCAATAACTTCCCCTGGGGGTCAACAACAGGCAGGTGTCGAAAGTGATATTCGTTCAACAATGTCCTTGCTTCAGGAAGGAGCATTTCGGGAGCAACAGTGATTGGGTCAGGTGTCATATGCCGCAAAATGTACATGATCTACCTCATCAAAAATGATTTATATTCCAGGTAAAACCGGGCTACCGACCCAGCGTACCGCGTAAATAGGACTCAACAGATTCTCCAAGTACGGATATTTCATAGCCCCCCTCAAGAATGGAGATTATTTTCCCATCTGTATAAATGTCTGCCCATGTTTTAACTTCCCTGCCTATTGATTCATAAAGCTCGGTCGAGTAGCTAAGTCCTGACATATCATCCTCCTTATGGGCATCAAACCCCGCTGCAACAATTATTGCCTGAGGTTGCCATTCCTCAAGTTTCTCGGGAATCACAGAAGCTAAAATATGATCCAGTTCTCGCCGGCCACTACCTGGGGAGAGGGGAATATTCAAGATGCTGCCCTTCCCTTCACCTATACCCGTTTCTTCACCATAACCAGTGCCGGGGTATGAAAAGCTCGGATGCTCATGAATACTTATGTAAAAATTCCCGGCCTCTTCCTCAAAGGCCGACTGAATTCCATTGCCATGGTGGGCATCAAAATCAAACACCACAATGCGTTCTTGAGCATACTTTTCCTGCCAGTATCTCAGTGTGACAACACAATTGTTAAAAAAACAGAATCCAAAGGGGTAAGAGTGTTCAGCGTGATGACCGGGTGGGCGAACCAGACAGAAAACGTTATTTGTCTCTTGGTTTTCGAGAAGATCAACAGCAGTTATACCAGCACCAGCGGCAAGGCAGGCGATTTCATAGGAATCATAGCTGATCTGATTGTCGGTGTGATCAATAAATGTCTTCCCCGAAAGCACAGATTCCTCAAAACGAAAAAGCCAATTCTCATTGTGGGCCAGAGTGAGATAGTCTCTTACAGCTGGCTGTGGAGGGAAAAACCTAATATCACCGATACTGTCACTTTGCTCTACTGCCTGGCGTATCGCCTGAAGCCTAGCGGGTATTTCCGGATGACCACAACCTCCTGTATCATGCAGTAGGTATCGCTGATCATCAATAATTATGAGAGAAGCAGGTAAATTCATAATCGCCGGAACAAAAACTCCTGTTGAACAGCTTGTGGTTTTCAGTGTATCTTAGGTGCACATACTTTTATTCAACAATATACTCTGGAAGACCATAAAGCAACCATCATGAAGATCATTTTATACCATTCAACCCTCTGACCCCGCTGCCATATGGCAAAGAAGGCTCTGGAAGAGCTGACAGCTGAGATGGATAATATTCATATTGAAGAAATTGAAATAATTACCAATCCGTTACGGGCCCTTAGAGATGGAATAAAATTTATCCCGACCATAAAAGTCGGAGATATGACACTCAGTGGCACCCTGCTCAGCTCTGAAAAAATCGAGAAATTCCTTAATAAGGTAAAACAACAGTGAAACAACTTATTCTCAGCTCAGTGACCCGACTGGACCTGGTGGTCTGGCTGCTGGTTCTCACCTTTTTCTGTGGCAGCAGTCTGTTGTTTCAAGGAGATATCCAGCTCTCTTTTATGGGAGCATCCGGTATTATCATGGAGATGATGCTCATTGGATTGTCGGTGGAGATAATCATCGAATCCATCAAGCATATTAAGGGGATTGGAACAATAACGGGCTTTATAACCAATGGTCCAGAAGATCTTTGCCTCATTGTGGGACTTGTGGCCGGGGATGTCCTTTTTGCTGCCTCCACGCCCCTTGGTTCAAACTTCATGAACCCGGTTCTCCTTATTGTAGCCACAATCATATGCGGTAACACACTGGCCACCATAAAAACCAAACCTCTCTACAGTGCAATAACCATCGGAACCACTGCCAGTCTGGCTGTGAGCTTTTATTTGATCCCGGACAGCTTCTACAAATACTGGTTGGTTGCAGCTCTTGTAATCACTGTCCCCCTCTTTTTCCTCCGCCCAGGCGAAGGCGAGGAAGAGAGTGACGAAATGTATCATGAGAG
Source organism: Deltaproteobacteria bacterium (assembly GCA_024280265.1). GTDB lineage: Bacteria > Desulfobacterota > Desulfobulbia > Desulfobulbales > Desulfocapsaceae > Desulfocapsa. Next base: position 6,831 of record JAJRQL010000272.1, read on the forward strand.
TGCCAGACGCTGGCTGATTCCAGCTATCCTGCTTCTTTTCGGAGCTGGATATTTCCTGGATCCTGTGGTTTCTTTCGCAGCAGAACATTCAAAAGCGCCAAAAGGGGTAATCGGTTTTCTGGTCCTTGCCTCTCTGACATCCTGGCCAGAATTCAAATCCTGCCTGGCACTGCTGAGCCGAAATAAACCCCTGGCTGCCATACTGAACATCACCATATCCAACATCACCAATATCTGGCTGGCAGCCAGTGGAATCGCCTACTACATGCTCAGCCAACAAATTCACTGAAACGCCACAAAGAAGCGATCTTGTGTCCGTCCAGAAATGGAACTTTCTCTTCTGAATCGATGTGCAAAAGAAATTTTACTGCAGGCATATATCTGACATTCCGAGGACAAAATACCCAGCTTATTTCAACGCTACTCAAGTTTCGGAGTTGTTAAAAATAGCTCAAAAAAAGCATCAACCAGTTAAAATAATTACATATTAACGTGAAAAGCCTTTCACTTTTTGATATATTGGATTTCGAAAAAAGTTTAATAATATCAAAGAGGAAAGGCTCAGATGGATACTACCAAACAATACCGGGAACAACAAGAAGC
>JAJRQL010000273.1 GCA_024280265.1 Deltaproteobacteria bacterium
ATAGGGAACCCGGTGTAAATCCGGGACGGGCCCGCCGCTGTGACCGGGGACGAACGTTGCATGAATGTCACTGTCTGATTTCTCAGACGGGAAGGCGCAACAAGTAGAAAGATCCGGGAGTCAGAAGACCTGTCTGAAAAGGAAATGGCATGCGTATGCCTGTAAGGATGCACTGTTCCCAGTGGCAATCTATCACATATTCTCGTGGAAAGGGATGGTGGTATAAAAAAGTATTCGTGGAAAATCAGGGACCTCGAATCTGTTTATTTTTTTATAAATGGATGCGGGGTTTTTTAGTTTAAGGCGTTTGCCCCACATCTGTTTCGTTGATGTAACGCCTTTGCATGCCCCTGATTTATATGACCCAAGGATACCCTTTCATACTTTTTGCCCTGGTGGCAAATTTCTGCGCTTTTTTCTGTCTGCTCGCCGGGTACCGTAAATCGTCTGTACTCAGTTTGATACTGGTTTTTTGTGCCTGCGCTTTTTCTTTTTTTCTCCGTTATTTTCACGCCTTTCCCATGATGCCCATGTATGCCGGACTGCATGGAACACTTTGCCTGCTGGTTGCCTTCCAGTTCGTCTCCTCTGCCCGTCCCTCTTTTCTGAAATTGGAAGGGATACTCCTGCAGGGAGCAATCATCCTGCTCAATCTTGTTCTTCTTCTCTTTCCTAAAGACTTCTATCTGCCCATGCTCCGTTCCGTTACCGCCTGGTCGCATGTTTTTCTTCTGACCGGAATCATGGCCAAGGCGTGCCTGCTGATGGCAGTGGTTAAGGGAGCGGTTTTTCTTAATATACCTACCACAAAACAACAGGCTGGGACAGGACTGGCATCAGCAACATCCTGGGGGATGTGGGGTTTTGTCTGGTTGAGCCTGTCCATGTTCAGCGGCGGATTTTGGTCCTATCTCGGTTGGGGCACTCCAGTGGTCTGGCATGATTCGGCAATTGTCACCACCATGGCGACATGGTGTTATTGGATTGCTTTTTTTCATCTCCCTTACAGCCGGGCCTGGAGAAGTCGGGATCGTGCTATCTTCATGGTGCTGGGAGGAGTTCTCCTCATGTTCTCCTTCTGGCCGGATATGGGGCCGTTCCGCAATCTTTTCCAGGGGATACCATGAAATCCATGAGTCCTTTTCCTGTACAGATATATCATCTTTTTTCGAGCATTCGGCTGGCAGTCATCGTGCTGGTACTTTTGGCTGTTGATCTCTGTTTTGCCTATATCAGCCTCAATGGCCGTGAATCCCTGTTCGATGCGATGAACAGGCAGTCTATTTGGGTCTGGATAAACAGCTATGGAGTGGAAAACATTCAATACACTGCCTGGTTTTTTGCCCTTCTTTTTCTTCTATCTGTCCTGGTGCTGAACACGCTGGTCTGCACCGGAGACCGCTTATGGAAGTTGATACGCAGATGGCGCACAGCAGGAGCTAACAGGCAATTCTGCTTTTCCATGTCCACCCATATCATGCATTTAAGCGTGGTGGTGATTCTCATCGGCTATCTGCTCAGTTATACCATGACCAGGGTTTCCCCGAGCCTGACCGTTGTGCCGGATCTGCCGACAAAAATTCCCGGCACGGAAATCTCGCTGGAACTTATTGAAATGAAGCTACCGGCTTACGAAGGCAGCCGGCTGCAACCGTTCTCCGGACGAGTCATTCAGCCAGAAATTCTTCTCAGGATGATGTCTCACAACGAAAGTCGTACTGCCTGGCTTGGATTCAACAAGCCTGTCCGCTTCCTGGGTCACACTCTGTTTTTACAAAAATTTTCACCAAGGAGTAACTCCTCAACAATGAGCCTATCCCGCTATATTGTCATTGATGTGCGCAATGACCCCGGAGTTTTGTTCTATTTCGCCGGTATTATCTTTTTCCTGACAGGTATGGTCGGCCTTGTCTTTTTCCGTCCTGTTCGGAGGTGTTCAACATGAAACATGGCTTTGTCATTATTTTCATATTTTTTCTTCTTGTTCTTTCCGCTTGCGAGCAACAGGAAAAACCCGCAAAAAAAACCAAATCGTTTTTACAGATTGGCGAATTTACCATCACCAGGGAAAGTGACATACTGACCCTGGCCCGGGATGGTGCCGGTCGTACCCTGGCTCTGGTGCCGCGGGACGCCCCTGCTCCTGAGGGGTATTCACCATCTGCGATTATTCGTACTCCGGTACGACGGGTGGCAGCCTATGGCTCCTTTGACGTGGCAACCCTGCGGGCACTTGGGGTGCTTGATGCAACCCTGGTAGCGGTCACCAAACCGCAGGAAAAATGGTTTGTGGATGATGTCCGCCGAGGTATGGACTCCGGCAGGATTATCTACCTGGGCAATGCGGGGGCCATTGATTACGAACTTCTGAAAAAACAAGAGCCTGAACTTGTGCTAACTTGGGACCCTTCTATTATCCCCATGCTCAATGAATTGGGCATTGCCTGCGTCATTACCTCCACCCCGGTGGCCATGTGCCTCAACGCCCGCATGAGCTTTGTCAAATTCCTGGCTCCGTTTTTCAATCGGGAAAAGGAGGCAGAGGATTTCTTCCGGCGGGTCAGCGACAGCCTGGCGGACATCAGAGCCCGCACTGCGGGAGTGTTTGAAAAACCCAGGGTCATGTGGGGCGATATGTATGAAAAACGGGTGCTGGTGGAACCGGGCAACGCCTGGATAGGCGAACTGGTGGCTCTGGCCCAGTCCGGTTATCTGTTTGAAGATATCTACGGAACCTCCTGTATCGAAATATCCATGGAGCGGTTTCTCTACAGCGGTCAGGATGCTGATATCTATTTTACCTACCGTACCCCTGCCACCGGTGCATCTTCCAAGGCAACCCTGGCCAAACTCAACCCGCTTATGGCCGGCATCAAGCCGCTGGGCCCCGAAGGGAAAGTCTATGCACCTCTTCCCCATTACTCCCAGTCCGGTGACAAACTCGATGAAATCTTCACCGAGCTTTCAGCCATTATGCATCCGGAACTCTATCCGGGCTATACCTTGAAATACTTTCAGGAAATTCCCGATATCGACCCACCCATAAGCAGCAGTGGTGAAGAGCAATGATGAACCAATCCCCTCAGGTGCAGCCCCCGATACCTTATGGACAGAAACACCCCCTGGCTCTCTTTGTCATTCTTTTTTTGCTGATGATATCCATGGTGGCGGTAAACATCTGCACGGGCAGTGTTACAATATCCCTGTCAGAGCTTTTTCATCTCATTCTCCGACCGGATACCACCACCGAGAGTTTTATTCTCTGGAAGATCAGGTTCCCCAGGGCCCTGGCCGCCGTGCTTTGCGGCGGGTACCTGGCTGTCTCCGGTCTGCTGCTTCAGGTCTATTTCCGCAACCCGGTGGTGGGGCCTTTTATCCTTGGCATCTCCTCCGGTGCCACCCTTATGGTCTCGCTGGTCATGCTCACCTCCCTGACCTTTCAGCTTCGTATTATTACTCCCTTTACGGTGACCCTGGCGGCCATGGCGGGAGCCTGCATTGTAATGACCATTGTTGTTGCCATTGCCTCAAGGGTTAAAAACGGAATAACCCTGCTCATTATCGGCCTGATGATGGGATATCTCTGTAGTGCTGTGACCTCGGTGCTTACTGCCCTGGCCGAGGAAGAGCAGGTTAAAGGATTTATCCTCTGGCAACTGGGGAGTTTCTCCGGTTTTAAATGGGATGAGATCTCCCTTCTTTTGCTGGTTGGCAGTCTGCTTCTGACGGGTGTATTTCTGCTTGCCAAACCTTTAAACGGCTTTCTGCTTGGTGAAGAATACGCCAAATCCATGGGAATCAATATTCGATTTTTCAGAATGCTGATTCTCTTTCTCGCCTGTGCCCTGGCTGGAATGGTAACCGCCATGGCAGGGCCGGTGGCCTTCATCGGCCTGGCCATTCCCCATATGGCACGAATGATTTTCTCCACCTCCGACAACCGGATTCTTATCCCCGGTTCTTTTTTCCTGGGTGCTCTGGTGGCAAGCGGCTGCGATTTCATTGCCCGTTCTCTCCTCTCACCTGTGGAATTACCCTTATCGGCAATTACCGCCTTTTTCGGGGCACCGGTGGTCATCTGTCTGCTTATGAAAAGAAGAGTAAAACTATGAAGAATTCACGCCCAAGCACCCAAACCGCCGCCCTCACCTGCCACAACCTCGTGGTGGGGTATGCAGAAAAACCGGTCATCAGCAATATAAACATCTCTGTTGAAACCGGACAGTTCATCACCCTGCTTGGCCCCAACGGAGCCGGAAAAACCACCCTGCTCCGTACCCTGTCAAGACATCAACCACCACTAGCCGGCTCAATCCGGGTCGGCGAACAACCTCTTGAGCAATTACGCCAGGCTGATCTGGCAAAAATAATGGCCGTAGTTCTTACCGACAAGATTACTCCACCCCTGTTCACAGCCTTTCAGTTCGTTGCTCTGGGCCGTTATCCCCATACCGGGTTCCTGGGCAGACTGACAGATAAGGATAAGGATGTGGTTTTGACTGCACTGGCTGCGGTACACGCCGATGATCTGAGCCATCGTGACTTTGCCGACTTAAGTGATGGAGAACGACAGAAAGTGTTGGTAGCTCGCGCCCTGGCTCAGGAACCGCAAATACTGCTGCTGGATGAACCGACAGCCCATCTTGATCTCAAACACCGGCTGGAGGTGATGGCTATTCTGCGTAATCTCTGCCGGGATAAAGGAATTACCGTAATTGCCTCTCTGCACGATGTGGATATTGCCGCCAAGGTTTCCGACCGGGTCGCCCTGGTCAAGGATGGTGCAATCACCTCCTGGGGCAGTCCGGAGCAGATACTGACATCTGAAACAGTGGCTGTTCTCTATGATTTTCGCACAGCCTGCTTCAGCCACCATCTCGGTTCCATTGAGATTCGCGGTGAACAGTACAGGGGAAGGGTCTTTGTGGTTGCAGGCATGGGAAAAGGAGCATCCATCTACCGGATGCTTGCCAAGAGAGGCTACGGTATCAGTACCGGGATGCTGCTTTCCAACGATCTGGACTGTTATGTGGCATCCGGCCTGGGAGCCAAATGTGTAAGCCAGTCTCCGGGTTCTACCTTTACTGAAGAAACCAGAACCATGGCACTCAGTGAAATGGAGGCCAGTGACATGGTTATTGAGGCAAACCATCATACCAACGGTCCCTATCAGGAAAATCAGGATCTGATACGCAGGGCTGTGCAGATGGGCAAGCCTGTGTTCAGTTTCAGGACTGCTTCCGGCAGGAATAAAATCAACGGGATAATCACCGTTACCGACAACAGCGAACTGTTCACCGCCATGGAGGTACATTGTCCATGAACAACAAGCACCAATACACGCTCTGTTATTACTCCTCCGGCGGCATGGAACTCCCCTCACTGAGTCAGGGACTAACCGCCTACCGTGCCGACGGCGGCAAGGTCAAAATCATTGCCAGAACCCAGTCCCAGCTCTTTGATGAGAGACAAAAACAGTGTTTTGTTGACCAGGCCATGGCTGCTGATGTTGTCATCATTGTTCTCCATGGCGGCCAACCCTCTTTTCCGGCCTTTGACCTGTTGATTACGGCCATGGCCGCGGCTGATCCCGACAAGCGCCCCCATCTGCACATCCAGCCCAGCGGCGGGGACGAGGATTCCCTTCAGGCAGCCAGGGAACACAGTTCTGCCTTTGGTACCCAGACCTGGGACCTGATTCACCGTTACCTGAGCCATGGCGGCCACCGCACTTATCGCCATCTTTTCAGTTGTCTTGCCGGACTGGCGCAGTGGAAAACCCTGGGTGAGCATGCACAACCTGTAAAACCTGTCAATGAGGGTATCTACCACCCTGGACACGAGGGGATTCCAGAGCTTGACAAATATCTCAACACACAGATTGACCCTGAAAAACTCACCGTTGGCCTCTGGTTTTACCAGACCTACTGGCTCAACAATAATCTCAGCTTCATCGATGGTATCATCCGGGCCATCGAGGCTCAGGGGGCAAATGTCATTGCTGTCTTTCGTCTGCGCTATAAAGACGCGGAGCGGGGGAACCGTGGAGCTGATCATATTGTTGATCATTTTTTCACGGATAAGGATGGAAATTCCCGAATCGATGTCCTGATCAATCCACTGATGTTCAGTCTTGCCATGGCTGGAGACAAATACAAAGGTCTTCTGTCCCGTCTCGGTGTTGTCTGCATCCAGGCCATGTTGTCCATGCGATCCCAACAGGAGTGGCAGGATTCGGTTCAGGGGATGTCCAGCGCTGATGTCAGCTTTTCAGCTGCCCAGCCCGAGTTTGACGGCAATATCATCACCGTGCCGGTTGCCACCAGGGAACAGGATGAGGTGTGTCCACTCACCGGTGGACTGATTTCCACCAATCAACCCCTGCCGGAACGGGTGGACAAGATGGTGCGACTGGCACTCAACTGGGCCAGATTACGCCGTATAACCAACAGTGAGCGCAAGGTCGCCATTATTTTTCACCATTACCCGCCCCGTAACTACCGCATCGGCTGTGCCGCAGGACTGGACAGCTTTGCCTCGGTGAAAATGTTGCTCGACCGCATGGCACAAGAAGGATACCGGGTCGAGCAGTCGTATCAGTCCGGTGATGAACTGGCTGGGGAACTGCTTGCCAGGATGACAACAGATCAACGCTGGCTCACTCCGGATATGATGGCAGAGAGAGCCTGTGCCCAGGCCGGTTCGGAACACTACCTGGACTGGCATAACGAGCTGCCTGAGAGCATCGCCCATAAAATGATCAACGACTGGGGGCAACCCCCCGGTGATCTTTTCGTCCATGCGGGTAAACTCCTTTTTCCGGGCCTTGTCAACGGTAATGTCTTTCTCACCATTCAGCCGCCCCGCGGATATCTTGAAAATATCGACAAGATCTACCATGATCTCCACCTCTCCACCCCCCACCATTACCTGGCCCAATATCGCTGGATTCGTGATGTCTTCAAGGCGGATGCGGTAATCCATGTGGGCAAGCACGGCAGTCTGGAATGGCTTCCCGGCAAAGCACTGGGACTTTCTAAAAGCTGTTACCCTGATCTTGCCATCATGGAACTGCCCAATATTTATCCATACATTATCAACGATCCCAGCGAGGGTACCCAGGCCAAAAGGCGCAGTTACGCCTGCATCATCGACCACCTTACACCTGCCTCGACCAACGCCGATCTTTACGAGGATCTGGCCGGACTTGACCAGTTATTGACAGACTACACCATGGCCACAGGTGAAGACCCTGGCAAAGCAGAAGTTCTGCGACCCATGATCTGGGAAGCGGTGGAAACGGCCAATCTCCACCGGGATCTCGATATTGACAGGGAATCGGCCATGGCAGATTTCAACAATTTCCTTGAGCAGTTACACGAATATCTCCATGAACTCTCCGACACCATGATCGCTGACGGTCTGCATACCCTTGGCCTGGCTCCGGAAGGTGAACGGCTGCAGGAATTTCTTGTCCAGCTCACCCGGCTCGCCAACGGCAGTGTTCCGTCCCTGCGTGAGGCTGTTCTGGAGGAGATGGGATTCACCCTTGATGAACTGCTTGCCGCCCGGGGCCGGCGTGAGGAACGATTTCGGGGCTGCACCGGAGCTGAAATCATCGCCCAGGCACACAATCGTGCTTTGACCCTTGTGAGGAAACTGGCGAAAACCGATTTTGATCCCGGTCTTGTCCATACTCTGACCGACAAGCTGCGTATCAGTGAAGCGTTGATCTATATTGCAGATACCCTTGTGCCGAACATCAGGCTGTGCAGTGAGGAAATTGACGCAACCATGACCAGTTTAAGCGGCGGCTTCATTAAGCCCGGCCCTTCAGGAGCTCCCACCCGAGGTCAGGCGGATATTCTCCCTACGGGGAGGAATTTTTACTCGGTTGATCCGAAAAAGATCCCCTCCCCTGCAGCCTGGGAGGTGGGCAAACGGCTGGGAGATGAACTTATTGCCCGGTATCTCAAGGAAACAGATAACTACCCGGACTCCATTGGCATTATTGTTTACGGCGGCGCCACCATGCGCACCCGGGGGGACGACATTGCCGAAATTTATTATCTCATGGGCTTAAAACCGGTCTGGCAAAGAGGCAGTGGTCATATTTCCGGTCTTGAGGTGATCCCGATTGAAAAACTTGGCCGCCCACGCCTTGATGTGGTTCCCAGAGTCAGCGGTTTTTTCCGGGATGCCTTCCCCAATCTTATGGAACAACTTGATGAGGCCGTGGCCATGGTAGCGGCACTCAATGAACCACCGGAGAGCAATATCCTCAGACGCAATGTTCTGGCCGATATTGAAGAGTACAAACAACAGGGGATGAGCGAGGAAGAGGCCATGCGGGAAGCGACCTTCAGGGTCTTTTCCTGCCCGCCCGGCGCCTATGGCGCCGGGGTCAGTGAATTGATCGAATCCAAAAACTGGCAAAGCCAGGAGGACCTTGGCAACAATTACATCCGTTATTCGGCTCACGCCTATGGCCGTGGCAGCTACGGCAGCAAGAAACCGGAAAACTTCCGGCGTCTGCTCGCCCGCATGGATCTCACGGTCAATAATGAAGACTCCCGGGAATACGACATGATGTCCTGTACCGACTATTACAACTATTATGGTGGGCTCATCGTGGCAGCCAAAACCGTTCGGGGCAGGCTCCCCCTGGCTGTCATGGGCGACAGTTCTGATCCGAAACGGGTCAGGATGCGCACTACTTTTGAGGAGGCAAAACATGTGCTCAGGTCAAGGCTTGTCAATCCCAAATGGCTGGAGGGGGTGAAACGACACGGCTACAAGGGAGCGGGCGATATTTCCCACATGATGGATGTGGTTTTGGGCTGGGATGCCACTGCCGAAGTCATTGAAGACTGGATGTATGAGGCAGTGTCGGAGAAATATGTCAGGGATCGGGAAATGCGGGACTGGATGAGGGAGGTCAACCCCTATGCCCGGCAGAATATCATTGAAAAACTACTGGAAGCTATTACCCGGGGCATGTGGCAGGCGGACAGCAAAACGGAAGATGAACTGCGGGAAGCCTACCTTGAGATCGAAGGCGATATTGAGGAGCGGGTCGAATGAAAATGAAACAGTGGCGATTGATCCACAGGTTGATGGGATTGTTCGTGGTTGGGTTCATATTATTTTATGCTTTAACAGGGATTCTCCTCAACCATAGGAAATTCTTTAATAATTTTCTCACACAGAACACCACCGTACTGGACAGACCATTACAAAACATGACCCTGGCAGAAGACTTTATCGCACAGTGCAGGAAGGAGATTGGTGATGACAGGGATCCTGAAATCATAATTATTCGTGATGGCCGTGTCGACTTTCGTTACGACCGCCATGGTTCCGAGGCTGTATTACTCGACCCGAAAAAGGGCACAATCTCCACGGTGACCAGAGTACCACAGGAACCATGGCATGCCATGAAGTGGCTGCATGTTGTGTACCGAACGGGTGATGTATGGAAACTTGTCAGTGATTTTGCCGCAATCCTTATGGTGCTGACTGCCCTGTCCGGCCTGTTTTGCCTGCGCTACCGACAAAATGATCTGCTGGCACTACTGGCAGGAGTGTTACTTTTGTGTTTTGGACTTTTTATAGGATGGTCATGATCAATATGACGCGCCGTTAAACATTTACAAACCAGGAAACAGAAAATCAGAAATGAAGGAGAAACAGAAATGGAAAGAAGAAAAATTCTTTTTGGCTTGACGGCAATGATGCTTCAGTGCAGCAGCACTGCAATGGCAGAAGAGGTTCAATACGATACTTCCGTGCTTGACGAGGTGATTGTAACTGCCACGCGGACCGGAAATAATATTATGGAGACAGCATCGAATATCTCCGTTCTCAAAAGCGATGATATTGAAAAAATGGATGCGAAATCTCTGGCGGAAGTATTAAAAAAACTGCCCGGAGTGTATTACACCAACGCTTCCGGTCTGCAGCCAAAAATATCGCTGCGAGGTACCAAAATTGGGATGAGCGGTGGCGCACTGGTTTTAATCAACGGTATTCCCGTGAACATGG
>JAJRQL010000274.1 GCA_024280265.1 Deltaproteobacteria bacterium
AAAGACAGGCCCTGGATTGAGAACAGGTAGACATAATATCACAAAAGGCTAAAAACTCAGCAAGTGTATCATTTATTTTCTGATTTTTTCGCGTAATTACCTGGAGCTTACGTTTCATATCCACCCCTTCAAACTGCAGGGTTTTCAACCAGCCATGCTCCACCTCCCGACAAACAGTGAGTGAAGAAAGACAGGCCAGACCAACTCCAGACTCAACAGCCTTCTTAATGGCTTCGGGGTGCCCCATTTCCATGATTACATTTATCTGACCAAGATAGTCTTTCATTTTTGCACGAAAAATAGCAACAGTTCCTGATCCTTCTTCCCGCATGATCCAGCGGGTATTGGTAAAATCCTTCTTCACGTCAAAAAGGCTCTTATGGGCAAGGGGGTCGGTGGGCCCAGCAACCACCACAAGCTCATCCTCGAACCAGAGTCGTTTCACAGTATCAGGATTGTTCACCTGTCCTTCAACAAAACCAACCTCCACCTTACCATCCAACACCAGACTTTCAGCATAACGGGTATGATACACCAGCATATTGATATGAACCTGAGGATGCATCCGTTTAAAGGCGCCTATGAGATAGGGCAGAATATAATCACCAATAGTTGTCGAAGCCACCACATTGATCTTGCCACTCAGAGTGTCATTTTTCTCTGACATGATATTTTCAACATTGCCAACCTGACAAATTATCTCCTTGGAAAGAGGAAGGAGATAGCGCCCACGCTCATTAAGAAGTAGACTGCGTCCATGTCGGTCAAAAAGGGAACCACCAAGCTGATTCTCAAGTTCAGCTAGTGCCATACTCACTGCAGACTGGGTCACAAAAAGCTTCTTACTGGCTTTCGTCACCTGCGCTGTCTCAGCAACAGCTATAAAAATCTCCAATTGTCTCAGTGTGATAGACATACCAAAAGCCTTTGATCAAATATTCTTATAAATCATATCTTTTTTTTTAATTAGGGAATTATCACCATATCATTTATATACTTTTTCTCAATACTTTTCATATGAGATTCTGAGTTTTATAGTTTTTCTCACGATCGAGTGAATGAAGGATCATTCAACCTAAAAGTGAATGATCATTCACTTTTAGGTTGACAAGAACTAACGATTTCATTAGGTAACTCGTGTAAATATCAGAAAGTCATCCGACTAACTCAACTGTAAGGAGCCTTTAGATGGAGCTTCAATTTTCTGATTTTCTCTACCGTGATAATATTTTATGGATCACGGCCTTCACCCTCGGTGGACTGGCATTCGCCCTAGGCCCTATTGTCATTGTGTATCTCCTGATGCCCCGTGGCACCAGACAATTCAACAACAAAAACAGTCAATTCGTTGAATGTGGAATGGAACCGATAGGTGATTCCTGGGTTCGATACAATTCTGTTTTTTTTCTCTATGCACTTATCTTCCTCGCATTCGATGTGGATGTTCTTTTTCTTTTTCCTGTTGCCGTAGCTTACAACAGCCAGGAGTTGCTAGACATGGGGATTAAATACCGGGATCTTGTTGAGGTTATCATTTTTGTTGGAATCTTATCACTCGCAATTGTATACGCATGGATCAAGGGAGTCTTCAAGTGGGAACGCAGAACGTACCTTCACCGTTAGAACCGATACCCTCGTCAGTTGTTCAGTTTGCCGCTGCCGACAAACTCATTAACATAGGCCGGGTAAATTCATTCTGGCCCCTGACTTTTGGTATTGCCTGCTGCGCCATCGAGATGATGGCCACTGGTTGTGCCAGGTTTGACATGTCCCGATTTGGCGCAGAGGTGTTCCGCCCCTCGCCCAGACAAGCAGATGTTATGATCGTTGCCGGTACCGTCACCAAGAAGATGATGCCCGGAATCAAAGTCCTTTACGATCAGATGCCGGAGCCAAAATGGGTAATAGCCCTTGGCAACTGTGCCATATCAGGTGGCCCTTTTGTCTTTGACGGTCAATACTCCATTGTCCTGGGAGCTGACACCTTCCTTCCGGTTGATATCTACATCCCCGGCTGTCCTCCGCGTCCTGAAGCGCTGCTTGAAGGAATCCTCCAACTCGAGAACAAGGTCTCCGGCTGGAATCGCTGGAAAGATCCTGAAAAGACCTGAAGAGGAATACAACAATGATTAAAGACACTGTCCTGCAGTCGCTCCGGGGACTGTTCCCTGACCCTGAGCCTGTTGTTGAAGAAATTGTTACCGAAGCAGCTGAAGGAGATGAAGCAGAAGGCGAGAAGAAAAAACCGGCAAAAAAGAAAAAAGAACCCAGAAACAATGGTGTTATTGAACACGATTATGCCCAGTATGGCTATGACATTGACGTTCAACTTGACCCCGGCGAATTACTTGCCGCAGTAATGATTATTGATAAAGCTGGTTTCTTCCTGGAAAGTGTCACTGGAGTTGACTGGATCAAGGAAGAACAGCTTGAGGTTGTGTATGATTTCAGTCGCTATGACTTTGATACCTGCCGGGTTGTTATCCGTACCCGCACCCCCAGGGCAAAACCAAAGGTACCGACTATTTCAAAGATCTATCCTGGAGCCAACTGGCACGAACGAGAGACCCATGATTTTTTTGGCATTAAGTTTGATGGACATCCTCACCTTGTCCCTCTGCTCCTTCCTGAAGATGCAGACTTCCATCCCCTCCTAAAGGATTTCAAACCATGAGCGGACCAATTCATATCCAACCGGGCGAGACTTTTATCCTGAACGTGGGCCCGCAGCACCCTGCAACCCATGGTGTTCTGCGTGTAAAAATGGAAATGGATGGTGAGTATATTGTCAAGGCTGAAACCGTACTTGGCTATATTCACCGTATGCATGAACTGATGGGTGAAAACAGAACCTATCCCCAGGTTCTCCCTAACCTCAGCCGCCTCGACTACCTCGGAGCACTTGGTTATACCCATGGCCATGTATTAGCCGTTGAGCGCGCCTCCGGTATTGAGGTTCCTGAACGTGCCGAATACATCAGAGTAATCACCGTCGAGCTCAACAGGGTTGCCTCACATCTTTTCTGGTTTGGCGCCTTCGTCATGGATCTTGGCGGCTTCACTCCTCTCATGTACGCAATTGAAGATCGTGAATACATCCTTGACATGCTTGAAGCTGTCACCGGTTCACGCCTCACTTACTGCTACTATCGTTTTGGTGGTCTTTATAATGACATTGATGATGAGTTCATTGATCGTGCCCGGGCCTTTATCCCCCGCATGCGCAAATCCCTAAAAAAGTATGATGCCCTGGTCACTGGCAACATCATATTCAGAAAGCGCCTTGAAGGAATCGGCCCCATATCTGCAGAGATGTGTCGTAAATATGGTGCAACTGGCCCTGTGGCCCGTGGTTCCGGGATCAACTTTGATGTGCGAAAAAACGAGCCCTATTCAGTCTATCCTGAGTTTGACTTTGATGTCCCCGTTTATGACGAATGTGACTCCCTTGCCCGGTACTATGTACGTATGGAGGAGATGGAGCAGTCACTGCGTATTATTGAACAGGGATTGGACAAACTGCCAGAAGGGCCTATCATGCCCAAAAAGAAACCTAAGCTGATTAAACCTCCTGTCGGTGACTACTACCAGGCCGTGGAAACAGCTCGAGGCAGTTTCGGTATCAGAATAGTAAGTGATGGCACCAAAAACGCCTACCGCTTCAAACTGCGCTCCCCGACATACTCCAATATGTCCCTCTTTGACGAGGCATGCGAGGGCATGATGATCATGGATGCACTGGCCCTTATGGGCAGTCTGGATCTCGTTATCCCCGAAATAGACAGATAGGTTTTCGAGGATAACTAATTATAGAAGAGATGTTTTTTTCAACATAGGGTATCACCTCCTATGATTGTTTATACAGGTAAGGGAGAAGCCGTATGAGTCTAACTATACTAAACGCAGTTATCGCAGTGGTGATAGCCATTGCTTTTGCCGCACTGAACGCTGCCTACCTTGTATGGGCAGAACGTCGGGGAGCCGGCCGAATTCAGCGTCGTCCCGGCCCCAATGTGAATGGGCCCCTTGGTCTTCTACAGCCCCCAGCCGATGGGCTGAAACTTATGACCAAACAGCTGATAATTCCAGGAGGAGCTGACAAAGCTCTCTTTATGGTTGCTCCCGTACTTGCCATGGCACCTGCCATCATGAGTTTTGTGACCATCCCATTCAGTGAAAATATCGTTGCACGCTCCATGAACATCGGAGTGCTGATGATCTTCGCCTTTGCCTCCCTTGGCGCCATGTCAATCCTGCTCGCTGGATGGGGTTCGCGGAATAAGTATGGCGTCATGGCTGCCGTTCGTGCCGTATCACAAAACATCTCTTATGAGATTCCCATGCTGATCACTGTCATCACCATCGTGATGATGACTGGTACCATGGATCTCAAGGAACTGGTTGCTGGCCAGTCAGGCGGAATATGGAACTGGAACCTGGTTCCTTCATTAAGCAGCCCACTGATGCCGGTTGCATTCCTTATTTTTTTCATCTGTACCCTGGCAGAAACAAACCGCGCCCCATTTGACCTTGGAGAAGCCGAAAGTGAGCTGGTCGCAGGTTTTCATACTGAATACGGCAGCATGGGGTTTGGGCTCTTCTTTATGGGTGAGTACGCAAACATCGTAATCGGCGCCAGCCTCATCACCATCCTCTTTCTTGGCGGCTGGGGATGCCCTCTCGGACTTTTCCCTGGTGTCTGGTGGTTTCTACTTAAAATTTATTTACTTATATTCTCTTTTATCTGGATCCGCTGGACCTTCCCACGAACCACAATATATGGACTGCTCAATCTCAGCTGGAAGATATTGATCCCCATTTCACTATTTAACCTGCTGTTCACAGCCGGATTACTGAAGGTATTTTAATATGGGTGCCTATTTTAGCGAAATATTCCGTGGACTGCAGTCCCTGGCCATTGGCCTCGGCATAACGTTCAAGGAATTCTTCAAACCAGTGGTTACTGTTCCTTACCCGTACGAAACCATCAAAATGAGCGAAAGGTTTCGCGGTCATATTGAGCTAATCGAAAACGAGGATGGAACGCCCAAATGCGTCGCCTGTGGGATGTGTCAGCGTGCCTGTCCATCCGGATGCATCAGCCTTGCTTCAAAATCAGTTAAGTATGAAGTTGAGGTAAAAGGTGAAATGAAAACCAAAAAAAAGAAGGTCCTCACCACATACGACCTCAACTTTACCACCTGCTCTCTTTGTGGTCAGTGTGTTGAGAGCTGTAACTTTGATGCCATTACCTTCTCCAAAGAATACAATCTTGCTTCAGACCGTAAGGAAGATTTCCACTTCGACCTTCTCAACAGACTGGAGGAAAGGAACTCATGAACCCTTCTGATACCACAACCATTATCGGTTTCTTTACTGGTGATGGCTTTGCGGGCTATGCCGACGCCGCCGCCGGTGTCGTTTTCCTTATCATGCTTGCGACAACTCTTGTCGGTGGAATTATAGCATGTACTGCTGAACGTCTGGTCCGGGCAGTGGCAGGTCTGGCACTCTCTTTTATTGGAGTAGCAGCCATTTACTACTTTCTCAACTCTCCTTTTGTTGCCATGATGCAGTTGCTCATCTATGTGGGAGCTGTCTGTGTAACCATCGCCTTTGCCATCATGCTGGCCGCACCCGAAGATACCAAAAAGATCGGCCCTTCCGGTCCGCTAAGCGGCCCCCTTGGGCTAGTTACCGCCGGCCTTGTTACGATGGGCATGACAGGACTTGCAGTAAACACTACTTTTTCAGTCCTGCCAAAAGAAAACATGGGGAGTGTTAAACTCATAGGTATTGAACTGCTCACCACCTACTCCATGGTTTTTGAACTGGTCTCCATTGTCCTGCTCATTGCCATCATCGGATCGCTTGTCATTGCACGTCACGGAAGGAGTAAATAAATGTCCATACTCAATCTTCATAACAATCTGAATACTTACCTCATCCTTGCAGCGATTCTGTTTGGTATGGGAGTGTATGGTTTGGTTACCCGCCGAACTCTGGTTGGAATGCTTATTTCCTCGGAACTTATCCTGGTGGCATCATCCATCAATTTTATGGCCTTTAACAGGTTCACTGCTCCAGACCCGACCGTTGGACAGATCTTTACCCTGTTTATTATGGCCATCGCTGCTGCAGAAGCAGCCATTGGCCTCAGTATCACCATTGCAGTATACAGAAATTACAAATCAGTCGACACTGAAGATCTGGTCGACCTTAAAGGTTAGGAAAGAGGAACATCTGTCATGGAAATACAAACGGTCAGTTCCGTAAAACTTCTCATAGCACTTCTCGTCCCACTCTTTGGCACCCTTGGCGTCATGTTTGTCGGGAAAAACGAGAACATACGTGAGGGCGTTTCATCAGCAGCTTCAGTTATCCTGCTGCTGATCGTAGCCTCAATGATTCCAGCAGTCCTGGAGGGCAAGACTCTGGTATATCACATGTTCACAGTGTTACCCGGGATCACGGTCACTCTTCGGGCAGACGGCATGTCAATGATCTTCGCACTCGTTGCCTCTTCACTCTGGACCATCGCTGTCTACTACTCCATGGGGGACATGCGGGCCCACAAGGAACACGCCCAGACTCGTTTTAATGCCTGTTTTGCACTCGCCATTTTCGGAGCAATCGGTGTTGCATTCTCAGATAACCTCTTTACCATGTATCTCTTTTACGAGATTGTTTCAATCTGTACCTACCCGCTGGTTGCCCATGCACAGGACAAGGAAGGTTATGCAGGTGCCCAGAAATACATTGTCTATCTGACCACAACCGCCAAACTCTTCTTGTTGCCGGCAATTATTCTTATTTATGTAATTACAGGTACTCTGGATTTTCCCCACAACATTTCAGAAGGACTCTTTGCCGGTGACACTCAGAGCTGGATTGTTATC
>JAJRQL010000275.1 GCA_024280265.1 Deltaproteobacteria bacterium
CACCAACCTCGGCGCTCGGGTCGCTCCTCAGCGTTGCCCTATCCTCCGGATTGGTATTGTCAAGGTAGAGGTTCCTTTGGAACATGGCAAGAAATAAATAAAAAATAGAAAAAATAAATACAGTTAAACTAAACGGTTGAGCCGGGAATTATAGTTGTCGCTGACCTGGAATTATAATTGTCGTTGAACACCCCATCTTTTTCATGAGTCTCACTGAGGGTATTGCCATGAAAATGGTCTCATCTGCTAATCGGCTTTATTTTGAAAGAAGTGCTGTTATAAAAAACACCTGATAACCGAATCATATACCGTCTGGAGCTGTGATGGCAACAACCAGCTTTCTGGTCTTGGAGAAAAGGGAATGGGAGCTATCTATCCTGGTTCAGCAGCACCCCTCTCCCCATTGACTGATACGAGTATTAAGCTGCCTTGGGCAGGTTCAATCCACAGGGATTTTTGTCAGGTAGAATGATAGCGTGGGGACAGTCTAATAGATTGACCTGGTTACTTGACAGGATAGGATGTCAGGGTCTTGCATAGATGGAAATCTGTTTCTTTTTCTGCAGTAAAGAGATGTAATAGCCGTTAATTTTTCCGATGAGATTCATTGTCTCCTCGTAGGGAACCGGACGTCCATTGTCCAATGCCTTATGATTTTCACCGGCATTCCATGCAGAGAGGACCAGCTCCAGTCTGCCATTGAATTTATAGTTGTATTTAGAGATAAGGTAGCAGGTAAGTAATATATTTGTTGCCGGATCGAAAAGATCTTCCTGCTTAAGATTCTTCAGCTTTTCTTTATCCACGTATTTAAAAGAGAATCTGGATCGTGATATCTCCTTTGCCGCTTCCTGACCCGTGGTGAGTATAATCTGTCCCAGTCCCATGGCATTCTTGGGAGATACTGCATTGGGATCAACATTTGACTCAGCAATGATCAGTGCCCTAATAAAGTCAGAGCTTACCTTGTGATTTTTCCTGAAAAAAGTGAACTGAGAGAAATAATCAATATATTCATTATAGGGCTCCAATTGCCTGAGGGTTCTGGAGCTGACCTCTGCCCCTTTATACTTGTCGATACTGCTCCTTAATTCGGAGGCTTCAGTATTGTTAAAAGGGAGAAGCAGAGTGGAAATTGAGAAAAGAATAGCTAGGGTGTATGTGTTTCGCATCAATTACCGGCCTGTGGAAGCTGTGACCGGGTGAAATAATGACAAATGGTCTGGTATAGCATGTGTGGGTCACTACTCCCTGTAGTTTCCCTTATAGAGTGCATGGCAAGACTTGGCACCCCTATGTCGACGGTCTGTACTCCTAGGCTGGTTGCAGCGATGGGACCAATGGTTGAGCCACACCTCATGTCGTTGTTCATGACAAATGACTGGTGGGGGACACCTGTTTCATCACAGAGTATCTGATATGGTGCAGCGGACCGTGATGTGGTTGCGTAACGCTGGTTGCTGTTATATTTAATCACAGGGCCATGATTCAGGAGCGGGAGGGGTTGGGTGTCATGCCTTTCGGCAAAGTTTGGATGAACTGCATGGCTGTTGTCCATGGAGATGAAAAGAGACTTGTTCATCACCCTGTTTTTCAGTGGAACATCGGGAAGCAATCTGGCAAGAACTGTCTGCAGGAAGTTTCCTTGGGCACCGGCCACAGACGAGGAACCGATTTCCTCATGATTGCTGCAGAGCAGGAGACAGTTGTCCACCAGATAGTCTTCCAGTAATGCTTTTAATCCCACATAACAGCTTACAAGATTGTCAAGTCTGCCGGCAGCAATAAAATCACTGTTTGGGCCAATTAAAGCAGGTTTCTGAGTGTCATAACAGAAGAGATCGTAACCGAGTATTTTTTTGGTTGCAAGGCTAGTGTATTGGTCTTCAAGTTGCCTGAAAAGAAGTTCTTTAATGGGAAGGTTGTTATCATGAGATTGGCAGAGTAGAGGGTAAAGATGTTTTTGTTTCTCTATAGTATGATCTTTGTTGGCCGTTTTATCAAGATGAATTGCCAGGCTGGGAATTATGGCCATGGGTCTCTTGAAATCGATGGTATGAACGAGCAGTTGACCTGTGTCGTCAAGAAGTGTTACACGCCCTGCTATTCCAAGATCGCGGTCAAACCAGGTACCAAGTAGAGGCCCACCATATACTTCAACGCAGAGCTGATCCACGGCGTGGCTGGTTTTTTTTATGGCATTGGGTTTTATCTGTAATGCCGGGCTGTCACAATGGGACCCTATCATCCGCCAGGGAGAATCCATGTTTGACTCAAGACCACTTTTGAAGGCAATGATACTGCCATTATCACGACAACAGTAATATCCGGAGCCGCTGCTTATCTGCCAGTCCTCACTTTCGGTCAGCTCTGTAAAACCGGCTTCCTGGAGGTTTTTAGCAATAAAGCTGGTGGTATGGAAAGGAGTGGGACAGGACTCCAGAAAGTCAAAAAATTGTTGATTGAAAGTAAAAAGATCCATGGCTCTCATTGGTTTGGGAACAGGGTGGGCGTCAGGCAGCAAGTGCTGCTATGGCCTGGTATGCAGAAGTCATGGATTTACGACTGACCCCTGTTATCTGTGAGGAAGAATCCACACCGGAAACCTGTCTTTCACCACCATTATCAGCATCCTGGTTTGTAGCACTCTCTGTACTACCACCATTTTCTGCTGTTCTGGAAGTGGATGCGGAAACCTCTGGTTTGGACTGTAACTCCTTCATTGCTGCCGCCTCCATAGAACTTGCCTGGGCTGCAATGCCCCGATCAGCTCCGGATGGATTTGCAGGTGCCAAGGCTGCACGACGCACGGTACGCATTTTCTGGATGGTTGCTTCAGGTGTCTTTTCTCTGGAGATGTCTATGGGTACTTCGCCGCCGTTGGTATAACGTTTACCATTGGGACCGGTCACATAAGAAAAGGAGGCAC
>JAJRQL010000276.1 GCA_024280265.1 Deltaproteobacteria bacterium
GCCATTATCGTAACCTCCTTAAAAGATTGGTCTTTTAAGGAGGTCGGCTGCGAATTATTTTACTTTGTCAAGGAAAAAGTGTGTCTATTTTGAAAAATAACTGCTTTATTTAACATGCAAAATCCTTACCGGACACTACTGACTTTTGTTCCACTTTTTTATAAAAAGATAGCATGAAACAGCAAAAGATAGCAAGAGAAGATGAAAGATAAGAAGACACAAAAAAAGGCTTTATCCCGCTATTACTGGGATAAAGCCTTGAAAATTCAGTGGTGCCGAAGGGGAGAGTCGAACTCCCACGAGCATACGCCCACTAGACCCTGAATGTAGCGTGGATTGTTTGTAACATTCTAAAAATACAAGATTAAATCTCTGCGAGATTGGTAATTGTTCCTTTTTTGTTCCACCCTTGTCCAGCTATAAGCTGCTCGAAATTTTCAATGGTCCAGATGTAACATTCTCGGATCAATTCTATCTCGACAGAAACAACCAGAGCGCATATAGCGGATAGTTGCGAATAGACCCATCTTCTTTAAAATTCATAAGGGTTGAGCGGGATAGTATTGGTGGGTGGTATTTATCACCATAAATCCGCAGGCTTTTCTTTTGTTTGCTGACCCCGGCCTTTACTTCCAGGGGCATAATTTGGTCATGGTGTGACACTACGAAATCTACTTCCGCCTGATTTTTACTTGTCCAATAATACAGATCTTTCTGGCCATGAGCGACAAGTTCCTGCGCAGCATAATTCTCCACAAAAGCGCCATTAAATTCACTGAAAAGTTTACTGCCCTAGACAATAATTCGTTGTGAAATATTTATCATTGATCCTAACAGACCAATATCCAACAAGTAGAGTTTGAAAATATTTTCTCGATATGCTGCAAGAGGAAGTTTAGGGACATGGGTATTATGTACCTTGATCACTAAACCAGCGTCTACCAACCACTGGATCGATTCACTGTATTCCCGTGCTCTGGCATTTTTAGCAATCTCTGCATAGGTAAATTTTTTGTTTTCACGAGCAAGCTGAGCAGGAATGCTTGCCCAGGTGGCAGCTAACCTGATAGCCTCTGTTTTTGTCGTGTATTTTGAAAAATCAATGCTATACGCCTGGAGTATTTCTTCCTGGATTCGGCGAACCAGAGCAAAGTCCTGACTCTTGATATATTGCCCAACAGCCTCAGGCATTCCGCCAACAAAATAGTATGTCTTTAAGAGGTCTATCAACTCTGTATGAAACGCTTCTGGGAGAGGGGCAAAAGAAGCGCCTTCAAGAAGTTTCCTGAGCTTTGGTCTTCCTGCAGCGTCAAGAAATTCGGCAAAGGTCATAGGGTAAAGATCAAGGAAATTGACTTTGCCTACAGGAAATGGAGACGATTGTCCGACTTTTACTCCCAGCAGGGAACCGGCTGCAGCAACGTGATATTCCGGTGCTTTTTCACAAAAATATTTCAGGCTGGTAAGAGTCTCGGGAGAATTTTGTACTTCATCAAAAATGATAAGAGTTTGTTCAGGAATAATTTTTTTTTCCCGGTAGATAGAGAGTGTCTGGATAATTTTTTCCGGAACCAGTCGACCGGTAAAAAAATCATGCAAAAGTGGATCTTCTTCAAAGTTGAAGTACGCTACATCTTCATAGCTGCCTTTACCAAATTCTTGAAGAATAAATGTTTTTCCAACTTGCCGTGCCCCTTTTAATACCAGAGGTTTACGTTCCGCAGTTTTTTTCCAGGCAACCAGTTGATTATAAATATCTCTTTTCATGGGGAAGTCATATACTGTTTCGTGCAAGAAAGCAACAAACTCCATATGTTAAACGTGAGAATTGTTGGCTGTCTCGTGCTCTTTTCGTGAAAAACTTTTAATAAAGATAGCCGAGCAAAAAAAGAGGGCGTCGAATATTATCAATCTCACCGCCATGCGATAAGATAATTTTACGCTTCACATTGATGCCTTTGAACTGAGATCGTCCTTTTCCTTTCCCGCCAACTTCAAGAACAATATTCCCCTGTTTATCTCGCACCAGGAAATCGGGAGTCTTGCTCCCCCTGGTACTCTTGAGATAATGAAATTCAATGGATGCGCCTGTTAACATCTCGGCGAAAAAATCCTCACGTAATCCTCCAATGACATATTCGTAATCATTGTAGAGCAGACGGTATGGCGGGGTAAGAAGCACTTTGGGTTCCCGCATAACACCGGTGCCCTTTGGGAAAACCACATGGGTGACCAGTGCCTGTGTGAGGATGTTCAGGTAGGACTCGGCTTTGTATTTTGTGATTCCGACATTTCTTGAAATTGAGGAATAATTTATGCCGTCAACAGTTGATTTGCCGATGAACCTCACCATTTTATCAATGACTGGGAGTTCTTCCACCAGGAGCGGTATGACTTGGGGGATATCACGGCTGATGATCTTTTTCAGAATATTAGCAAGAAGCGGGATTGGATCAGGTTCGTCCAGTGCGAAGGGCAGAAGACCGCCACGGAGGTATTCGTCAAACAAGTAGCCGTAACGCAGATGGTCGCCGGTCCAGTTCTGTTCGATAATATCCCCCATGCTGAGTGTCGGCAGCAGGACGTCATTGTTGAAGTAGATGTACTCTCTAAGGGAAAAGAGAGGCAGTTTCAGAATATGAACACGACGGGACAGGTCGTAGGCGGATTGGGCAATTGCCAGAGCCACTGAACTGGTGAATATGATTTTTAATCCCAGCGAGTCGTATATCTTTTTGAGTTGAGCGTCGTAGCTTTTCTGGAAATGGATTTCATCAAGCAGCAGCAGCTCAATTTTGAGGGTTTGTTGTAAATGCTTGGCAATGTGAAAAAGCTCTTCAGATGTGATGGTGTCCACGGAAATATAGAAAGTATCTTTCCGGTCTATCAGCAGCTGTTTGAGTAGAACGGTCTTGCCAGCCCCACGAGGACCGATTATCCCGGTAAAGTGCTTTCCATGCGAATTTTGCAGGGTTTGGTAAAGCAGGCGCTGTCGATTGTATTTTTTCCCTTCTTGCCTGGCTAACTGGTCCAGCTCGAGGAGGTAATTTATCTCCATGGCATACTCTCTGTCTGTAGATTAATAGCTGATTTGGAAAATCATTTTACGAAATGATATGCATTTTGTCAAATGACTTTCTGAAATGTATGCTTGGTGGAAGCCTTGACTTTTGCGTAATGATTTTTGTTTTTGGTGAGATGGGGGGCTACGTTAAGAGACGGTATTTGAATGAGGAGAGGAGGGGGAGGCCGCAGCAGTTCAGTTACCGAAATCAAAAGCCCAGATAACTTTTCCGTCTCTACTGTATTTCCATTGAGATCGTGGCAGGAGTTTCAGGCGGTTTTGCGTAAGATTTCTTTTTCACCGTCCGAACGACTCTCCAGTCTGTCGAGTCGTGATTCCAGCTCCTTCGTTTGGTTTTTTACTTCGAGATTTTCTTCTTTTAATCCCCCAATCTTTTCTTCCAATTGTTGGATTTTTTGCTCCTTGCTTACCGTCTCCTGATAACTGTCAAGTAACCTATCCAGCATGTCGGCGTATGCCGTGCCGGATTCAAGC
>JAJRQL010000277.1 GCA_024280265.1 Deltaproteobacteria bacterium
GCAACAGCTTTGCCAAGCAGTCCCTTGGGTGGGGTCTGTAACTTTTTCTTTGTAAGCCACTTTTTAAAATCCTCCGGAATCGGTTTGGCTTCATCCTGGCGCATCCTGTATATCTGCTCCGGAGAAAAGTTGTTGGTCCGGGCATTCTTTTCCAGCTTGTACAGTCTTTTAATATAACTGTAAGCGCTTAAAGAACCACACCTAATCTCAAGGAACCCTTAAATAATCTTTCCGCCCCTGATCTTTAAGAAAGATGGCAAAGTTCTTCCTTATTTTAGGGAGTGTCCATAAGTTCGTTACCAGGTTTTTTCTGGTCAATTTTGCAAGCGTTGATGGGTTGAAGTATGCCGCAGCATTTTCTATATTTAATACAAATGGCGGTTTACATTCTGAAGCCAGGATATAGCTCATTATCAAGGCACCTGTGCGGTGATTGCCTTCAAAGAAAAGTTGCGGTTGGCTTAAGTGAAGAATATACACCCCTGCAGCACGTTTCCAGGCAGATTTCTTTTTATTTTCATTATACCACTTTCTCAAGTGCCCAATGTTGCACTCATTCTGTTCGTAAAAACGATCTGTTGTTGCGGTGATATGCTTGATGTGCTCCTTTCGTGTCTGTGGGTCATCTCCGCAGAGCACGAGGTGATTCAGCTCAAGTATATGGTGCAAGCCGCCTCGACTGAATAATTCCACCTGTTTGTCAAGTAGTGTGTTGAGATAGCGGTATCCGAGAAGCATATTGTTGATAATCGTATCATTAAATGGGTCTCTGCTAACGTTTAGTTTATGATTAATAGTATCAAAATCCTTCTGCACATTCAGTAATGATCGTTTGATCTTTTTCAATCTAAGTCTGCATTCGTAAGGCATTGTTTTCTGGCCACCGTTCACAGGATGCCGAATATTTTTTTCCATCTTGCTGGATTATATGTCCAATATAGGTGGCACCTGCATGATCGCAAAAATCTCTGGTACTCTGTTGGCAGCTACAAATTTTGTGGTTAGCAAGACAAGGGTCTATCCAAAAATGGCTTTTTCGCCCGATTTCTGTGTTATCATGAAGGGAGCTTGTGAGAGGCTCGTACGACAATATTATATTTTTCTCTTCCCCGTGAACTCGATTGAAAGCCCTCATTGCTGGAGGGGTACTAACCTTAAAGTACTATCCCGTAAACAGTTACATACTCTGAAAAGGATAAAAAACGCCTCTGTTTA
This sequence comes from Deltaproteobacteria bacterium, assembly GCA_024280265.1. Lineage (GTDB taxonomy): Bacteria > Desulfobacterota > Desulfobulbia > Desulfobulbales > Desulfocapsaceae > Desulfocapsa. Next base: position 1,216 of record JAJRQL010000277.1, read on the forward strand.
CGCAACAGAGGCGGAAAGAAAGTAGCATCTGGTGATTTTAGTTGAGTCGAAGGTCAAATTGCCTCCAAAGCATTGAGTGCAGACTTTGCGACCTCAGAGGGTAAGGGTGCATATCCAAATTCAGGTGCAAACTTCTGCCCTTCCAAAAGTCCCCATCGAATAAAACCTTGTAGCTTCTCCAGTTTAGTCATGTCATCATATTGTTTATAGAGAAGCAGCCAGCTGTAAGTAACGACTGGGTAGGACGTGTCTCCATCTGGATCTGGCAGAAACAGGCGGAGGTTGGCTGGCATCTGAGCGTGTGTATTTGCAAGAGTTTCGGTGGGACTCGAGTCGTTTGGTTCAATAAAATTTCCTGCTTTGTTCTCAAGGATTGCCATGTCCAGTCCGGCTCTTTTAGCAAAACCATATTCTACATAGCCAATACTCCCCCAAGAGTGCTTTATTTTAGTGCTTACGCCACTATTCCCATTTCCAAACATGGCATTCCCTGGAAAATCGAGTTCTTTTCCCGTGCCTGGACCCTGTTCCCGCCACTTTTTACTGATAGTGCTCAAATGGTTGCTGAATGCCCAGGTTGTTCCGGAAGAATCACTGCGAACCACTGTAACGATACTTAGACTCGGAAGATGCAGATCAGGGTTCTCTTTTTTTATGCGAGGATCATCCCAGAATCTTATTTTACCTAGAAAAATATCAACATAAAGCTTGCGGCTCAGGTGAAGTTTCCCTCCAAGATCCGGGATGTTGTAGGCGAGAACGATGGAACCTGCAGTGGCTGGAATGAGTTGTACTCCTCTACTCACTTTAGCTATTTGTTCATCGTTCATGGCAGAGTCGCTTGCCCCAAAATCAACATTTCCAGCAATAAACAGTTTTGTTCCAGCTCCACTTCCAATGGCATCATAGGTTATTTGAATATCTTGATGGATTTTCTGGTATTCTGTTATCCATCTTTTGTATAATGGAGCGGGAAAAGTGGCACCAGCACCATGAAGATGGATAACTTGCTTCTTTGTTGTAGGTTGTTGCTCATCGTCTTTGCTTCCACTACATCCGCTCAGAAATGCAACGGTATGTATTGCCAGAAAAGAGATGACGAAAAGGCGGTTCAATAACATAAGGGCCCCTTTGGTTGCAATTTTAACTGAATTCACCGCTGAGATATTCTTTGGTAAGTTGTTCCCTTGGATTTTCAAAAAGTTTCCCTGTATCGTTCATTTCAACCAGGTACCCGGTTCGACCACCCTGTGAGATATCAACAGAAAAAAAGGCTGTTTTGTCTGCAACACGTTGAGCCTGCTGCATATTATGCGTTACAATAACAACGGTGTATTCTGATTTTAGACCTATCATCAGCTCCTCAACCTGCCGTGTGGCAATGGGGTCAAGAGCCGAACAGGGCTCGTCCATCAGGATAACCGTGGGCTTTGTGGCGATGGCTCTAGCGATACAAAGCCTCTGCTGTTGGCCACCTGAAAGTGACATCCCATTGTTTTGTAATTTGTCTTTTACCTCTTTCCATAATGCGGCACCTCGGAGGGCTTCTTCAACACGTGCATCGTAGTCTCCTTTGTAACGGTTAAGACGCAGGCCAAAAGCAACGTTTTCATAAATTGACATGGAAAAAGGATTGGGTTGTTGAAACACCATCCCTATGTGTCGGCGAACAGAGACAGGGTCAACATTTGTTCCATATAGATCCTGTCCTTCAAAGTGAATCCTTCCCTCAAATCGAAAAATTCTTACAAGATCATTCATCCGGTTGATGCTTTTCAGGACGGTGCTTTTGCCACAACCTGATGGCCCTATAAAACCGGTAATTTTATTTTTGTATATTGGAACATCGCTGTCACGTACAGCCAGGAAGTTACCGTAAAAAATTTTATCTACCTTGCAATCTATCACCACATCATCTGTGAGTGTTGCCGTTTGTGCTGAAGTCATTAGTTAGTACTCCTGAAAAGTATGGTTTATTTCTTTTTCTGAAAAAGCATTCGACTTATGATATTTATGATAAATACCATGGTTACCAGTACCAGTGATGCAGCCCATGCCAGTTCTATCTGGTTTTCGAAAGGCATTCCGGAAAAATTGTAAATAAGAACAGCCAGAGATGCTGTCGGCTCCATAATGTCACCGGCTCCTCCCTGGAAAATCCAGTAATCGCTGAATAGTGCCGTGAACAATAGAGGGGCTGTTTCACCAGATACACGGGCAACTGCAAGCATCACCCCTGTAATCATGCCAGGCATGGCGACCGGCAGCATAACCTTCCACATAACCTGGGTCTTGGTGCATCCCATGCCCACTGCTGCTTCCCGCATTGCTGAAGGAACCATTTTGATGGATTCTTCAGCAGTTAGCATTATTGTAGGAATCATTAAAATGGAAAGAGCGACACCACCAGCAATAGCCGAATATGTCCCAGTGACCATAACCACAGCGGCGTAGGCTAAAACACCAGCAAGAATTGATGGAATTCCCGTCATGGTTTTTGCGCAGAATCTGGCAATTTCTGCAAGCTTGCCATTTTCTCCAAATTCGGCAAGATAAATTGCAGCCAGAATTCCAAATGGCACGGCGATAAGTGCAGCAATCCCTACCATAAACAGAGTACCCACAATGGCATTCCCAAATCCTCCTCCGGTATCGAAGGCTGTTGGGGGGAGGGCGTAAAACAGCTCAAATGAAAGTCTTTTCCCTCCACGCATTATCAGCATAACGAGTACCGAAAAAAGTGGAATGCAGGCCCCTACCGCGCAAAGAACAGTAATGGTGCTTAAAAAAATACTTTTCAGGGCTCTGGAGTCCGTGAAACTTTTATTGAAATTAGGCGTGTTTTTCATTTCTTTCCTCCAGAACGTTCGCTGTAGCTGATAATCAATTCGCCTATGATGTTAACGGCAAGTGTGATAAATAATAGAACTACAGCCGCATACATGAGTATCTGAGTTTCGTAATCACTGGCCTCAGGAAAGTTCAGAGCCAGAAGAGCTGCAAGGGTATCGGCAGGCGAGAAAAGTGATAAGCTTAGTTGGTTTGAGTTACCAACCAGCATGGCCAGTGCCATGGTTTCACCAAGTGCTCGTCCGAATCCAAGAACCAGACCGCCAAAAATTCCTCTGGAGGCGGTAGGCAGAAGAACTTTCAGGATTGCTTCCCATCGTGTTGTGCCCATGCCGTAAGCAGCTTCCTTGATTTTGTCAGGAATAGCAGACAAGGCATCCTGGGAGATTGCTGCTACCGTAGGTAGAATCATAATGGACAATACCAGAGCGGCAGGGAACATACCTGGGCCACTCAAGCTGGTACTGAAAAATGGTATCCAGCCAAGAGTTGCGTGAAGCCAGTTGGCAACGGGACGAATCAGTGGAATAAGCACGAAGATACCCCAGAGACCGTAGACAACACTGGGGATCGCCGCTAACAGCTCGATGGTGGATTTTAAAACGATTTGAATTTTATTGGGAAGAAAATCCTGGGTAAGAAAAACTGCTATGGCAATTCCAAAGCTTCCTCCCAACAGAAGAGTAAGAAGAGAGCTGTAGAATGTGCCCCAAATCTGTGGAAGAATACCAAACTCACCCTTATTCGGATCCCATGTGGTTCCTGTAAGAAAACCAACACCCATTTCTTTTATGGCTGGCAATGCTGTGCCGCCTATTTCCCAAACAATATAACCTATCAGCAACAGGGTTAGCCATGCAAAGCAGGTTGTGAATGTTCTAAAAGTGCGATCCAGAAAAATATCCTTTGAACTCGGCGGTACAGCAATTGGACCATCGTTCTGCTGTTGCTGATTTGATAGTGATGCAGACATGTTTTGTCACTCCATGTTCAATGTGACGCGAAAAGACAATCTCATGGAAATGATTTTCTTCGCTTTAATGCGTTGTTTTGAGAAAAAATCTCAGAGCAAACTGTTTTTTATATATTTGAGGTGCAGTTCTTTGCATACCTTGACTTGAGACAATTGCTCCAATTTTTCATGGAACTCTGAAGGACTCAAAAAAAAGAACGGGTGTCTTGAGGCAGCAAGTGCTGCCACCTGTAATATCCAAGGACACCCGTTGATTATCTCACAGCTACAGTCAGTTAGTGCTTGTCCATAAAAGGCCTTTTCGCCCAATTTCTGCATTCTTCAGCAAAATAAAATACTCACATATGCTCACCTCGGTTCAGCCGGAAACTTTTTAGAATCGCTGGATTCTTTTCAGTATTCCTTGACAGGGCTGATTGCCTTGCAAATTCTTTTCAAAAAATTTGAGAAGAATTTGTAAGGCATTCATATGCTGACTTTCATCCTTTTCCGTGCGTCTTTAAATCGAACGAGAATGCTCATTTATGGATAGGCTCCAACTCTTTATTGGATATTCTGCGAAGCCTTTCTTACAGTTTCAACAACATTTGCAGGTAATGGGATATATCCAAGTTTGTCTGCCATTTTCTGGCCATCGGTGAGACAGAATTCCACCATGTCTCTCAATAAGGCAGCAACTTTTGGATCTTCATATTTTTTATAAAAACACATCCAGGTAAAGGTAACGATAGGGTAAGAATCCTTTCCTTCAGGATTGGGGAGCCAGACACGCAGGTCTTCAGGAAGCTTGGCATTTGCAAGAGCGGCCATGCCAGACTCCAGGCTGGGTTTGATGAATATCCCGGCTTTGTTCTCAAGAAGAGCCATGGGAACCTTTGCCATTTTGGCATAACCATATTCGATGTATCCAATTGAACCAGGGGTTTGCCTGACTGTGGCAGTGACCCCGTCATTTTTAGGAGATGCAATCATTTTATTGTTGGAAGGCCAGTTGACAGTTTTGCCGATTCCAGGACCATTTTTCCAGTCATTGCTGATTGCACTCAGATGCTTGGTGAATACATATGTTGTTCCGCTGCTGTCTGCACGTCGCACAACTGTAATGGGCATGTCTGGCAATGTCACACCGGGGTTTGTTGCAGCAATTGCAGGGTCGTTCCAGCGGGTGATTTTTCCGAGAAAAATATTCGGGTAAACACTATTGGACAACCTTAGTTCAGGTACACCTTTTAGATTGTAGGCAAGGACAATCTCTCCAGCGATCATGGGAAGCAACTGCACACCTTCTTTTACCTGGGCTATTTCTTTATCCTTCATGGCGGCATCACTGGCTGCAAAATCAACAGTATGATTGATAAAATCACGAATTCCAGCACCACTACCCTTTGCCTGGTAGTCGATGATGACGCCCTTATGGGCACGGCTGTAGGTTTTGAACCAGGTGGAATAAATGGGAAATGGGAAACTTGCCCCCGATCCGATCACCCTTGTTTTCTCCCCGGCTAAAGCAGCACCATCAACCAAAAAGGTCATGGCAAGGGCTACAACGGCCAGTTTCACAAAGCGATTAATTTTCATAATGTTCTCCTGTTTGATGTTTTTTTGTTATGAGTACTACGAAAGACAGTTTTAGACTAAACCGCAGGGAAATTAGGGTTTTATTAGAGAATGATTAGGGTGTGGTTAGAAAGTGTGGAGCGGATTGTTTTTTTTGGAATTGGTAGAAAAAAAACACGAAAGTTGATATTTAATATCAAATCAAAAGATATAGGTATCCACAAGCCACTTATACCCTCAAATGGGTAGAGAAAAGAACAGTACCTGTTGAGGTGATACCCCGATATACATAGTTGGTGTCCATCCAGAAACGGCCTTTTCGTCCGATTTCTACGTCGCTACGAAAAATATAATACTCATATACGACCAAACCGATTCAGCAAGAAGCTGTTTTAGTCGCAGGGTAGATATGCTGCACATTAACTTTTTTATCTGTATCCAGAAGGTAGATGTATAAAAAAAACAAACACCTAAATTCACTCCTTATGTATCATAAACCGGGGAGAGACGTTCAAACGTAAGTGCAATATAATAATATCCGACATTATGTTGATAGCTTCTGATGCTTATTTATATCCTGCCTTGAGATCGAAACGGGTTGATTTCAAGTTTCTCGGTGTGCTATTACTTTTTGGGGTTCCTTGAGCCTGAGAAGAGGCAGTGCCGGAAACTATTCAGGTAGAACCTGTACCATATTGGGATCATCCACCGTACTGTAGCTGCTCAGCAGTGTTTGAACAGACATCTAATCAGGCTTGACTGTATAATTGTGTTAGCCGACAACGAAGAAAGAGAGAAAAGCAGAATGATAAAGACAAAAATTATAGCAACTTTAGGCCCTGTCAGTAGGAGTGTAGAGCGGATTTACAGGTTGATTATCGCTGGCGTGGATGTCTTTCGCATTAATCTGTCTCATGGCGATCATCAGTCTCAAGCAGCATTAATTCTGGCAGTGAAGGAAGCCAGAACAGCGGCAGGGTGCGAAACAGCTATTCTGCTCGATACCCGTGGCCCTGAAATTCGCACAAGCTCCATTGAAGAAGGGTATATCACCATCCAGGAAGGGCAGACATTCTTCTTGACCAGCGATCCTGTTGTTGCGACATCGGAAAGAATAAGTGTGGACTATTTCGGCATCTCGGATGATGTCAATGTCGGAGATCGTATTCTGCTTGATGATGGGAAGCTGGCTTTGAGGGTATTAAGCATACATGGCAATGATATTCGCACCGATGTAATCGTAGGTGGGCGCTTGAGAGAGCATAAACGGGTAAGCCTGCCGGGAGTGAGACTGCATCTACCGGCACTGATGGAAAAGGATATCGAAGATATCCTTTTTGGTAATGAAATGGGGGTTGACTTTATTGCGGCATCTTTTATACGCAAGGCTGAGGATGTGCTGGAAGTTCGGCGTGTCATTGAAGAAGCTGGCGGCAGGCAACAGATTATCTCAAAAATTGAAAATCAGGAGGCACTTGATAATCTGGATGAAATTCTTGAATTCTCAGATGGGCTGATGGTGGCACGTGGTGACCTGGGTGTAGAGTTGCCGCCGGAGAGGGTTCCGATTATTCAGAAGGAAATAATTGAGAAAGCCAATCGTCAAGGAAAGCCGGTGATTACTGCAACGCAGATGCTGGAGTCGATGATTACAGATCCCAGGCCAACGAGAGCCGAAGCCAGTGATGTGACCAATGCTATTTTTGACGGAACCGATGCCGTGATGCTCTCCGGGGAGACTGCCGTTGGTAGTTACCCTCTTGAGGCCGTGGAGTTTCTTGTAAAGAATGCTGAAGTTTCTGAGGCAGTACTACCCTACGAAAATCTGCTCAGTGCTGGAGCTCGCCATTCCACTCAAACTGTTTCAAACGCCATCTGCTATGCTGCCTGTGCCATTGCAGACGACTTGCAGGCACACGCTATCCTTGCTGCCACGCAGAGTGGAAAGACCGCCCGTATGATCGCCCGGCATCGGCCAAGACCACCCATAATTGCCACCAGCCCGGAGCCGTACGTAAGGAGACAGATGCAATTAGTCTGGGGGGTGGTTCCACTGGAAGTGAAAGATGAAGATTCCGTTAATAAACTTTTTGATGAGGCCATTGTACGCTCCCTTGAAAAAGAGCTGATGAAACATGGTGATACCATTGTTATTATTGCCGGGATTCCGTTTAAAGTGACAGGTTCCACCAATATGTTGAAGATTCATATCGTTGGTGATATTAATCTTCACGGAATGGGGATCGGGAAAGAAACTGTCAAGGCAAAGCTCACAATTGTGGACGAGTACTCCAGTCTGGATGAATTTGAGCCGGGAAATATTCTGGTCACAGCAGACACAGACAGTTCCATGCTGGATGCAATGAGTAAGGCCGCCGGCATTATCACAGAACATCCCGGTCTTACTTCGCATGCGGCCATTGTAGGACGGGAAAAAGGAATTCCAGTGATTACCGGGGTGAAAGATGCCACACGAAAACTTATCACAGGCCATGTTGTTATCATGAACTGTCAGCACGGACAGATTTATCAAACCAGGTAAGACGCTTGTAATTCATTCAAAACACTAGAGGCATCATGTTTTCAGTTCTGCCGAGGGTTGTATGGATATTTTGAGCATCACAAAAGGGCTCCTCGCTGTTTCAAGTGGGTAGGCTTAAGTTGAATTTTCCTCCAATGAGAAAAATCGTGGCGATTAAGTTCTTGTTTGTTTTGTACCCTCTTGCTCCGGCTTTTGCTGCTTGGATCAAGCTGTTGAGCCCCTCGAGAATGCCGTGTGAATGATCATGATAACTGATGGATAAATTATGAAAAATGATCACTCACACTTAACAAATGATACAGCGGCGAATTCGTTGGTTTGCAGGGATGATAAACTGCTGTTATGTTCTGACATGGTGCGACTCCCATGACATTTGGCGGGCAATATACTGTGCCATTAAGTGAGGTATCCATGATCAACGTGATAAGCCATCATCTTCAGGATCTCGAAAACAATTACTTATCACCGCTCAGCAGGTCATCAGCTTTGTCTGTTCGCTGAAGGCGGGTATCAAAATCAAGAAATCCAAGTTGCTTCATGTCCGATCTCCACATGAAGGGACTTTGTTTACGGAAAAAACACAACTTGCCGTTTTTTTTAAATTAAAAATTAAAAACAGATCGATTTTTTTTTAATGCTGAATTTTTCAAGGAACCCTATGGTAGTTTTTCAGCATGTTATAAAAAAACAACCATGAAGCCGTCACGGATTCAGGTTTAAGCCAAGAGAATTCAAGTACTCCTCCCATTCGAGGGGGAGCATACTCTTCTTTTTGCTGTTGCAGGATTTACAGCAGGGAACAAGATTATCTTTGGTGCTGCGCCCTCCTCTGGAAAGGGGAACCAAGTGATCCATGGTCAAGTGTTTATAGGCCGTTTTTTTTTCGCAGTAATGGCATTTCCCGCTGGATGTTTTCTGCTGCCACCAACGGCTCTTGCGAAAATCTCGAGCTTTGGCCCTCTGAGTGCGCACATAGGCATCATCAGGTGCATCAAAATCAAAAGAATCCCTGCTGCTCATTTCACAAGCTCTCCAAGAAGCAACGTACGCAATGCCCCAATTAAATAAAGAGATCCTGCAATCAGGATAAGATCATCATCCCCTGCCAGCTCCTCAGCCTTTTCGATGGCAACGCCGACATCAGGTTGGATGACGCATCTCTCTTTAGTATCAGCTGGTACATTTTCCAGCAGTTGTTCAGGTTCTGCCGATCGCTCACCGACAGGTTTGGTAAAGATAATTGTATCAGCCAGGGGAGCTATCAGGGCCAGTGTCTTTTGCAGATCTTTATCTATCATCGCGCCCCAGACAAGAATCAGGCGCTTATAGCTGCACTCAGATTTCAGAGTCTCAACCAGAGACTCCACCCCAGCTGGATTGTGTGCTCCGTCAAGTAGATAAGAGACCGTCCCTGGAGATCCAGGGGCTGAGACTATTTGTCTGGAGTGACGATCCAGGCAAAAATACTCCTGACGACCCGGCCAGTGGACAGATGCCAGACCCTGCCGGATACCACTCTCAGAGACCACCACCCCATCCCCTTTCAACAGTTCGAGCACCGCAAGGACAAGGGATGCATTTTCCACCTGGTAACCACCCTTCATTGAACAGCGCAGATCTTTATGCAAACTGTCACTGAAATCCGCATTACATATCCACTGCCACAACCCGTCAGATGTGAGACCCGCCCCGAAATCCCTGCCAAACAGGAGCAGCCTCGCCTTTTTTTTTTCACAACCTGCTACTATCTCAGCAAGGCCGGCACCCTCCTTCACTGCAGACACAACAGGTACTCCTGGTTTTATTATTCCGGCCTTCTCAGAAGCAACCGCAGAGATGGTATCACCCAGATATGCTTCATGATCCATACTCACATTCGTGATCACTGAGACCAGAGGATTTACAATGTTCGTGGCATCAAGCCTGCCACCAAGTCCAGTTTCCAGTACCACCAGATCAAGATCCTCCTCACTGAACCAGAGAAAGGCCAGGGCCGTGGTAAATTCGAAATAGGTTATTTTGTCATCACCGAGCACCTCACGGATTCGGGTGGAAAGCTCTGCGAACTTCTCCTCTGTAATAAAGCTGTCATTGATCCTGAATCGCTCCCGCACCGAGCTTAAATGGGGTGAGGTGTATAAACCCACCCGATACCCAGCCCTGGAGAGAATCGTCATCAGGGTCATACTCACCGACCCCTTGCCGTTGGTCCCAGCCACATGGACTGTTTTCAGGGATCGTTCCGGATTACCGACTCGTGCCATAAAAGAGTGCATGGCATCAAGGCCAAGCTTTATCTTGTGAAACTGGAGACTGTCGAGATAATCCCAGGCCTGTGTGTAATTCATGTTTTTTCTAAACAATGGAGAGTTTTGCGTAGTCAAGGTGCAACGTTTTGATACCGTGCCTTGGAAAGTTTACATCTACAGAACGGCCTTTGGGAGTAGCACAGACCACACCTTCACCAAAAAATGGATGTTTCACCCGGATTCCTTTATCAAGATCCTTCACTGACACTTTTGTCTTCTTCGCTTTTTTTGGAAAACTCACAGCGCTGGAGCCGGTTGACATGGCTGGTAAACAGGAGGGGCCCCCACTACTCTTTCCATCAAGATCAAGCCGTTCAAAAAGACCGGCGCGCAGCTCAGACAGAAAGGGAGACATCCCCACCCTCCTGAACTGTCGATCAGGTGTCATAAGCACTCGAGGGTAGGTGAGATATAAATATTTCCTGGCCCGTGTTGCCGCCACATAGAGGAGCCTCCGCTCTTCTTCCAACTGCTCCCCCACCTCTGCCGAGGCGTGTGGAAAACGGCCATCAGCCAGCCCCATGACAAAGACAGCATCCCATTCCAAACCTTTTGAAGAATGGATAGTGGAAAGTATCATTTTTTCCTTATCATCTCCCGTCCCCCCCCCTGCTGCCTCAGGCGGATCAAGGGTGGTATCGTCAACAAAACTCTGCAGATCCTCATAGCCTGCCACAATGGATTTCAACTGATCCAGATCCTTTTGGCGCTTTGGAAAGTCATCACGGTATATTTTTTCAAACAGTGGCTGATAGTAGTTCCAAACCATTTCGAAGAGAGCACCCGGGCGTGTTTCCTGCTCCATATCAGTGAAGAGCTGTGCCAGTTTTGCCACTCCGTACTGCCACGATTTGCCACAGGGATATTCCGCCAGTGCCTGTCCCGGATCCCCTCTACCAGAAATTGCGTCGGCTATTTTTCTAGCAGTTTTGGGACCCACTTTATCAAGCTGCAGCAGGATACGATTCCAGGAGAGGGTGTCCAATGAATTCACCCGGAGCCGGAGAAACGCTATCATATCCTTCATGTGCGCCGATTCCGTGAGCTTCAGACCACCACGTTTCTCAAAATCAATACCGCTGGAATTCAGTTCCAGCTCAAGTTTATACGAGTGAAAACCGGAACGAAACAGAACTGCTATATTGTTCAACTCAATGCCTTTTGCACGTAAACTGGCTATCTTCCCAGCAACAAACAATGCCTCTTGCCACTCATCACCACCAGCAAAGAGGCGTGGTTTATGGTTCCCATCAATCTTTGTAAAAAGTGTCTTGGCATACTTTTCGGTAGCATTTTGTATGATATTGTTGGTGAGAGAAAGTATCGGTTGGCTGGAGCGATAGTTCTCCTCAAGTTTGATGATTTTTGTATCTTCAAATACCTTGGGAAAACGCATTATATTATAAAAATCAGCTCCCCGAAAGGAGTAGATAGACTGCGAATCATCTCCAACAACCATCACATTCTTATGGCCATGAGCCAGCAGACGAACGATATCCGCCTGGACAAGATTGGTGTCCTGATACTCATCTACCATGATATGTGAATATCTTGCGGCTATCTCCTCACGTGCCTCCGGAACTTCAGCAAGAAGCCGTTTCCAGTTCACCAGAAGATCATCATAATCCATGAGCCCGTTGTTAAATTTAAACTCCTGATAGTGTCTGTTCAGATTGAGAATATCATTGACATGCTCACTGAGATGGGAGTAGTGCTCATAGATCAGATCATCAATGGGAATGGATTTATTAACAGATCCTGACAGGATATTAATCAGAACTCTTTTGGTAGGGAACTGCCGCTCTTTCCCGGTGAGCCCAAGGGAGCCCTTCAACAGATTAATAATTCCCTCTGCATCAGCACGATCAATGATGGTAAAAGATGATCCGAAACCAAGGTGATGGCCATGCCTGCGAAGCAACATATTGGCGATACCGTGAAAAGTCCCGCCCACCACACGACGACAGGTCTCATTAAGCAACTGCCCCGCCCGCCACAGCATCTCCCGGGATGCTTTCCTGGTGAATGTGAGCAGAAGGATTTTCTCAGGATCCACCCCCTGTTCCAGCAGATAAGCCACCCTGTACACCAGGGTCCTGGTCTTGCCACTTCCTGCACCGGCAATAACAAGAAGCGGCCCCTCGGTACTTGTAACTGCAGCACGCTGGTATGGATTGAGTTCGTCAAGGTTAACGGAGGGAGCAGAGGAATTCGTCCCATTTTGAGAAGTAGCATTTTCCATGGGTGCTACATTACCACAGAGACTTTTATGCTGCAACGTCGGTTGACAGGAGTATCTGGAGGTTTATAATGATTACGGAATAACAACATCCTTGTATTTTCAAATGACTGTAGCCCATTCACGCACAACGACTTAAAATTCAACAGAGAAAAGAACCATGGACACAAGTAAAATTGACGCCCTCTTTACCCAGGAAACCCTGAGCCAGCTCTTTCCCAAAGAACGTACAGATGAATTTTTTGAAGCTCTGTTCGGCGATGCCAGTGAAGGTGCATATGATATCGAACTCGCTTATGGCGGGATAAATGGAAACAATCTCACCATGGAACTGCGACTGCACGAGCGTCCCGGTTGCTGCCTGGCCTGTAACCTGACCCAGGGCCTGCCTCAAGTGTTCAGCAGGCATCCCATCATCAATGTGAACGGAATTGTAGCCGATGTGGACAATCTCTTAGGAGATCTTGCCAGCTGCAAAAAATGGACCCTTGGCCACACCGAACAGCGTCAGAAGGAGATGCATACTATCCCCATCAACATCAGCCTTGAATAGGGTCTTGGGTAACAGCACTCAAAAATAAGACAAAAAAGGCCGATCCTCAAATGGATCGGCCTTTTTTTTATTAAAATATGACCTGGTACTAACTGATA
>JAJRQL010000032.1 GCA_024280265.1 Deltaproteobacteria bacterium
ATCAGGTTGATATCAATGAACAGATAGGTCAAGATGGATGTATCTTCGATGACATCCCGTTCTGACCTGTCAGGGCAAAAGACCCTTCAGGGCATACGTCCTTATTTTCCTTTTTCACTTTACCATTTGCACAGGTGAATGGCAAACATGGTCAACAGAATCGGCAACAGCCGTGGGAGGAGAATTGAGCCGGACAGAATTTCGATATTTGATTGCATTATGTGAAATTTTGTTGTAGTATTTAGTGTTGGAAAGGGGTTTTGGTGGGCAGCGTTTTGGCTGCCATTTTTTATTTCTAGTGTATTGAGATCCTTTTTCTTAATTGATGCTAAGTTGTTGTGGTTTGCGATATACCTATTGTTGCACGCCATAAATAAAGATATTGTGCAGTTATCCTAAGGAGCGCTCTCCATTGCAGGCTGAACTCAAAGCAAATCTTCTCAGAGCTGGAAAGGAAGAAGGCTGTATCAGCTTTACTGAGCTGAACAAACTTCTTCCAGATGAAATCAAAGACCCCGCTTCCATAGAAAAAGTATTTAATTTTCTGGGTGATCACTCCATTGAGATCGTCACCCAGGAGGGGAAGAATGGTGAAAAACGAACCCTTTCCGGTGAAATATGGAAACAACCGGATGATGTCGGGATAGATGAGGTTGTTGACGATGCTGCAACTTCATCAGCAGATGATGACGCTCATGATGGTGAGGAAACCACCACCACCTATCTTCGGGAAATGGGACGTTTTGATCTCCTCACTCCAGAGGAAGAGGCAAAGTATTCCAAAACAATCAGGCAGGGTTTTGATTCAATTATTGAGGCTATCCGAATAGACAAATCCGGTGTCAAGGATCTTGAGTTGCTTCGAACCCGTATAGCATTATGGGAAAAAAGAGATCCTACTCTCAAGCCCAAAAAACAGCAGCTCAACTTTATGCGTTACAGCGTAATCAGTGCTGCAAAAAAACATTCAGAGTGTCGTGAACTTCTGGAGTTACAGACACGCCTTGAGGCATATTCCCGTTCCATTGAAGTCGCCAAAGACTGTATGATCCGGGCCAACCTTCGCCTTGTGGTTTCCATCGCAAAACGTTATATGCACCAGGGGCTCACTCTTGCTGATCTTATTCAAGAGGGAAATCTTGGTCTGATGCGTGCTGTTTTTCGTTTTGATTATACCAAAGGTAATAAGTTTTCCACCTACGCCTCCTGGTGGATTCGTCAGGCCATTACCAGGGCCATTCTTGATAAAACCAGAACCATCCGGCTTCCTGTTCATTTTCTTGAGCTCAGGAGCCAGTTTTTCAAGGCTTTTTATGCGCTTTATAAGGAACTTGGCCGTGAGCCGACGCCCCTTGAGATTTCCAAGAATACCGATCTGCCCATGGATAAGATTCTTGCTATTCTTGAGGCTTCCAGGGAGCCGATATCCCTTGAGACCCCGGTTGGAGATGATGATTCGACACTGGGTGATTTTCTTGAAAACCAGGAGTCTCAATCTCCCTATGAGGCAGTTCAGAACCGGGAACTTTCCGGTAGGGTAGAGGAAATTCTGTCAACTCTCAGTGAGCGTGAGGAGAAAATTATCAGGCTGCGTTTTGGTATTGGTGAAAAGGCTGAGTATACCCTTGAAGAAATTGGCAAACGTTTTAACGTGTCTCGTGAACGAATCAGGCAGATAGAAAAGAAGGCGTTGAATCGTCTGCGTCATTCAAGTCGTCGCGATAAATTGAAATTCTTCCTTGATTAAAACATCAGCATATAGCATAAATTCAGGCTGGGATATCTTTCCCGGCCTTTTTTTTTGTGGAATTTGCAACACTTTTCGAAAACGTTGTTGCCCCAGGTCTCTTTTTCTGTTCTAAAGCATGTAATGATTCTGTGGAAGTAAATATCCCAATGATTTTCATAGAGAACTTTCTTTTTGTTTATTAGAACCAACAGTAATCTCAAGAGTGATTGAATTATGAAAAATTTTGTAGAAAGGGCAGGCCTTGGCGATATTCTTGAAAAAATTGAGGCTGGTGAACGACTGTCATGCAGTGACGGTGTCAGGCTCTATGGTTCTGATAATATCCTGGCTCTTGGATATATGGCCAATCTGGTTCGAGAAAGAATAAACGGGGATAAAACCTACTTTATTTATAATCAACATATCAACTACTCAAATATCTGTACCAATCTTTGTAAATTCTGTGCATTTGGAAAAGATAAGGAACATGAGCAGGCCTATGAAATGGATCTTGAAACCGTAAAGCAGAAGGTTCGGGATCGCCTTGATGAACCCATCAGAGAAATTCATATGGTTGGTGGAATTCATCCAGATCTGCCTTTTTCCTATTACACCGACCTGTTGAAAGGGATAAAAGAAGTTCGTCCAGATGTTCATATTCAGGCATTCACCTGTGTCGAAATTGCGCACCTTGCCGGCTTGGCAGAGAGAACTGTAGGGGCGACCCTGGAAATCCTGAAAGATGCTGGTCTGGGTTCGATACCTGGTGGTGGTGCAGAGGTGTTTGCACCGCGTATCCGTGAGTTGACCTGTGAAAAGAAACTTCCTGGGAAGGAGTGGGTAGAAGTTGCAAAAGTTGCGCATAAACACGGGATTCATACCAATGCAACCATGCTTTACGGTCACATTGAAACCATGGTAGAACGAGTTGAGCACCTTGATGCACTGCGCTGTGCCCAAGATGAGACCAGTGGCTTTCTGGCCTTTATCCCTCTTGCGTTTCATCCTAAAAATACTGAGATGTCCGATATCTCCCGCACCACCGGTATTGATGACCTGAAAAACATAGCTGTTGCCAGGCTTATGCTGGATAATTTCCCGCACATTAAGGCCTACTGGGTGATGATAGGCCCGAAAATGGCTCAAATTGCCCTGTCTTTTGGTGCTGACGATATGGATGGCACAGTTAAAGAAGAGGTTATTACTCATATGGCTGGTGCTGAAACCGAGCAGGCCATAGGTTCCACAACCCTTGTTAAACTCATTAAAGAGTCTGGTCGTGTGGCCATTGAAAGAGATACCCTGTATAAGACCATTCAGGTTCATAATTAAGAGAATAGGCATTGCTATGCAGGACTTTAGCTACGGTAGCATCCGTGAACGTATTTTGGCTGGTGGTAGATTGAATGACGGAGAGTTTCTGTTTCTTTATGAGAATGGGGATTTGTATCAGTTGGGTTTACTTGCCAACGCAATACGGGAGCAACGTCACCCTGAGAAAAACGTAACCTATGTGATTGATCGCAATATCAATTATACCGATATCTGCATTTCAGCCTGTAAGTTCTGTGCCTTCTTCAAGGCTCCCGAAGATAAAGATGGATATCTGCTCAGTAACAAAGAACTTGCCCTGAAGATAAAGGAAACACAGGACCTCGGAGGAACGCAGATCTTGCTTCAGGGTGGTTTACATCCTGACCTTCCCCTTGAATACTACGAAGATATGCTCCGCTTTATGAAGGCGACCGGCATCCATGTACACGGTTTTTCCCCTCCGGAGATTCACCATTTTGCAGAGATATCCAAACTTTCAATTGCAGCCGTTATCTCTCGCTTGATTAAGGCCGGGCTTGACTCCATACCAGGTGGTGGTGCTGAAATTCTTTCAGACAGAGTCCGGGATTCAACCGCCCCGAGAAAGTGTAATGCTGATCAGTGGATAGCTGTGATGGAGGAGGCGCACAATCAGGGGCTTCGTACCACAGCCACCATGATGTTTGGTCATGTAGAAACAGTGGCAGAACGCCTTGAGCATCTACGCAGGCTCAGAGAACTCCAGGATCGCACAACAGGTTTTACTGCCTTTATACCCTGGCCATTTCAGCCCGATCATACCGCCCTGGTTGAGCAGACTGAGATAGAAAAAACAACTGGTTATGGCTACCTGAGAATGCTTGCTATGTCGCGGATTTATCTTGATAATTTCGAAAATATCCAGGCTTCATGGGTAACCCAGGGGCCAAAGATTGCTCAGCTTTCGCTCTACTTTGGGGCCAATGATTTCGGCTCAACCATGATAGAGGAAAATGTGGTGGCAGCAGCTGGTATAAGTTTCCAACTCTCTGAAACTGAGATAAGGCGGCTGGTGACTGATGCCGGCTTCATCCCTAAGCAACGGTTGATGGATTACACCCTCGTTGCCTGAGCACTTGTCGTGTCTCTGAAAGCAAACCCATCACTTCGTATTGTTTGTGCTCCCTGGATTGTCCCTGTGGATGCAGATGTTTTGCGTGATGGCGCCATTGTTGTTGATGGTTCCATTATCACAGATATTGGTACTGCAAGCCTCATGGAGAATCGCTATCCCGGTATTGAAGTTACCGATTTTCAGGGTGTTCTTCTACCTGCTCTTGTCAATGCCCATATTCATCTTGATCTCTCAGTACAGGGGCTGGTTGCGCTGTCGTCAAAAGAATCCACCATGTGTGATTGGATTTCTTCACTTCTTACCAGAAGGGAGGAGGCAGACTATTCCGATTCTCAGATAAATGAAGCAGCTCAACAGACAGTAAGAGATCAATATGAATCAGGCGTTGGCCTGCTGCTGAATATTGCAAATGTCCCTCTGGAGCCATTCTCAGCAGCTCCTGTTGAGGTTATCTCCCTTCTGGAAATATTTGGTCCGACCAAGGCTGCAGAGACTGCCTTTGCTCGATCAAATAACAAGGGGTCTACGGATCTTCCGCTTACAGGCCATGCTCCATATTCCACCACACCAGGCCTTTTGAAAGCCATAAAAGAGAGAAGCCGTATCCTGAATTCAATCTTTTCTCTGCATCTTGCTGAAAATAGAGACGAGGCACTTTTGCTCATAAAAGGGCAGGGCTGTTTTGTTGCATTTTTGCAGGAAAGAGATGCTTTTGACGGAACTTTTCCCATAAGTGGAATTGACAGTAGTGGTGTGGTGGGGTACTTACAGCAAATAGGACTTCTTGATGATAAGACTTTGTGTGTACATTGCGTGCATATGACTGATGGAGAGATCGAGGCACTGTCACACTCCCGGGCCCATGTTTGTTTATGTCCCGGGAGTAACCGTTTCCTCTCTGTTGGTGTGGCACCTGTTGGAAAATTTCTCAAGCATAATATTCTGCCGGCAATAGGAACAGATTCCATTGCATCCAACCCGGAGCTTAATCTGTGGCATGAGATGGCTGTGTTGCAAAAAGAACATCCTGATATCAGTGCAGCGCTTATAGTAGCGATGGCTACCTTGGGAGGTGCTAGAGCTCTGCATCGTGACCATGAATATGGATCTCTTGCAAGGGGGAAGATAGCCAGGTTTATTCATGTACAAAGTGAGCATTATGAAGGGCTTTCCAGTGGTGATGAGTTGTTGAACAAACTCACTTCATCTGGCCAGCCTGCCACTGTTGAGTGGATAACTTTCTGAGACAGTTGAAAAGTTTAGTTTGAGGAGAGAGATATTGTAATGAGTGGTGCCCGTATTGGAATGGTCAATTTTATAAATACTGCTCCGATTTATGAGACCTGGAAAGGTCGTGAACACCCTGCTGACTGGAATGTGGTGGAGGCTCCGCCTTCCACGTTAAACCGGATGCTTGCAGAAGGTGAGCTTGATCTCGGTTTTGTCTCCTCCTATGAGTATTGTATCAGGCCAGAACAATATCGTATTCTTTCTGATCTATCCATCAGTGCCAACGGATCAGTGGGATCTGTGATTTTGTTTTCTAGGGTTCAACCGGGGTTACTTGGAAATCACACAGTGCTGCTCAGTGGTCAGTCTGAAACATCTATCAGTCTGGTTAAAATTATTCTTGAAGAGTTTTTTCATGTGAAGCCAGCGTATGAAGTAGGAGATGTGAATGGAGAAAAAGCCCAGTATGCCGGTGGTGTATTAGCCATAGGTGATCAGGCCCTGCGCCTGGTGGCAAGCGATGAGTTTCCCTATAAACTTGATCTTGCTGAAGTGTGGTGTCAACATCTGGATCTTCCATTTGTTTTTGCAGTATGTGCAGCAAGAGATGAGTTTTGCCGCAGTTCACCCGAGACTGTTGCCGCCATCCATCGCGAATTTCTCCATTGCAGAACTGCAGGGAGGGCGCAACTTGAATCAATATGTGCATCCGTGGCACCACGTATTCCCATGCATCCTGATGAGTGTTATGTGTATCTTCGTGCCATAGAGCATGACCTGGGTAAGCGAAAACAGTTGGCTCTTGAAACCTTTTTTAATTATCTCATACAACGTAAGGAAGCTTCACCCCTTTCAGTTCCACTGAATATATTTGAGAGTTAGCGGTGTTTACATGAAAAAAATTCTTGTGGCCGTGACAGGCGCATCAGCAATGATTTATCTCCAGGCCTTTCTCGAAATGCTGGAAGGAGAAGATCTGCTTGTTCATGGTATCTGTTCAGAATCAGGAGAAAAAGTCCTTGAACTTGAACATAGTTATGGGGTCACTGCACTTCCCTGTGTGAAAAAATGGTTCAGTTGCAGAGATTTTACAGCGGCACCTGCATCAGGGTCAGCAGCCTATGAAGCCATGGTGATAATTCCCTGTTCAATGGGAACTCTTGCGGCAATAGCTTCAGGGATAACAAGTAATCTTATCCACCGCGCCGCTGATGTGATGTTGAAGGAAAATAAAAAGCTCATTCTTGTAACACGGGAAACCCCGCTTAACCGAACCCATCTCAAAAATATGTTGGCTGCACATGATTCCGGAGCAGTGATTTGCCCACCCCATCCTGGTTATTATCTGAAACCTGAGACGATGAAAGATGCGGCCATGACATTTTCCTGGCGACTGGGAGATCAGCTAGGCCTTGTCATGAAGGATCGAAAGCGCTGGGGAGGTGATGACTGATGCTGCAGAAGCTTACTGTTCTGCTTGAGATGATCAAGTTTAAACTCACCATCTTTGCTATGCCGTTCGCCTTTATGGGGGCATTTCTGGCTGGCCGTGGTGCTCCTGATGGACGTACATTTCTGCTGGTGGTTCTTGCCATGGTGGGAGCCCGTACCTGTGCGATGGGTTTTAATCGCATAGTTGATGCCAGGTTTGATGCCGCAAATCCACGCACGGCAGGTCGGGCTATCCCCGCAGGAACTGTCAACAGTGTCGAAGCATGGAGTCTGGTCCTCATATCTGGTATCCTGTTTTTCTTTGCGGCCTGGGCTCTCAATCCACTGACCCTGAAACTTGCACCTTTTGCCTTGGGACTCACCCTGTTTTATTCCCTCACCAAGAGGTTTACTTCATTCTGTCACCTTGTTCTTGGTGTGGCCCTTGCCTTTTCACCTCTTGGCGGCTGGGTAGCTGTTCAGGGAAGCTTAAGTGGCTACCCATGGACACTTTCAGCAGGAGTCCTCTTCTGGGTTGCGGGTTTTGACACGGTTTATGCCTGTCTTGACGCCGATTTCGACAGCAAATCCGGGCTTCATTCCATGCCGGTCC
>JAJRQL010000033.1 GCA_024280265.1 Deltaproteobacteria bacterium
ACTGCCTGTCATTCCGGCCCCAAGAGTAATCACTGTTTCCGAATTATTTTCATAAACAAACTCACCCCGGATCAGGGTACGGCGCAAAAAATCATCCCCGCCTTCCTGTGCTGATAAATCAAGGACATCTGCAGATGATTTAATGTCCTCATAAGCAGCGGACACCAGCCAATCCCACTTGTCAGAGGAGCCAGCATAGCGCATCTGCGATGTACTGTCACCATACCCGCTTACACTTGATGAAACAAAGAGACCGGGAACACTGTCTGGGTCTTTGGTAATGATATTGATGACTCCTGACAAGGCATTAGCACCCCAGGCAGCCCCACCGGAGCCCCGTACAATTTCGATCCGTTCAATATCTTCCATAACGATTGGAAGAGAGCTGAACTCTGCACCGCCAAATGCCGGGCTATCCATGGGCATACCATCTATCCGAGTCATCATTCTATCGGCGAAGGAACCTTCAAGGCCTCGAATACCTATCCCGTAACGATTTCTGTCCATTTGAACAATATCCACTCCAGGTACATATCGAAGTGCTTCCTCAATGGAATTGTGTCCACCATAATGCAGATCATCATCAGTAATGACAGTAACCGGAGCAGAGAGGAGATTAGCTGGCTGCTTTTGCCTGGACGCAGAAACAACCAGTGTCATATCCTGAAAGAGCAGGAGTTCATCGGCCTCGCCGAAATCATCAGGGAGTGCTGCAAGGGCAGGCGCTGCAAAAAAGAAAAACACGACAGAGAATGTGACAGCCGTTTCTATTTTCCGCTTTGAAGTAAAAACACAAACAGCCTTCAGCCTAACCATAAAACCTCCACTCACAAACTAACCCGACAGATCAGAAAACTTTTTAGAATCGCTGAATAAGTGCCATGATAGTAACTCTAAACTTCTGATTCTAAAAAACTCTCACGGTTTCTCGAAGTCTCGTACCTCGTCTACCTGTTTTTTTTATTACAGCTTTTATGGAGTGCGGCACTGATGCCCCGTGGATACACGGGGAGCTAATATCAGTGTCTCTATGAAGGAAGCTTACCTTCATTCCATTCTTTTGAAAAGTTAAAATTTTATTTTCGGTCGTAATTCTACCTACCTAATACCACCAAAGCCCTCAAACTTTCAGGACAGATATTCACTGCCACAAAATTTAACAGGAAAACTTCCCTGACAGGGTCATATTTTGAAAAGATACCTTCCTTTACCTTGACTCTTACAACAGGGCTCGGTAAAATCTCACTCTTTGCAAGAAACGCCAAAAGTCTATGCCAACCCAATCATATTAGAACTCAATGAATATAGACCCTTTTCCCAAGCCATTTTCCTGTAACGAAAAGCCTGCCATAGCGTACCCATGCCCCTGGACTTACAAAGTTATCGGCACAAGTGAAGACGCCTTGAAAAAAGCCATTGCAACTGTAATAACAGGAAAAGAAATTCTGGTAAGCCTCTCCCATACCAGTTCCGGCGGGAAGTATTGCAGTGTAAATGTTGAGGTGGTACTTGAAGATGACGAAACCCGACTGAAATACTATCAAAACCTGAAAAACCACGCAGCTGTTAAAGTTGTAATGTAAACCAATGACCCAAAAGACCGACAACAGAGATTCACGCCTTATCCCTATCCTGCGTGATGGAATCGCCGTGATCCAGATGATCTTTTTTAAAGAATGTAAAGATTTGGTGGGCAGAACTCATCCCGACCTTGACTCCACTGCCAGAACCATGCTCGCCGGTGCCATCACCAATGAAATTTTCGGATCCCATAACCCGGATGAAAAATTTCAGAAATTTTACGACAGCCACCGCGGCTTGATTGAACAGGAGATGCTCAGTCTACGAGACAACCTGCCGCACATGAACACCCCACTCACAGGAGCGCTCCGCACTCTAGTGCTCTGCGACAACCAGGAGGGCCAGGATTCCAGTCAGATCCTCAAGCAGGCAGAACGTCTTGGTCTGCTCATGATGGACCAGGAACTCCCCCTTCCCTCGGTCTTTATGGAAATGGTTCGCAGCCTTGGAGCCCAGCACAAACTTATTATTCCGCCTGTTGAAATTGACAGCTGTGAGGAAAAAAATTTACTGCAGTAGTACAACCCAACACCCATCACAAGGAGAGACAAATGAGAGGAAAATTCACCGGGATGTTTGCAGTCCTCGTTGCAGCAGTTGCGCTGCTTCTCAGCCCTGCACAGAGCCAGGCATCAGCTGACAACTTCATTTTTGGCCTGCTCATGGTAGGTCCAGCCAACGACCACGGCTGGAGCCAGGCCCACTTTGAAGCAGGAAAAGAAATCGAAAAAAACATTCCAGGAAGCAAGATGATCTATATTGACAAGGTCAATCCTGCCGATCGTCCCGGGGTTACCATTCCTTTTCTTGTTGATGATCTTGTTTCCAAAGGTGCAAAACTAATCATCGGTAACTCTGACGACATGACAGACGGGATTCGTGAAGCCGCAATGCTCCACCCGGATATAAAATTTATTCATATTTCAGGAGACGATGCCCTCAACCCTGACGCTCCCGAGAACCTTTCCAACCTTATGGGTAAGATGGAATATGGTCAAATGATGGCAGGATTCGCTGCTGCCATGACTACCCAAACCGGAAAGATCGGATACCTTGGCCCCCTGATCAATGATGAGACAAAACGTCTTGCAGTTTCCTGTTTCCTTGGTGCCCGTTATGTCTGGACGGAAGTCCTGAAAAAAGATCCGGCCACCCTTACCTTTAAAATTACCTGGATTGGGTTCTGGTTCAACATTCCCGGAGTAACCTCTGATCCTACCCAGGTAGCTAAAAACTTCTTTGATTCAGGATATGACGTAGTAATTTCAGGTATTGACACTACTGAGGCACTCATTGTAGCAGATCAGAAGAAGAGAGAAGGTGCCGATGTCACTGCAATCCCCTATGATTACGAGGGCGCTTGTGAAACTGCTCCCGATGCCTGTCTGGGTGTTCCCTACTTCAACTGGTACCCCGGCTACAGTCATTTTATCAACAGCATCAAAAACAACAACTGGAAAAAAGAGTGGTTGTGGCTTGGACCCGACTGGAAGGATATGAGCAACACCAGAAAATCCTCCATCAGCTTTAAAAACGGCAAAGCACTCTCTGGCGATGTCCAGGCCAAACTTGCTGTCTTTGCTAAAGGTCTCGGCGATGAGAGTATATCTCTATTCACCGGTCCCCTCAATTTCCAGGACAAATCAGTTTTCCTGAAAGAAGGCGAGACTGCCACAGAGATGCAGATCTGGAACATGCCTCAGCTCCTTGAAGGTATGGAAGGTGCCTCAGAGTAACAACCCGGCCAGGCCGTAACATTGCGCTGAGTGACGATCATGCGATATTACGGCCACAGTTCAGCTCAAGGTTCTCTGGTCATTTACTTACTGTTTTTTACCTCCAACGAAGTAATAATAGACATGAAACAAGATGGTTACATAAAAAACCTCAAACACAAGGTGCGCGTTTTTGTTTACTTGCGACGTACCAGGGCACATCGCAAGCAAACATAAAATGCAGCTACTAAGCGCAGATAAAGAATTTTTAGACGCCATTTTCTTCTAACAAGGTTCCTTCTCATCTCCATGGATGTCGAATTTCAGCATATCTCCAAGAATTTTGGATCAGTCAAAGCATTAACTGATGTCAGTCTGACAGCCAGATCCGGTACAATTCACGGTCTTATTGGAGAAAATGGTGCCGGCAAATCGACACTTATGAAAATTCTCACCGGATACCAGTCTAAATCCAGTGGCAGTATCCTCCTGGATGGCGTGGAAGTACAACTGAATAATCCAGGACAGGCATCCGAGTTTGGTATTGGCATGCTCTACCAGGAACCAATGGACTTCCCACCTCTCACGGTTCTTGAGAATTTCTCTCTGGGCACCCCTCATCAAAGTCGCCAGGAACTCCATTTTGCTCTCAAGACTCTCAGCATTCGCTTCGGTTTTGATCTTAATCCAGACCGTCCCGTTGAACTTCTTACTGTGGGTGAAAGACAACAGATTGAGTTGTTACGTCTTATCCACTGCAGCATCAAAGTCCTGGTCCTTGACGAACCAACCACAGGAATTTCACCTGCCCAGAAAGAAGCTCTGTTCCCAGCTCTAAAACAGCTCGCAGCAGATGGTATGACTATCCTCCTGGTCTCACACAAACTTGAGGAAGTTGCAAATCTGTGCAGCGAAGTCACAGTATTGCGCCATGGTAAACTGACTCACCACACCACAGCGCCTTTCCACTTCCCCAAACTCCTCACAGCCATGTTCGGTTTTGTTCCCAAACGAAGTGACAGGAGCGATACCCGTGATACCGGCCCCCCAATACTCATTTTCAAAGACATCGAGGCCTCTGGAGAACGTCAGGGACTTCACCGGTGCAATTTAACCATAGCCGAAGGTGAAGTCATTGGCCTGGCAGGCCTTGATGGTGCCGGACAATCCACCTTTCTGCGACTTGCTGCGGGCCTTATCAGTCCCGACCAGGGAAAAGTAATTCTCTTTAGTGACCCCCTTCCATATGGCGCTAAAGCCAGCATCAGAGCCCAGGAGCTTCACACTGCCTTTATTCCGGCAGATCGCCTGGAAGAGTCCCTCTTTGCAAGAATCAGCCTCCGAGACCATTTCAGTTTACGGGAAGAGCATGGCATGTTCTGGCAATCCCGCACCGAGACCCGTAAACGAGCTGAAGAGGCCATTGCAACGTTCTCCATCAAGGGAACACCTGAGGATCTTGCAGAAGACCTCTCCGGTGGAAACCAGCAGCGTCTTCTGCTGTCACTGCTGAACCGAAACTCCCGCCTGATCCTTCTCGAAAACCCCACCCGTGGTCTTGATATTCAATCAGGGCAATGGATCTGGCAACACCTTCGGGATGAACTGAGCCCTGATACTACTATCATCTTCTCATCACCCGAGCTGGATGAAATTCTCCATTACTGCGATAGAATCATAGTTTTTCATGATGGTCTCATTGTTCTGGACAGTGCAGTGCCGGAGACCAGTCATGACGCCATCGCTGCAGTCATGACCGGTATAAGAGAAAGTGCCCCATGAAAAAACTGATCCTTGACATATTACTTGGCAGCCTGCTGGTGTTCAGCTTCACCTATATTGTCTTGCTGATTGCAGGAGCCCCTGTTCTTGATGCATTCAAACATATCTGGCTTGGTGCCTTTGCATCATCCATCAAGATCAGTCAGGTACTCTCGGTCTGGGTACCGCTCACCCTCTGCTCCTGTGGCCTGCTCTTCACCTTTAGAGCCAATCTCTGGAACATTGGCATTGAAGGACAGGTTACCATGGGTGCCATTGGCGCCATGGCTGTATTGCGCACCCCGGTGATAGATAATCCGACCCTCATTCTCTGTCTTGCATTTCTGACATCTATGCTCTGTGGTGGAGCATGGGGACTCTTTGCCGGATTGTTAAAGACACGGGGAGGAGTCCATGAGATATTCGGCGGACTCGGTCTCAATTTTGTTTCACAGGGCTTTATTCTCTGGCTCATCTTCGGCCCCTGGAAAAGGCCCGGAATCGCCTCCATGAGCGGGACAGAGCTTTTAAACCGCAAACTCTGGCTGGCCAGCCTGCCTGGATGGCGGGTTGCCACCGCAGGGATTGTCATCGCCATAGCCATATTGATACTAACCTGGCTCTTCCTTGAAAAAAGTCGGCTGGGTCTGAAATTAAAGGCCATTGGCCAGAACCCAAAAGCCGCACTGCTCTATGCCATCTCTCCGGAACGTTACTATCTTCAGTCAATCTTAATCGCGGGCAGTTGTGCCGGAATTGCCGGATTTATCCAGACAACAGGAGTCTACCACCGGCTCATCCCCTCTATTTCCAGCGGCTACGGATATCTTGCCCTGTTACTTGTCATGCTTTCGGGATATAAAATAGTACTGATTCCTATTCTGGCCTTTTTCTTTGCAAGCTTAAATGTGGGTGCCATCCAACTTCCCATTGTCCTG
This sequence comes from Deltaproteobacteria bacterium, assembly GCA_024280265.1. Classification (GTDB taxonomy): domain Bacteria; phylum Desulfobacterota; class Desulfobulbia; order Desulfobulbales; family Desulfocapsaceae; genus Desulfocapsa. The sequence goes on from JAJRQL010000033.1 coordinate 5,996, forward strand.
CAGCTCGACTCAGCCCTTTCCGGTGTTATTCAGGGCTGCTGCGTGCTCTGTGCCCTGTTTATTTTAGGAATTAGACAGAGGAGGGCTCAGCCATGATGGGTGATCTTTCCCTGCCAATGCTCATCGCATCTGTACTTGCCGCAAGTGCACCTCTTATCATCATTGCCCTTGGTGAAACACTTGCAGAAAAAAGCGGTGTCATCAATCTCTCACTTGACGGAGCTGTACTCTTTGCCGCCATGGCCGCCTTTGTGGTTGCCAGGGAAACTGATTCTCTGCTCTTTGGGTTCTTCGCTGGAGGCTGTGCCGGAATGCTCACCGGAGTTATCGTTGGATACTTCAGTATCTATCTCCACCTCTCCCAGGTCGCCGTGGGTTTTGCCTTGTCTCTTCTCTGTCGCGATCTTGCCTATTTCCTTGGCAACCCGTACAGCCGCGTCCAGGGTCCGACGATGCTGAACAGTAAACTGCCTTTTTACGATTCTCTACCGTCATCCCTGCAGATTATCCTGACCCAGCCACTTACCGTCTGGCTTGCCCTGCTGCTTGTTGCCGTTATCTATTATTTCTTTTCATTCAGTAAGGCCGGACTCTGCCTGCGTTCTGTCGGAGAAAATCCGGCGGCATCATTTGCACGTGGGTTGAACCCTGCAAAAATCCAGATGCTGGCTGTTCTCGGGGGAGCCTTTCTGGTGGGAATCGGCGGTGCCGCCTACTCGCTTTCGTTAAAGCCTGGCTGGGGTCGCCCGCAAGGAGCTGAAGGAATTGGCTGGATCGGACTTGCACTGGTGATTTTTGGCGGGTGGAACCCGATACGAGTAGCCCTTGGTGCCATGCTCTTTGCCTTTCTGCAGGTGAGCGGTATCGGCCTCCAGGATCTTTTTCCGGGAATACCTTCCCAGGTTTTTCAGACTGCACCGTTCCCACTGATGATCTTTACTCTGATTTTTATGCACTACTCAACGAGTAGAAGCCGTAAACAGGGCTACTCCAGTGGCAGATTACAGCGAATAGCAGGAAAACTCTTTATGTCAAGAGCCCCAAAAGGACTGGGGCAAAGTTACAGGCAGGAATAACAAAAGCGCACTGTTTTCATACCCTGATACTGATGGAGGTCTCGCGGGCTTCATTATCGGGTGCAGCTTCCATACTTTCATCATCAACATTCTGAACTGCCTGCTGAGACGTTGGCCGCGACTGCATCGAGAAGAGAGAGAGAGAGAGAGACTGAACCGTAAGATCAATCAGCTACCCTGCCAGTTTCGGTTGCCTGGCAGCCGACTTAAATATTGACTGCTCCGGAGAATATGTCATGGGAGAGATATTTGAAATGGCCACTGCCGTCTCCTTTTTCCAGGAATGATTATTACCACACAGTCGATACAGCAGGCCAGGAGTCAAGAGATTGTTACACTTCTTGTCACAGTTGGGACAAGATAGATTCCAGACTGAACTGATACTTCTTCAGCTCAGGGTTCAACACCTTTGAGTATTGCATAAAATCTATCTTTTTGAGATTCCCGGCCGACAACTTATCAGCGGATAATTTCTTCTGAAAGAGAGATATATTTTTTTGGTAACAACAGGCATGGGAGTACGCATTGTGGTCCCTTCCTCTCTAAAATCAATACCATTAAAATAGTCATAGAGCTGAACCAGAACCCAGGCAGACTCGATATAATGACCACCTGTGGTGGCGACAATATCTCCAGCAGCAATCAGATCAAGAACTTCAGCACGAAGACCATAAGAGTTGAGGAAGATATCTTCTCCCGGACTCAGTTGCAATCTCTCCAGACTTCTAAGTATTCCATTGCTTGTCTTATAATTTGCGGACCAGACGACTGTCGTCTCCGGGTAACGTTTCAATGCCATAAAAGCAACTTGGGCCCCCTGCTCCTGCCCCCAATCGGTATTAAACACTTGACGAAGCTTTACATCATCCCTGCCGTTCACTGCGTTTTCCAATCCGGAAATACGCGTTAACGACGCAGTATCTGCCAGCCTGCCACTGATTCCTATCACATGCACAGTTCCATCAGCAGCAATCTTTCCGTTTCTAATGGACTCCCTGATCAAAGAGTTTGCCAGTACTTCTGCAACACCTTTATCATCGGGAAGCATTTCACCAAGCCAATACCTATATTTTTCCCTGGGCCTTCCGATGTCAGCTTCTTTCTCAATGGGTGAATTAAACAGATATGCATAGACATGGGCATCTTCAGCCAGCTTAATAATTTCCGGGGCACGCTTTTTAAAATTTTGAAAAACTATGGCATCAACCTTGTCTGGTCCTGAAATCGCTTCCTCCACCTGCTTGACCATGAGAAAATGATTGCTTTCAGCGTCGTAGACTCTCAAGTCAACATCAAGATCCTCTGCCGCCGCCTCCATAAAAGCTGTAACCAGGTTCCAGAATGAACTCTGTCCGGGAATGAACAGAGCCACCTTGAAGCTTTTTGCTGCACCAGTGGCGGGGAATAACAGGACAGCCAGGAGCCCCAAAAGACATATCCCTCCAGCCACTCTGTTACAGGATCTCGATGTGAAAGCTGAAAAACCCATTAGATTAGAAATGATATCCCAGAGAAAGATAGGCTGACGTCTGACTGCTTTCTACTTCTTCCCTCTCAGGCAGGACATGAACGCCATACATTGAGATATCCATATCCCCATCAACCTCAATTTTCGTATAGCTGATTCCGCCTTCCACAAACCAGGAAGACTCAAATTCGTAGTTCCCATAAAAATCAATCATATAGGAATCGCCATCCATTTCCCCTGTCGCCACTCGACCTCTCAGCAGATGGTCATCCTCATCCTCTGCCGTAACAAAGGAGGAATATGCAAGGCTGCCAGTAATAACAAAGGCTGGTGTAATCTGATACTCAGTACCAACAAGAATATATGGCATACTGTACGTTATTTTATAGGTCGTGGTGAGAACTCCGTTTCCAAAGTATTCATAACCGAACTGGCCAGATGGTGAATACTGGTGCACCAGACTCCCGTCATATTCATATTTCTGGTACTGGTAGCCGATTCCGGTAAAGAGTCTCCAGGAATTTTGCTGCATAAATGTCCATTCCACATCTAAATCAAAAATAAATGCTGAAAAACCAGAAATATCAGACGTGGAATATACATCCAACTGCCCCGGATTAGAGGGATGAAGCCAGTCCCGATCTGTCATCGGATCATTTGGATCTGTGACAGCAGTCTTTATCATCCCGTTTATACGCCAGTTCTGCCCGACACCCACCCCTGCTGATATTCTAGCCAGCCATATGTCAAGAGGCCACTCAAGTTCGCTCAACGGGAAATAGCCCTGTGCAGTGCTTCCATCAGGAAAACTGAAAGGTGCACCTATGGCATAGCTTGTTTCACCAGTCATCATCTCTACTCCAAGTGTGGCCTCAAAACCATCATGTGCTACCGCATAACTATCAGCCTGATTTTCTGACGGGTTTTCAGCAACAGCGCATGTCGTACCGACAAACAAAACCCAAAAAGACAACAACAAAATAACAACATGGACAATTGCTTTCCCTGTCAGCTCCATCTGATTCTCCCTGTAGCAATTTATTGAACTTCCGATTAGGGCGTATGTCCGGAAGGGGTAACCTGCTCGTGTTATACTGTAGTTATTGAAGCTTCAGTGTAAACGAGC